>JBIQMO010000013.1:0-45686 GCA_044463245.1 Gemmatimonas aurantiaca
TGGGCGCGATGAGCTGGTAGAAGTCCTTGTCGCCCGAGACCACCACCACGTTCACACCCTGCTCGGCGCCGCGTCGTGCAAGCGTGCCGATCACGTCATCGGCCTCGAAGCCCTCCATGGACAACACGGGGACGTTATAGGCGGAGAGGAGCTCGCCTATCCGCTCCATCCCGCGGTCGAAGTCGGCCTGGAGCTCCTCGCCGAGCTTCTCGCGAGTGGCCTTGTAGGCCGGGTAGCGAGTGTGGCGGAAGGAGAGTCCCGAGTCGAGAACCCACCCCAGGTACTCCGGCTTGTGCTGCTCGATCAGCCGCTGGAGGAAGTTGACGATCCCCCACGCGGCCGAGGTGTTCTCGCCGCGGCTCGTCGTGAGCGGTCGCGAGATGAGGGCGAAGAACGCGCGGTAGATGAGCGCGTAGCCGTCAATGAGGAAGAGGCGCGGAGAGGGCGGTGGCGAGATATCCATGCGCGAAAAGTCGCCGCACGAGAGAGGGAGCACCAGAGCGGTGGACTCCCCGAGATACAGTTATTCCCGCGAAAGCGGGAATCCATCTTACCCAACCCAACATGGATTCCCGCTTGCGCGGGAATGACGGTGGAAAGTCATCCCCGCGAAAGCGGGGATCCATGTTCAGTACAACCCCACCTGTCCTTTCACCGACGCAATGAGCTTCGCGGGATCGTAGCCGACGCCCTCCTTGAAGACCATCTCCACCTTGCGAATGTCGGAGATCCTCGCCGCGGGGTTGCCATCGATCACCACGAGGTCCGCTCGCTTCCCTGTCGCAACCGCGCCGATCTCGTCGGCGCGGCCGAGGTAGGTGGCACCGTTCAGCGTGCAGATCCTTATCGCCTCGAGGGGAGTGAAGCCGCTCCCCACGAGGAGCTCCACCTGGCGCTGATCGGAGTAGCCGGGAATGACGCCGCCACCGCCCGTGGGATCGGTGCCCGCCACGAGGAGTCCGCCCGCGCGGACGAACGCGACTTCCATGGCGCGCTCCCTGTCGAAGAGCGTCCTGTACACCGACTGTGGGTTGCTCTCGACCCTCGCGCGGAATTGCGCGAAGCGCTCGCGCAGGATCGGGTCGAGCACCTCGAGCCCGGGTGGCTCCGGCTGCCCCGGAGCGAAGGTCTCGAACACCGTGAGCGTGGAAGTAACGGCTACATGGTGGGCGACGAGATACGACACCAGATCCTTGAAGCGCGCATCGCTCGAGTCGACCTGCGCGAGCGCGGCCATCCCCTTGGCCTGACCCGGACAGACGTCCGGCTCCTTGTCGCTCACGAAGTCCGTGGCGACGAAGAAGCCGTGCTCCAGGTCATCGATCCCCGCATCCACCGCCTCGCGGTAGGTGACCGAGCAGAGATGCCCGGTGATCTTCATCCCGCGCTTGTGCGCCTCCTCCACCGCCGCTCGCAGCTCGGCGCGCGTGATGTTCATGTACGCCTTGAACGAGGTGGCGCCCGCGTCGGCCCAGAAGTTCACCATGCGGCGCGCGTCGTCGGCATCCTTCAGCTCGTACATCTGTCCGATGCCGAGTCCCGGTCCCTGCAGGTAGGGCGCTGTGGCGTCGATCCACGGGCCCGGCTTCTCGCCGCGCTCGATGGCGCCTGCGATGCCGATCTCGCCGTAACCGTTCGCGTTTCCGCCGGTGCGCATCGAGGTGACGCCGCCGGCGAGGTAGAGCCGCGTGAAGCTCTCCGAGAGGTTCCCGTAGACACCCGGGCCCGTGGGGTAGTAGAGGTGCTCGTGCAGCATCACGAGCCCGGGGATCACCGACTTGCCGGTGAGGTCGAGGACCTGGGCGCCGGTGGGTAGCTGGATGGACGCCGCATCACCGAGCGCGGCGATGCGTCCGTCGCGGATGATGAGTGTCTGGTTCTCACGCGCCGGAGCGCCGGTGCCATCTATCACGCGGACGTGCGTGAGCGCGACCGTCGGCGTATCGATCGCCACGTACTGGAGAACGTTGCGCGAGAGCGTGGGGCGCTGCGCGGGGAGTGCGGCGGCGAAAACGAGTGTCAGGGCGAAAGCCGCGGCGGTGAGACCGAGCGTTGGCGCCGTACGGCGGATGTCAGAGAGAAGGATCATTGCGTGATTTGCGCGGAGCGTCCGCGTCACGATGGACATTTTCGAGCCTGTCTGCGTCGGTCCCGTCCTCCCAGCTCCGATTCACTCACGCCGCCGACTTCGGCGTCTTCGCGACTCGCTTCTCCTTCACCATGTCACGCGCGGCGCGATCGCCAGCGACCGCGCGGTGAGCTCTCTCCGGCTCGTCCGCGTCGCGCCGCTCGCGCCCCGAGCCACGCGTGATGAGCGCCACTGCACCAACGATCACCGCTGCCGCCAGGAGCGTGCGCGCCGTGATCGGCTCGGATAGGATGAGCCAGCCCAGGAAAACCGCGACCACCGGGTTCACGTAGGCGTAGGTGGAGACCGCCGACGCCGTGGCCACGCGCAGAAGCCAGATGTAGACGCTGTATCCCACCAGCGATCCGAAGATAACCAGGTAGAGCACGGCGAGCATCGAGTGCGTCGCGACCGCCTCCGGGCGGAAGCGGGTGAGCTCGCCACTCAGCACGGAGAGGATGGCGAGCCCGGCACCGCCTGCCAGCATCTGCATCGCAGGAGAGACGAGCGGCTTCGGGTGATGCGACGCATGCTTCGAGTAGAGCGACCCCACGGCCCACGAGAGCGACCCACCCAGTAGCGCCAGTACGCCCAGGCTGTCAACCTCGGTGGTGGACGGAGCGAACGGATTGACCAGTATCGCGAGCCCCCCCAGCCCGAGTACCACTCCCACCATCACGATGGCCGTGGGACGCCTTCCGCCTCTGCGCGCCCAGTCGAGGAGCACCATCCAGAGCGGCACCACGGCCACGATCAGCGAAGCTATCCCGCTCGGCATCTTCTGCTCCGCCCACATCACCGCTCCGTTCCCGAAGACGAGAAGGAGTACGCCGACTACCGTGTCCGCCTTCCACTGGGCGAGCGTGGGCCGCTCACGCGGGCGCACGAGGAAGTAGAGCACGCTCCCCGCAACCAGGAAGCGGATCGAGCCCATGATGAAGGGCGGGATCGTCTCGACCCCGATGCGGATGGCGAGATAGGTGGATCCCCAGAGGACGTAGACCGTGGCGAAGCCGGCGATCAGTCTGGCGCGCGATGGGGCTCGTACAGCTGTATCAGTCAAGGAGCGGCCGTGGAGAGAAAGAGACCGCAGCGTCCGTCTCGTCGATCATTCGTATCACCTCGATTGCTGCAGAACGGTATTCGAGAACGGGCGAGAGGAGGAGGGGGTTCCCTGAGCTGGAAGATGGGAATAGGAACGGTTCGGACGGCCCACGCCACCACCTCTGCCCACGTGAAAGACGATGCAGCCACAGGGGTGGTGAGCGATCGGATACTAGGGATCCCGCGGATCCGGTGGCGTGATCGGCGTAGGGTAGAGGCGAGCAGTGGTAGTGCCATTGGCCAGCTGCCCGGACTCGTTGCTCCCCCAACAGAGAACCGGCCCGACCAGCGGTAAACCCGAGAACCCAACTCCGCAGCTATGCGCGCTCCCCGCGGCGATCGTACGGAATGCGTTACGTGAGAACGACACGCCACCCGGCGCAGGCGGCTCGGCGATCACGGCACCCGCGGTTCCGCGATCATCCCTCGTTCCACTGCCGAGCTGCCCCGCAGCGTTACTCCCCCAGCACTGCGCCCCGTGCGAGCGCCAGGCCGCGCACGAGTGAGCTCCTCCCAGAGCGAGTACGCCCATACGATCCTCGGTACCCACGCGGTCCATGGCCTTCAGCGGCACGTCACTCGGCGAGCCCGAACCGGCGCCGAGCGCACCCGTCCCCCAGCAGTAGATCGCTCCGCCAAGCGTGTAGCCGGGCAGATCCGCCTCCACCCCACAGAAGTGCTCCCCTCCCGCAGCGATCGAATACAGGTTGAGCACGGAAGAGAACACAGTGGGTGTGAGCGTCACCGTAGAGCTGCCATCCGGGTGATGCATGCGCCCCCAGCACGTAGCGAGATGCACGAAATCGTAGCCGTTGCTGACGAGGGCGCACGTTGCGCTCGCACCCGCTGCGAGCGCGCCGCCGGTGACGCCAACGACGTTACCCACACTGAGGACCGGTATGGGAGAGGAGCTCGCGGTGAGCGTGCCGTCTCCCAACTCACCCGACGCGTTGCTCCCCCAGCAGAAGACCCGCGCCTCCGTCCCCGAGCTGATCGCGCAGCTGTGCGCACCTCCGGCTCCGATCACGTCGAACGACTCGCTGCTCGCCACCTCCACGGGAGTGCTGCTCGATGCGGTGGTCCCATTGCCCAGCTGCCCCGACTCGTTGGCTCCCCAGCACACGACGGAGTGATCCACCAGCAGACCGCACGTGTGGCGGTCGCCGGCGGCGAGCGCGATATACTCATTCGTGCCGCTCACCGCGATTGGCTTCGGGCTCGATGCAGTGCTTCCATCGCCGAGCTGGCCCGCGTCGTTCGCGCCCCAACAGTACGCCAGGCCTCCGGCGCTCAGCCCACAGCCATGCTCACCACCGGCCACCACGTCTCGCAACGCGAAGCCGACCGCTGTCGCCGATACCGTCACCGGTTGCACACCGGCCACATTGACTCGCACTTCGTTGATGCCTCCGATACTTCCCAGCGTCCAGCGTGGGAGCCGGAGTGTTCCGTCGGCCGCCGTGGTCGCGACGGCAGAGCCAATGATGCCTTCGCCACGCGTGACTTCCAACGTGGCTTGCGTAGGGATGGATACTGGCCTTCCGCCAGCGTCCTCGAGAAGAAAGCCGATGCCATCGATGATGGACCCGACGAGCCCGGTCTGTCCGTCACCACTCACGATCTCCAGCGACACAGCCGGTCCACTCGTGCTCCTGGCATTGAACTCGACATCGGGGAGGCCATTCACGCTTGCCCAGAGCCGGTTCATTCCCAGCGCATCCCCCAGCGTCCAGCTCCCGACCGTCGCGATTCCGTTGGCATCGGTGGTACGCACGGAGTCCGTAAGACTTCCGCTATACATGGCAGTCCTGAAATGCACCGTCACCGACTGAACCGGAAGCCCACTCGAGTCGGTGACCTGCACTGCCGGCGCGATTGGTACCGCGCTACCGGCGACTGAGCTCTGATCGTCGCCGGCGTAGATGGCCAGCGTCGCGGGGATGCGCACTTCGCGCGGTGCGGTGGCATCGCTGGAGTGACAGCCGCCACCCGATGCGATGAGAAGAAAAACGATAGCGCGCGTAGCACACGCGGAGGCGTGAATACGAATCACCGTCTGACGGGTCTCGCGGAGATGTTCTAATGGCGGCCCATGGATCAGAAAAACACGCCCCACTCTTTCGAGCGAGGCGTGTTCAGGCGAACCAGTTTACGATGTGCGCAAACGCTCACCACCCCTCTTCGGGGCGGGCGCAGCTACCTCGAATGGCCCGTCGTTTGGAAGTTGCTCAGCTGACCCGTTGAACGTTGGCCGCGTGCAGGCCCTTGTCGCCGTTCTGGATCTCGAACTCCACTTCCTGTCCCTCGGCGAGCGTCTTGAAACCGTCCATCGCGATTGCCGAGAAATGCACGAAGACGTCTTCACCGCTCTCCTGCTCAATGAAGCCGTAGCCCTTGGCATCATTGAACCACTTCACTTTCCCTCTGGCCATTCGAGCTGCCTCCTGCGGGGTCAAACGGATCCTGCACTGCGTTGTGCGGGGCAGACCGTCGGCGGCCTGCGAGCGCCTATATAGGTTCAACCTGCGTTTTTGTCAAGAGAACACATTGTGCCACAACAGGATACCCAGGGCCACGGCCGCCGCTATCCGCACGTTGTCATCCACCGGCTCCCCCCAGCGCTCGGCGCCGGTCGCGAGCACGGCCGCCAGCACGCTCTCCACGGGTAAGAGCCGCGCCAGAAGGAGGGCACCGGCAAGAGTGACCACGAAGCACGCGACGCTCCCGCGGATGGTCTTTCCACCCGCTCGCTCGACTCCTTCCGCTCCCATACTTCCGCCACCTCCAGCCCGCGGAGCAAATGCGCCTCCACGCATGACATCAGCGGTCACCCGCCCCGCCTTCCTCCGTTCGAGCGAGCGCCCCACGAGCGCGGCCGCGGCATCACCCGCCGAGAGGGCCCACATCCCCGCCACCGCCACTCCGTGCGGCGCGAGCAGCGCGAGGCCGAGCATCGAGAGCACCATCCACGTAGCGCCCGACCAGCGCACGTGCTCGTGCTCGCGCAGCAATACCCCCACCCAGCGTACGAAGCGCTCGCGTGTGGGTGCGTGCCAGGTACGCGCCAGCTCGATGGTCACTGCCGCAACGGCCGCGGCGCCGAGTGCGGTCACCAGCCAGCGACGCGGGAAGCCGAACGCGTACGCAATCGGCACCACTACGAACACGAGGTGCAGCGCCTTCCGCGCAACCTCGCGGCGCAGCGAGAGTCGCTCGGACGCTCCGCTCATGGGTGCGTACGAATCCCGGTCGGCAGCGACTCAGTGCAGCCGCGCGCGCTGCAGCGCGTGCTCGAAATCGAGCTCGCTCTGCGGCGTGAGCCGCCAGCGATCGAAGCCCATCCCCGATACGAAGACGAGACGCACGTCGTAGTCGATGTAGTACCACCGCTGCGAGCCGGCGGGCGCGCCCGGTCCGCGATCGTCATCGGACTCGATGCGGTCGGGCGCACCGAGTGCCACGTAGACCTTGCCGCGATCGGTGAGCCAACCCTCTCCACCCTCGCCGGCGAAGCGCCGGTTGGCGCTCGCGATGCGATCGAAGTAGTCGCGCAGTCCCTCGTGCTCGGGTGTGCCCGACACGGGATCGGTCTCCTTCCAGAAGTGCGCCCACGCCGCGGCACGCTCGGCGCGCGGCGTCGCACCGAGGTCGCGCAGCTGTTCCGGCGTGGCGAAGTAGCGAAGACGCTGGAGCATCTCGTCGAAGGAGAGGATCCCGACACCAGGGCCGAAGCTCACGAAGAGCGGCGATCGCACGCTGTCGGCCGACCCCTCGAGCGACGCGACCACGGTAAAGCGACCGGGCCCGATGTGCGCGACGGGAATCTCGTGCACCAGCGCGCTCACGGAACCGGACTTCCCGAGCATCACCGAATCCCGGAGCACACTCGAGCCGGAATCATCGAGCAGCGAGATGTCGATCCGCGCGCTGTCGGGGAGTCCGTATCCCTCCATGTACAGCCTGGCCAGCGAGTCGCGCCCGAACACCGCAGTCGCGGCGGGGTTCGCAATGAGCGACGGCGCACGGTCCGCACTCGCGCGTGGCGCCGCGCTGTATACGGGCACGATGGACGACAGCGATCGCGTCCCGATCTTCGGCACCATCACGCTGTCTCTTACCCACCCCGCCTCGGGCGACCGATCATCCTGCACGCTGAGGAGCATCGTGTACTCGCCCGGCGGCACGCGCACGAAGCGCTGGAAGATGATGTTCGGCTCCATCGAGCCGGCCTCTCTCGCCGATGCCACGCGCACGGTCTCGTGCGACTGGGCGCTGGCCACTACGGAGTCGCTACCCTTAGCGTGGAAGTCGATCGTGACGGTATAGCTGGCGCGCTGCAGCGTTCCCTCCGGACGGAACTCCAGCGCGCGGTTGGCGAGCGCGAGACTCACGAGCGCGAGCGTGCTGTCGGCATCACCGCTCCCGAGAAAACGCACACTTCCCACGAAGCCGAGCGGCGCGCCGTGCACGATGAGTCCCGCGGAGCGATAGACGCCGCGCGGGTCGACGTCGCGGATGTCGCCCGGCCTGGACGAGTCGGGTGCCACGCCCGGCGCGGTGTCGAGCGTATGTGCCCGTGATGAGCAGGCGGCCGCGGCGAACACCGCGCATACCGCGAGCACCCCCCTGTACGCTGTTCTCATGAGTGACTCGGCGTCATCCCCGCGAAAGCCGACACCGTCGTCCCCGCGAAAACCGGCACCGTCATCCCGGCGAAAGCGGGGACTGTCATTCCCGCGAAAGCGGGAATCCATATTGCTCGGTCGGAAAATGGATTCCCGCTTTCGCGGGAATGACAGTCCCCGTCTTCGCCGGGATGACGGCTGAAGCACCCTCGATCTGCTTGCTCGCGCCCTGCTGGACAGTTAGCTTCGGCCCCGTGAGCCGGGAGAATCTGACGGGGACGACCCTCGCTGGGTATACGCTGCACGATATGGTCGGTGAGGGAGGTACCGCCGTCGTGTACCGCGCCGAGCATCCCGAGCACGGTACGGTGGCGGTGAAGGTTCTGCGCGAGAAGCTGCGCAACGACCGCACTGCCATCGCGCGCTTCCTGCGCGAAGCGGAGTACGGGACGCAGGTGGTTCATCCCAACGTCATCCGTACCATCGAGATCGGCGAGCCGCATCCTGGCCTCCACTTTCTCGCTACCGAATGGGCGCCGGGCGAGCTCCTCGAGCGCTACGCAAAACGTAACGCTCCGCTTCCACCCGCCGAAGCGGCCGACATCGTCTACCAGATCGCCGATGCCGTCAAGGCGGCCCACGACGCGGGGATCATCCACCGCGACCTGAAGCCCGACAACCTGATGTACGATCCGGCTACGAAGCGGGTCAAACTTCTCGACTTCGGGATCGCCGCCCAGGCCGACCTCGCCCCCGAGGAGCGGCTCACCAGGGCGGGCTTCTTCGTGGGCACGCTCATGTACGTGGCCCCCGAAGCGCTCTCCGGCCAGCTCGTCACGCCCGCGGCCGATCAGTACAGCCTCGCGACGATCGCCTACTACCTCCTCTCGGGAGCACTCCCCTATCTGGCCAAGTCGCAGCGCGAGATGTTCACGCAGCTCCTCTCGCAGCCGCCCATTCCACTCAGCACCGCGCGCAAGGGGCTTACCGTCCCGCCCGTGGTCGAGGCGGTGGTGATGAGGGGACTTTCGCGCGATCCCGCCGAGCGCTATCCGGATGTGCTCACCTTCGCGAAGGAGCTGCGCGAGGCCGTGGAGGCGCCGCCCGCCAAGCCGGAGCGCGGGGGGCTCATTGCGCGCATGAAGTCCATACTGCGCAAGGGCGACTAGAGCGGAAAGCGCAGCGGCGACATCACCGGCAACATCACGAGCTCGTGCTCGCGTGCCGGTGCTCGGGCACCGTCTCCGCGGCGTGGGCAGCCGCGAGATCGGCCGGGTCCACGGGTAGCCAGAGGGTGAAGATCGCGCCCTTCCCCAGCTCGCTCATCACCGTGATGTCGCCGCCCATGAGGCGCGCCAGCCGGCGCGATATCGGAAGTCCGAGCCCCGTGCCGCGCTGCATCGAGTCGCCACGCGGGCCTGCGTTCACCTGCTCGAACTCGTCGAAGATCCGCTCGTGATCGGCGGGGGCGATCCCGAGCCCGCTGTCCGCCACCTGGAGCGCGATCCACGTTCCGCGCTGCGCGAACGACGGTAGCTCGAGACCCGAGCCCGTGCCCGAGGACGGCGTCAGCCGGAACATCGGGATCCGCTCCGCCTTCGGCGTTATCAGCCGCGCCCGGATCGCCACCCCTCCACCGCCCGCCGGAGTGAACTTGATGGCATTACTGAGGAGATTCATGAGGATCTGCCTCAGGTGCATCGGGTCGGTGCGCACCCGGGGGAGCGAGTTCCCTACGCTGATGGAAAAGTTGAGCTCCCGCTCGCTGATCAGCGACTCCACCTCGCTCGCCACATCGAGCACCATGGCGCGCAGGTCGAGCGACTCGATGTGCACCTCGAGCCGTCCCGCTGCCATCTTGGCGAGATCGAGGATCTGGTCCACGAGCTGGCGCAGGTGGTTCGCCGACGATGTTATCCGCTCCACGGGCGGCATCTGTCGCGGCGTGAGCTCCCCGTAGACGCCGTCGTGCAGCAGCTCCACGAAACCGACTATCGCGTTGAGCGGCGTGCGCAGCTCGTGGGAGACGTTGGCGAGGAACTCGCTCTTCACCCGGTTCGCCCGCAGCAGCTCGGACGAGAGTCGCTCCAGCTCGGCCGAGCGCTCCACGAGCCGCTCGTTCTGATTGTGCTCGTGGAGGAGCACCAGGATGAGGGTGCCGAGAGTGGCGAGCCCCACCGCCCAGAGGAGGATACGGACGTCCACGTACGTGGACGGACGCTCCACGATGAGCTGCCACTCATCGCCACCCGGGACGGGGAAGGTCGTCACGGCGCTGCTCACGCCCTCGAAGACGCGCGGTCTTGGACCGGTACTGGCGATGGTATCGGCGTCGCTCACTATCAGGACACGCCCGCGGAGGGCCGAGCGCCCCCGCTTCAGCCGCTCGATCAGCGCATCGGCCGTCACGCCTCCGCCGGCGAAGCCACGGAAGTCGTCGCCCACATAGATGGGATCGATGAGCACTATCCCGCGCTCGCCACCGAGGAGCGTGTCGGGTGGCGAGACCTGGGCACGGCGCTTCAGGCGCGCGTCGTGCGCCACGCGGGCGAGCGAGAAATTATGCGCCGTATCCACATCGAAGCCGCGCGCGAGCCGTATGGCCTGATCGCCGAAGACGTGCTCGTTGGTGATGTGGCCGGACGTATCGGTTATCCAGATCCGCCGAAACGATGCCGCGTACTCGCTCAGCGACAGCGTGAGCGAACGAAAATGCGCCGAGTCGGGCGCGCGGGATGTGTCGAGGTACAGTCCTCGCATCGACTGCAGCGCTTCGGCGTGCATGGCGAGGAAGCTCTCCACGATCGCGGCGGACTGCACCGACTCGATCGTCACCCGGTTGCGATTGGACGCGGCGATCGTGCGGTCGACCGCGAAGAGCCCGGCGAGCGCGAAGAGAAGGACCAGAGCCAGAGCGACCGACGCAGGGCGAAGCCGCGACAGCGAATAGGGTAACCGCACGTATCCCCTTGTTGAAGCAGTCGCCCCAGGCCGACGAAACTCGATTGACTCCGCCACTGCCTACGGGTAACCTACCGCCATGACCGAGCACGACCGGCTTCTCCAGCTGCTAGCCACTCGCTCAGTACGTCGCGGGCAGTTCACGCTCGCGTCCGGGCGGCAATCCACACTTTACATCGACGCGCGGCTCACGACAATGAGCCCCGAGGGACTCTCGGTAATAGGGCCACTCGCCGTCAGCGCGCTCGCCGGAAGCGGCTGGGATGTGCAGTCCGTCGGCGGCCTCACACTCGGCGCGGATCCGGTGGCGTATGCGATCGCCTACGCCAGCGCCGCGCACGCGCACCAGCTGCGCGCCTTCACCGTGCGGAAGCAGGCGAAGGAGCACGGCACCGGGAAGCTCATCGAAGGCCCCTTCCGCGAGGGCGACCGGGTGGCCGTCATAGAGGATGTGATCACCACCGGCGGTTCGGCGCTCAAGGCGATCCAGGCCGTGCGCGATGCCGGCGGCGTGGTGGCCGGAGTACTCGCCCTGGTGGACCGCGAGGAGGGGGGCCGAGCCGCGATCGAGACCATGGGGGTACCGGTGCTCGTGATGGCCAGAGTCTCGGAGATCCTGGAGCACCTCCCGCCCGAGCCCCAGCCGGTGCCGGCAGCTCCCACGAGCTGACCTCTCGGGAAACGAGCCAGGGCCGGTGCTCGTCCTCCGGGTATGGCCGACGACACTGTCACCAGAGCCCGAGAGCTGGCCGAGGAGGAGCGGCAGAAGGACACCCTGACCTTCCGGCACGGAGGGCGGCGCCGGCGCGCGGCCATCCTCGCCGTGGGGCTCACACTCTACCTCGCCGTGCTCTCCGGCGTGCTCGCCGCTCCGCTCTGGGTCATGATCGGGATGATCGCGGCCGCCATCGCCAGCAACGAGGCGCTCACCTTCGTCGCACAGCGGCCACAGTCGTATCGGATCTGGTACCGGTACGTCTTTGTGACCTTCGATATCGCACTGGTGAGCACGCTCGTCCTGGTCTTCGGGCGGAGCTCCATCCTGGCCGTCTACTTCGTGGCGATCATCCCGTATTCGTTCGACCAGGGGAAGCGGCTGGGCCGGTTCACGGTGCTGAGCTCCGCCGTGGGGTACGCGCTGGCAATGTGGAGCTACCAGCGACTCCATCCGGGTGCCATCGAAACCGGGGCGCAGAGCTCGGCGGGGCTCATCGCCATCGCGCTCGACCTGGCGATTCTGCTCGTCGTGTCCTGGCTCATAGTTCCGATCGCCGCGCGCCTCGTGGGGCGCGTGCGCGGCACGCGCGACTGCATGGCCGCCGCGGAACACGGCAACCTCCTCGTGCGGGCACCGGCGCGGCATACCGACGAGCTGGGCTTCCTGGAACGGAGCTTCAACAGGATGCTCGAGGAGCAGGGGTACATCATCGCCACCGTGCAGCGCGAGGCGGACGAGGTGGCCGCGCTCTCCGAGCAGCTCGCATCGGCGACCCAGGAGCTCAGCACCACGGGATTGCACTTTGCCGAGACCACCCGCTCGCTCTCGAGCGAGCTGGAGCACCAGCGCCTGTATACCGAGGCGGGCGCCGCCGAGACCGCCGGGGCACATTCGGCGGCCGAAGCGATCCGGGAGCGCGCCGAGCTGCTGGAGAGCAGCGCAAAGGAGCTGCTCGAGGCAGCCACCTCGAGCCGGAGCTCCATCTCGCGGGCGGCGCAGACGCTCATCGTGATCGGTGCCGATGTCCGCGACACGGCGAGCACCGCCGTGCGGCTCGCCGACGCGTCGGCGCGGGTGGGCGAGTTCGTGACCACCATCTCGCGCATCGCGCGGCAGACCAATCTTCTGGCACTGAACGCCGCCATCGAGGCGGCGCGGGCCGGGGAACACGGAAAGGGGTTCGGCGTGGTGGCCGAACAGGTGCGCCAGCTCGCCGAAGAGAGCGCGCTGGCCGCGAAGGACATAGCGGGGACCGTTGGGACTATCCGCGAGAACATCGCCAGCGTGACCGATGCGATGACCGCCGGGGAGCGCGAGGTCACCAACGTGGGCGAGATCGCCACGCAGGCCGACAGCGCGTTGAGCGAGATCCTGGCCGGGATCGAGCGCGTCGCGCTGGTGATAACCGAATCGGCCGCCGTCTCTCGCGAGCAGGCGAGCGGACTCGCCGAGCTCTCCGAGAAGATCGAGAGCATCCAGACACTCGCCGGGAAGGCAGCGGCGAGAGCGAGCGAGGCGACGGCGTCGGCGGAGGAGCAGACCGGCGTGATCGGCGCCCTGGCGCAGGCATCGCTGCAGCTTTCGGAGTCCGCGGGCCGGCTCCGCTCATCGATAACCCGCTTCGACGTGGCGGCGCTGACCACTACGCAGGAACAGCGTCTTCCTCTCCCTCGTCGTCCTCCCATTCAGGTGCTTCGGAGTAGGGAGACGACAGCGGCGTGAAACGCCGCAGGATCTCGAGGTAGGGGAGCATCAGCTCTTCGCGAAAGCGCTGGAACATCCCTTCGCCATCGTAGTGCTGCCGGAAGCCGACGGCGGTCATGTGCAGCATCGTGCGCACGTGGCGGCCGAAGCTCTGCGGCGAGGAGTACTCCAGGTGGTTGGCGACGTTGCAGACCGAGAGTCCGGGATTCTCGAACACGCGCGCCGCCTGGACCAGGCGTGCCATGGCGAGGTAACGCTTCGGCGCTGGCAGGCCGGCACGGAAGAAGCGACTCATCAAGGTACTGGGCACCACGCGCAGCTTGCGGGCGAGCATTCGCACAGTGGTGATGCGCGGCGAGGTGGCGCGGAAGAGCGTCTCGAAGAAACGCCAGCAGTCGGCCGGAGCACCTGCCAGGTCGAGCGAGAGCTGTCCGAGAGCCAGGCGCTCGATGTCGGCCGCGCGGTCGGCCACGAGCATCTCGCGGAGTACCCTCCAGCCCGCCGGATGGCGGACGTCGACGAGCGACCGCACACCCGACTGCCCGAGCGAGAGCACCGCCTGGGGCGTTTCCGACCCGAAGGTGGAGAGGAGCGCCACGGCGGGTACGCGGGGGAACTCGCGTACCAGGCGCGCCACCCGCCCCACCTCGAGATCCGCGCAGCGGGACACGGAGACCAGGACCGCTTTGGCGCGGTGCTCGTAGAGATCGCGGAAGACGTCGTCGAGGGAATCGCGGTGGAGGGTCTGGTAGAGCCCTTCGCCGGCGGCATCGACGCGCTGGCGCTCACCGGGCAGGAGCATGGTGGCGACGGGCGTGAGCGCGGCCCGGGTTGGATGAGTGGAGCGCATGGGGACCCCTGGAGCGAGCCGGTTTGGGTAGCGCGGTAGCTTCGACGGCAATGAGAGGCTGCTGACATGGAGTAGAATGACCGGATCGAGTCATTGCAGCGTCAGCAACGTGCCAGTGATTGCTTCGGCGCGTGGCGTCGAGTGTCAGAGCACGCGCGTACACGGTCAGCGCACCACGGCGAGCGTCAGCAGGAGAGCTGGGAGAGCCAATTAGTACCATATTGCTACTAATTAACTACGATCGGCGGCGATGGGCGGGACGGGCAGCACACCGCCCGGCGAGGTTATATTTCGTGGTGGGAACGGTCGGCCGGACGGTCGCGTGGAACCGAGTGCTCCACGAGGAAAGTCCGGGCTCCACAGGGCAGGCCGCCAGGTAACGCCTGGGCGCAGGTCACCCCCCAAAGGGCGGCAGGCGACGGAAAGTGCCACAGAAAAGATACCGCCGGCCGCAGCACGGGCCGGTAAGGGTGAAATGGTGGGGTAAGAGCCCACCGCGCGCCTGGCAACAGGCGTGGCAGGGTAAACCCCGGCTGGAGCAAGGCCAAATATGCGGCGAGAGGCGGCCCGCCTCGACCAGGACGCCGCGGGTAGGCTGCTAGAGGGTGCGAGCGATCGCGCTCCCAGAGAAATGACCGTCCGGATGGCGACATCCGACAGGACCCGGCTTACAGGCCGATCGTACCCACCTCCTCTCCTTCCACTCGCTCCCCGAGGAATCGCCACTGGTGCCGAACGTCATCCCTCGCCGGCTCTCCCTCTGCGCCGTGGCAGGAGTACTCGCCGCGGCATGCACCACCACCTCCTTACCCCCGGCGGCACCAGCCCCTACACCCCAGCCGAAGGACTCCACAGTCGCACCCGCTCCTCTCGCCGCTCGATGGACACCCAGACGCTCGGCCGGGAGCTGGCGCTACGAGCTCCACTCCACTGGGACAGTGTCACTCGTCGGTGACACCTCCGCCAACTCCCTCCCGCTCGGCAGAATGGTACTCTACAGCGTAGCGATCACACCCGCTACACCCGCCGGCGCCGACGGGCCGGCCTTTCAGCTCACCGGCTCGGTAGACTCGGTGGCTGTCACGATCCCGGAACGAATTCCCACACCCACGGCGGGAAGTAACAGTAAACCACACTTCCAGGGAGCGATGGCGGCCGACGGACACGTCCTCTCCCTCTCGAGCAACGCCACCACATCGTGCACCAACGCCACCGACCCGCTCTCCGCAGCTGCCGCTCTCTTCTTCGTAGCTCTTCCGGAGGGGATCTCACCCGCCGAACGCTGGACGGACAGCGTTACGACGACCACATGCCGCGGCCGGACGCCATTAGTGACGACAGTTATGAGACACTATAAGGCGATTACCGACACAGTATGGCGGGGACGACCGGCGCTTCTCATCGCCCGGATAGATTCGCTCACGATACGAAGCAGGGCGGACAGCACCACGGATAGCGTCGGCGCAAGCCACGACAGCACCGACATGATGGCAGCCACTGGCAGCGGCCGCGGTGAGTTCACGCTATACATCGATCCGCGCACCGGCGTACTGCTCGAAGCAACGGGGACGAACCGGACCGACATCCTGGTCACGACGGCGAGCTCGCGCTTCCCCTTCCACGAAGAAGCGCGTCAAACGATCACCCTGCTGAAGTAGCCACCGACGGGGTCAGGTCTTTAATTTCGAGCGGGCTCAGCAGCTAAGCTGCTGAGCCCGCTCGAAATTAAAGACCTGACCCCGTCGATCTCAGTCGATGAGCCGGAGCGGCATGATCAGGCACATGTACTTGGCCGGATCGTCCCAGGACGCGGGCTCGATGATCGCCGCCCGCTCGGGTGCCTTGAAGGCCATGCGGATCTCATCGGTCGGCATGTAGCGCAGGATCTCGAGGAGATAGCTGGCGTTGAAGCCGATATCGAAGGGGTCGCCCTCGAAGCTGATCGGCATCTCGTCCTGCGCCTCGCCCAGGTCGGGCGTCTGAACGCTGAACCTGAGCATTCCTGCGTTGAAGGAGAGACGGATCCGGTGCGTCTGGTCGGAGGCTACTACCGACATGCGCTTGAGCGTGCTCGCGAGCGCGTTCTTGTCGGCCAGCGCGATCTTGTCGTTATCGCGCGGAATTACCTGCTCGTAGTTGGGGTACGGCCCTTCGATGAGGCGAGTGTAGACCGAGGTAACCGGCGAGCGAAAGCCCAGGTGGTTATCGCCGCGCGCTATCTCGAGCTCTTCTTCTGCCGGAAAGAGCCGCCGGATCTGCTCCAGAGCCTTGGGTGGAACGATCATGTCGCCCGAGAGCGAGCCCGAATCGGAGCTGGTGGGAAGCTCCATCTTCGCCAGACGGTGGCCGTTCGTGGCCACCATGCGCATATGATCCGGCTTGAGCTCCCAGAGCACTCCGTTGAGGATCGGCCGGCTCTCCTCCGTGGATACCGCGAAGGCAGTATGCGAAATGAGCTTCTGCAGCTCCCCCGAGCGGATACGCCAGCTATCCGCAAACTTCACCGCTGGAAAGGAGGGAAACTCGTCGCGTGGAAGACCGAGGAGCTTGAAGCGCGACCGGCTACACTCGAGCGAGACCCGTTGCTCACCGCTGGTGCTGATCTTCACCGGCGCCGACGGCAGCTCGCGCACGATCTCGGCGAGCTTCTTCGCAGGTATAGTGATGGCACCCTCACCCTCGACATCCGCCGTGAGATCCGTGCTCACGGCCATGTCCAGGTCTGTCCCGGAAAGCCGGATCCCGCGGTCAGTGGTCTCGACCAGGATATTGGCAAGGACGGGGAGTGTGGTCTTCGCCGGTACAGTTGCCGTCACCGCGGTAAGTCCGTCCTGCAACTTCTCGCGAGCGATGGTGAAGCGCATTCGAGGTCCTCGTTGTTGACTCTTGGGCCGGCCTATGCTTCTGCTTTCTATAAGAATTAAAAGACTAGAAGCAGTAGTAGAGAGTGTGGAAATGCGGGAAACTCGCGGAAGTTACGATACACACGGAGCTTAGAGATCGCTAGTGACTGTGGGTGACCGGGCGCTTCGCGGCGTCGTACACAACGGGGTCGCGTGGCGAGTGGAAAGCTGGGGATAGCTCTCTGTTATCCACGCTTTTCCACGTCACGATCTCAGCTTTTCCAGAGTGGTCTTGAGGTTCACGAGGCGCTGGGTAAAGTCGCTGTCCTCCTTCATCATGAGCTCTACTTTCTCGAGGCTGTGAATGACCGTGGAATGGTCTCTTCCCCCGAACGCGTTCCCGATCTCCACGAGCTGAGTCCCAAGTAGGTCGCGAATGAGGTACATAGCAACCTGGCGCGGGACTGCAAGCTGTTTCGTACGGCTCTTGGACCGGAGTCCGTCGACAGTCACGTCCCAGTCTCTGGCGACCGCCTCCTGGATACTTGCGGCTGATAGTGTGAGCTTCTCCGCGTTTTCTGCATCACCGTTTGCACGCAGCTTGTCGCGCAATGCTTCACGGGCGAGATCCACGGTGATGCCGCGGTGCTTGAGCGATGCCACGGCTAGAACCTTGTTGATCGCGCCCTCTAGCTCACGTACGCTCGAGCGCACGTGCTCCGCGATGAACTGGATCACTTCATCGGGGATCGTGAGCTTGATGTAGTCCTGGCGCGCCTTGTTCTGCAGGATTGCGATCCGGTGTTCGAGCTCCGGCAGCTCGACATCAGCGACCATCCCCCACTGGAAGCGGCTCACCAGGCGCGCCTCCAGTCCGGGGATCTCCGACGGTGGGCGATCGCTCGTGAGAATGATCTGCCGTCCGGCCTCGTAGAGCGCGTTGAACGTGTGAAAGAACTCTTCCTGGGTGGCTTCCTTCCCCTTGAGGAAATGGACGTCGTCCGCCAGGAGGAGGTCGGTCTCCCGGTAGCGCCGGCGGAATTCGGGCTGCGAGCGATTGCGGATCGAGAGGACCATCTCGTTGGTGAACTGTTCGCCGCTCACGAAGCGGATGCGCGTGCCGGGAACACGTTGCGCGATCTCGTGCGCCACGGCCTGCATGAGGTGGGTCTTCCCGAGTCCTGTGGCTCCGTATATGAAGAGCGGGTTGTAAACTTTTCCGGGCGAGGCGGCCACGGCCTGGGCCGCTGCCGCTGCCAGCTCGTTCGATTTCCCGATGACGAAGTTGTCGAAGGTGTAGCGCGGATTCAGGCTCGAGGTATCCGATCGGGTCGCGACTGGTGTGTCGTCTTTCTTCTCCTCCGGTACCGGCGCAACGAAGAAGTCCATCTGTGGGCGGGCCTGCCGTTCTTCGGTGACTCGGAAGACGACAGTGATGGGGTGCCCCAGCGCCACTGGCGCAACGCTGGCAAGAAGATCGGCGTGTTTCGACTCGTTCCACTCTGCGGCGAAACGGTCCGGCGTACCGACGAAAAGTGTATCGCCGGTTATTTCCAGTGCTTCAGTGGGCTCGAGCCAGGTACGAAAGCTCTGTTCGGGCAACTCCGGGCGCACGCGCTCCAGGAGTCGTGCCCATGCTTCTGATGCTGTCAGTTCCATGCGGATGAGGGGGAAGGCGGCGGGGACGCGAAGGTAGGCTCGCAATGTGGAAAAGTCAATCACGCGCCCTCGGCGGCTCGCTCTGAAACGCGCCTCGGAAGTTGACGTATATGTCGGTATTCACTACCTTTACCGTTCTGTACCTCGTCGCCTTTCAGAAATGCTTTCGGAGTAGATATGGGCAAGCCAACCTACCGTCCCCGTAACAAGCGCCGCATTCGCACCCACGGCTTCCGCGAGCGGATGTCCACCAGATGGGGACGCGCAGTTCTGAGCCGCCGCCGCAAGAAGGGCCGCCAGCGGTTGACGGTGCAGCTCCCGTCCAAGTACGCCGGCGCCTGACGACCTGCGCTTCCCGCGTGCCTCACGGCTGACGCGGGATGCCGACCTGCGCAGAGTAGCGCGCGAAGGGAAGCGCATCCGGACTCAGGTCCTCGAGATCCGGGTTGCCGCTTCCCCTTTTTCTCACCCTCGGGCTGGCTTCATCGTGCCGAAGTACTCTCGGACGAGCGTCGCACGCAACCGCTTGAAGCGGAGACTTCGCGAGATAGTGCGCACGGAGCTCCTCCCGCATCTACCGGCAGGCGACCTGGTAATCAGAGCTCGGCGCGAAGCCTACGATGCGTCGTTCGGCGAGTTGCACGGCGAGCTGCTGAGCTCTCGCGAGCGACTCCTCGGTGCGCTCGATACCCGGTAATGCGCTGGCTGCTGATCTTCCTCGTGCGCGGCTATCAGGTGGTGCTGTCGCCTCTTCTCCCATCCACCTGCCGATTCTACCCGAGCTGTTCGGCGTACGCCGTGGAAGCACTCGAGCGGCATGGCGCTTGGCGCGGGACCAAACTCACCATACGCCGTCTTGCGCGCTGCCACCCGTTCCATCCAGGTGGCTACGACCCGGTGCCCTGACATAGCAAGCGACACATGGACAAGCGCTTCATCCTCTTCGTCATCCTGGCGGCGATCATCCTGATAGTCACGCCGAGGATCTTCCCCCCGGCCAGGCACGCGGCGTCCACCGGCACTGCGGCCGACACCGGTCAGCGTGCGGCAACGGTCGAGAGCACCACCGCGGAGGTGCCAGCAACGACTCCGGCGCCTACGGTGAGTGAACCGCCGCCTCCGGCCGTGGCGAGCGAGAGCACCCTGGCCACGGCACCACCTGCGAGTGCGGATACCATAACGGTGGCCACGCCCAGGGTGGTCTATCGTTTCAGCACCATGGGCGCCGCGCCGATCGGGATCCAGCTCAACGACTACAAGGCCCTCTCCGGCGAGAGCGGGCCCGTCGAGCTCGCCCGCGAGGACACGCCCATCCTGAGCTACGAGCTTCTGCGCGCGCCGGGCGACACGATCCACCTCGATCGGGAGGCATTCGCCATAGACAGCACGCGGGGTACTGGCGGTGAGCTCTCCTCGCTCACCTTCCGCACCACCGCCGGCGGCGTACCGGTATCGATCTCCTATACCTTCGCACCCGATAGCTACCTGGTGCGCGTGAAGGGGAGCATTGGGACGCCGGGAAGCGCGCCGGGCGAGCAGTACCTCATCGCTAACCTCGAGCGCGGCCTCAACTCGCAGGAGGCCGACACGGTCGACGACCAGCGTCACATGGCCTACGTGGTGAAGCCATCGGACGACGACGCGAAGGGCACCCCCTTCTCCAAGCTCGACACCGCCCAGGCGAAGGTCGTGAGCGGGCCGCTCGACTGGGTAGCGAGCAAGAGCAAGTACTTCGTCCTCGGACTGCTCACCGACAGCACCACCGGGCCATTCGGCGGGGCGACGCTCGTCGGCCTTCCACACACTGGGAAGGTCGAGAACAACGCGAATGCATCCGTCCTCAAGCGGCTCGACCAGCAGGGCGAATTCGCCTTCACCATCTACGCCGGTCCGCAGGAGTGGCGGCGTCTCCTGGCGCTCGGGAACGACTTCGACAACGTGAACCCCTACGGGGGCTTCTTCCAGGGGGTCGTCCAGCCCTTCGCGACGATCGTGATGCGCATTCTCCTCTGGGCGCACGACGTGTTGAAGCTCAACTACGGCTGGGTGCTGGTGATCTTCGGCATCGCGGTGCGCATCATCCTCTGGCCGCTCAACCAGACCGCCATGCGGGCGAGCCTCAAGATGCAGCGCATCCAGCCCGAGCTGCAGGCGCTCCAGAAGAAGTACAAGAACCAGCCGGAGAAGCAGCAGGCGGAGATGATGAAGTTGTACAAGGAGCACGGCATGAGCCCGTTGAGCCCCCTCATGGGGTGTCTCCCGATGCTCATCCCGATGCCGGTGCTCTTCGCGCTCTACTTCGTCTTCCAGAACACGATCGAGTTCCGCGGTGTCCCCTTCCTCTGGATGTCGGACATCTCGCTCATGGATCCCTACTTCGTCCTCCCGATCCTCATGGGAGTGTCGATGTTCCTGCTCTCGTGGATCGGGCTCCGGGCTTCGCCGTCCAACGCGCAGGCGAAGATGATGGCGTACGTCTTCCCGATCATGATGGTGGCCTTCTTCTACCGTCTCGCCGCCGGCCTGAACCTCTACTACGCCGTGCAGAACATCGCCGCGATCCCGCAGCAGTGGCTCATTGCTCGCGAGCGCGCGAAGGCGGGCCCGCCCGCCGCACGACCGCCCACGGCCGTGGCGGCGAAGACGACGGGATAGCATCGTCGAGGGCGGTGCGAGGAGCGCCGCCGAACGGGAGGAGTCGCAGATGCCAGATGCATCGGGCAACGGAAGAGTGAAGGAGCTGCTGCGTGTGACCTACGTGGGGCACGCGACGCTCCTGCTCGAGATGGCCGGCGTGCGCATCCTCACCGATCCCAACTTCGACCCCCGGCTGGCGCATCTCCTCCCGCGTGTCTCGCCGCCGGGGATCGCGCTCGAGGCGCTGCCGCGGCTCGACGCCATCCTGCTCACCCACGCACACGCCGACCACCTCTCCTTCGCCTCGCTCGACGCGCTGCCGAGCGAGGTGCCGCTCTTCGCTCCGCCAGCCGTCGCGCGCTGGCTGGCGCGGCGCGGCTACACGAACGCGGCATCGGTAGCGCCCGACGAGAGCGTCCGGGTGGCCGGGGTCGAGATCACTGCTGGTGCGGCGCGGCACATGGGCGCTCGATACGCTGTGGACCGCTGGCGCAGCGCGGCCAACATGTACCTCATGTCCACTCCCGACTCCACCTGCTTCTTCGCCGGCGATACCGCGCTCTCGGCTGACGGCAGACGAATCATCAAGGAGCGTCTCTCCTCGTCCGGGACGCGCGCGCTCGACGTGGCGCTCCTCCCCATCGGGCACGCGCCCTGGTGGAAGCGCGCTGCCTTCCGGCGAGGTCACCTCACCCCGGGCGACGCCCTTACTCTCTTCGAGTCGCTCGGCGCCAGATACTTCATCCCGTATCACTGGGGCACCTTCCGGCACGTCACGTCGGGGCCGTACCAGGCCATCCGCGAGCTCAAGGCCGACCTCGAGCGCCATCACCGCCGCTCGGACGTGAAAATTCTGGAGCCGGGGAGCAGCTTCGAGCTGGACGGTGCGTCGTGAGCGGGGGCACTCCCGGCACGGCCCATCGCGACGGGATGGCCGATCACGAGCGGCTCCCTCTTCCCCTCCCTGGCGCCGGTGACACGATCGTCGCGCTGGCCACGCCCGCGGGGCGGGGAGCGCTCGCCGTGATCCGCCTGAGCGGTCCCGAAGCCCACGTCATAGCCTCCCGCGTGGTGAGCCCGTGGAGAGCCGAGCCGCGCACCGCGCGGCTGGCCACGCTGCGCGATCCCGAGAGCGGGAAGGTGATCGACCATCCCGTGGTCACCGTCTACGCCGCCCCGCGCTCGTACACCGGCGAGGATCTCGTGGAGCTGAGCGTCCACGGGGGAGAGCTGGTACCGGTGCTCGCACTCGCCGCGCTCCTCGCTGCCGGGGCGCGCGAAGCACTCCCGGGGGAGTTCACCCGTCGCGCGGTAGCGAACGGGAAGATGGACATGCTGCAGGCCGAGGGGGTGGGCGACCTCATAGATGCGCAGTCGCGCGCGATGCACGACGCGGCGATCGGTCAGCTCGAGGGGAGTCTCTCGCGGCGGATAGCGACGCTCCGCGACGCCGTGATCGCCCTCGAGTCGCTCATCGCCTACGACATCGACTTCCCCGAGGAGGACGACGGTCCCATCCCGGCGGAGCGGGTCGAGCGGGGGATCACGGATCTGCTCGATGCACTCGATGCACTGCTGGCCACTGCCGCCACCGGCGAGATGCTCCGCCGCGGCGCGCTGGTCGTGATCGCGGGAGCGCCGAACGCGGGGAAGTCGTCGCTCTTCAACGCCCTCCTCGGGAGCACGCGCGCGATCGTGACCGACATCCCCGGTACCACGCGCGATGCCATCGAGGCCGTGGCCGACATCGGCTCCTGGCCGGTGCGGCTGGTGGACACGGCGGGGCTGAGGGAGACGGGGGATGTGGTGGAGCGGCTCGGCATCGAGGTGAGCGAGCGATACCTGGCGGACGCCGATGCGGTACTCGCCTGCGGAGAGAGCGAGGAGTCGCTCGCATTCACGGCATCGAGGGTGCGCACCCTCACCGCGGCGCCGGTGATCATGGTGCGGACCAAGATCGATTTAGTATCAGATAGTGACGAAAGCATACCCGCCGTCGCCGCGAATGGCGGCTCTTCAGAGGGATGCGGCGCCGAGCAATTAGTAGCGGATAGGTACTATAGAGCCGTACGGGCGACCGGTGCCGGTGCGCGTCTCGCCGATGATCGCGGCGCGCGCGGGCGGCCGGTCGCCGTGAGCGCCGCCACCGGAGCAGGGCTCGGCGAGCTGGCCGCTGCGCTTTCCCGGCTCCTTTCCGAGCGCTACGACGCGGGGCGCGGCGATGCGCGCGGCGGCTCGCGGCAGGATGCGCGCGGCGACCGGCCGGCGCCGCTCCTCACGCGCGAGCGTCATCGGGTGGCGGTGGAGCGCTCGAGGGGGGAGGTGGCCGAGTTCGCGCGCGCCTGGCGGGAGGGCGCGCTCCCGGCGACCGTGGCCGCGGTGCATCTGCACGCGGCGGCCGCCGCGCTCGAGTCGCTCATCGGGGGCGTGGATGTGGAGGATGTCCTCGACCGGATCTTCAGCGACTTCTGCGTGGGCAAGTGAAGACGTGGCACACATCTTTCCCTGAACGCCCTTGGAGGAGGGTGCAGGAGACGGATGATGACCACCTTAAAACAGATAGAGCTTAGCTGCCCGATATGCTGTAACCGCTTCACGTCGCAAGCGGTTCTGTCCACGAATTCCTTCGGTGGCAAGCGCACCGATTTCCACGAGCGCGCGGCCGGCGCGCAGCCCCTGCCCTACTTCATCCACGTCTGCTCGCGCTGCGGATATGCGGGAAGCGAGCGTGACTTCAGCGAGGAAGCCGAGATCAGTCCACTGCTGAAGGAGCACATCTGGGACGAGCTGGCTCCGAAGCTGGCCGACGGTGTGATACCCGGGTCCGAGAAGTACGAGTTCGCGGCCAAGGTTGCCACCTGGCAGGGCGCCGAGCCCCGGCGGGTGGCCGACCTGCTGCTCCGTGCGGCGTGGTGCTGTGTGGATGAGGGGGATACGGAGGCCGAGCGCTACTTCCGCCGCGACGCGGCGCTGACCTTCGAGCAGGCGCTGGCATCGTACGACGGTGTGGAGCGGGAGGAGCGTCCCGTTCTGACGTACCTGGTCGGTGAGCTCTGGCGACGAGTTGGCGACGTGCGGCGTGCCGGCGAGTGGTTCGATCGGGTGGAGGAGGAGGTGACCGACCCCACCGCGCAGCAGTGGGTCCTGGAGGCGGCGCACCAGCAGCGCGACTGCCCGCGGGAGTGGTTCGGGTAGACTCCCGGCGGACTGGACAGAAAGACCGAGGGGTGGTGGGCGTGGTGGCGAAGGCAGTATCTTCGGCCACATGAAAGAATATCAGGCCGTCCTGCTGCGGCTCTCACGCCGCAGTCAGGACGATGAGGACGCGCTCACCGATCTCCTGAACGAGAGGAGCCGCGCCGGGTGGGAGCCCGCCCTGATGTCGCAGGACGCTCAGCGGCTCACGGTGGTGTTCCAGCGTATGCCCGGCGGCGAAAGCAGCAATGTACCTTCCTGAGCGCATGATCATGCGTGGATGCTGAGCGCTTCCGCTCGGATACACTTCACGTGCACATCCTTCCCGTGCAAGCGGCCGCTCCCGTGGCCAGGGGGTAATAGATTGACTACCCAGAGCGCGTCGTGCGTCAACGCACGGTGCCCGGCTGATAGACCATGACCACGGCGGCTGCGTCGGACCGCCGGCCACGCGTCGAAGCGGCGGAACGGATCCTCCGCGCCGCGGTACGCTGCATCGTGGCATCCGGTGCCGGTGCGCTGACGATGCATGAAGTCGCCGAAGAGGCGGGGGTGAGCAAGGGGCTCATCCACTATCATTTCCACGACAAGGAAACTCTCCTGGCGCGCGTGGTGGAGTGGATGACGCGCAACCTCGTCGCGCGCGAGCGCGCGGCGCTCGCCGAGTCCACACCGAGACACGCCATAGACGACCTCTGGGCGTGGCTCTCCGCCGAGCTCGAGCGCGGCCACGTGCGCGTGCTCATGGAGCTCACCCAGTGGCGCGGCACTCTGGTGAATCGCGCGATACACGTCTCCAACCTCGAGCGCCGCGATGCCGCGGCGGCATCCATCGAGCAACTCTTCTCCCTTCTCACCCTCCGCCCTCGCGTTCCCGCCGGGCTTCTCGCCGATGTGGTGGTTCCCTTCATAGACGGTCTCGCCGTCGCCACCGGCATCGACTCCGACTTCAACGCGCGTGCGTCGTTCGACGTCTTCTGGCTCTCGCTCCTGAATCTCACCGAATAGCCATCTCCCGCAACGCGGAGCGCCGCGGGCCTCAGAGGAGACGACGCTTCGTCTTCTGGCTCGCGGTACTGGTACTTCTCGCCTGGGCAGGCATGGTGGTGGCCGTGCTGCTCACGGGCAGGCGCGACGAAGCGCGGCCGGCCGACGCCATCGTGGTACTCGGCGCCGCGCAGTACGAGGGACGTCCATCCCCGGTACTTCGCGCCCGGCTCGATCATGCCCTCGATCTCTACCAGCGCGGACTGGCACCGGTGGTGATCGTGACCGGCGGCGTGGGCGTGGGTGATACGACGAGCGAGGCGAGGGTGGGCCGCAACTACCTGGCGAAGCACGGCATTCCCGCGAGCGCCATCATGATGGAAGCGCGCGGGCTCACCACGAGCCAGTCGCTGCACACCGTGCGCACCATGGTGAACGACCTCCCTGGCCGCTCGGTGCTTCTGGTGAGCGATCCCTTCCACATGCTCCGTCTCTCGATCCTGGCGAGCCGGCTCGGCATGCGGCCGTTCACATCTCCCACGCGAACGAGCCCGATCGCGAGGAGCCGCATCGAGCAGCTCAAGTACGTGCTGGCCGAGTCGGTGAAGGTACCGATGGTGATGCTGTTCGAGCCGGGCGTGGAGTGAGGCGGCCGGTTGTTAAGTAACACATCGCTACCATTAACCGATGTCGCGCTGGATACGCCGGGCGTTACTTAGTAGCATATTGGTACTATACGTCCGACCGTGCCGCCGAGTCCGGTTCCCGGCCGGCGCTCGAAGCCCGCGCCGAGCGATGAGTCCGCTCCCGTAGTTTCAGCACGAGCGTTCGTTTCTGGATGCTCCCGCGCTGCTTTTGCTCGCATCTTGCTGCCGTGTTCATCGCCAGTCGGCGCCCCACGGGGTAGCCGATCTCTTGCGTTGTGCGTTCATTCCCGGGGAGGTGAGACAACGCTTCCGTAGCGCGCGTCTGCCGGCGCCTGTTCTGTAACCGATATCCATACTGCTCGCGCGCTGCGGTTTCCGTAGGTACCGTGGTTTTTCCGGGGGACTTTCCCCCAATGGAACTGGAGAGCAGAGTATGAAACGATCCGCGTTATCGTGTGTCGCCCTGCTACTATGTACCGCCGGCGGGCTCCGGGCGCAGGGGCTGACGATGCAGACCAGCAACGGCTGGACGTTCTCCTTCTCGGGCAACGTCAACGCCTTCGCCGTCTACAATGATGGGAAAGTGGACCGCGGTGGAACCATCACCGGCGGCCTGATCACCCCGGAGAAGGCGAGCCGGGTACGCACGGGGCTCCTCCCCGGCTACGCGACTCTTTCGGCAACCGGGAAAGAGGGCGGTCTCGACCTGGGCGTGCACTTCAGCTTCGCGCCGCAGATCCAGAGCAATAGTCTGCACGACAACTTCGGCGCGCAGATCGACATGCGCGAGGTCTATCTCACCGTGGGAGGATCGTGGGGACAGATCCTCGCCGGCCGCGAGATAGGACTCTTCCAGCGGCAGAACATCCTCACCGACATGACTCTCTCCGGCACCGGCGCGAGCGGAGGAGTGGTCGGGAATGGAGGCACTACGCTGGGCCGCATCGGACTCGGCTACATCTACCCGAACTTCAACGCGCAGATCACCTACAGCACACCAGCGGGTAAGCCGGCGCAGCTCTCGGTCGGTCTCTTCGACCCCAGCGTCGTCTGTCCGCAGGATGGCTGCGCGAGCGCGAGCGCGGCCGCCTACTCGGGGACCAAGATCCCCCGGTTCGAAGCGGAGTTTACCTGGACCAGCAAGTTCGGCAGCGGCTCGGCCACCGGCACCGCCGGTACCGGTGGGAGCAACGCGCTGCTCTTCTGGGCCAACGGCATGGTGCAGAAGATCGACCAGTTCGCGACCGACGTCCCGGGCGACAACCCGAGCATCACCTCCACCGGTGTCGGCGGCGGTATCAAGCTCGACCTCTCCGGCCTCTCCCTCGTGGGCTCCGGATACTATGCCGACGGCGTGGGGACGACCTTCATGTTCGGCCAGGGCACGGGCGCACTGGATGCTACCGGCGCCAAGCGGAAGTCGTACGGCTACATCGGCCAGGCTACCTACCAGACTCCCGGCTCGCGCTGGATGATCGGCGCAAGCTATGGCGACAGTAGGCTCAAGACCACCGACAACGATCCGGCCGACGCCGTGAACGACCTAGTGAAGAGCAACCGCTCCCTGGATGGCCTCATCACCTTCCAGTGGGCCAAGGCGCTCAAGTGGGTGGTCAACTACACCTGGGCCACCTCGGAGTCCTTCTCCGACCACAAGGTGAAGTCGAACCAGATCGCCAGTGGCTTCATGCTCTTCTTCTGAGCATCGTGCTCGACGGACGAGTCGCAACGGGTTCGCGCCCGGGAGAACCATCCCGGGCGCGAACTGTATCACGGCTACGGGCTCCGCTGTGCCCCTCGGTGTATCCGGCTCGTCTGTATGGGTACCGGCACCGAACCCAGTTTTTTCGAATGATGCATCTCTCGAGCTTCATCACCGGAACAGGGCGTCTCGCACGCCGCGCGCGTATCGCGCTCCGGACTTCGATTTCCCCCCACGCGTCCCGCATGCGCCGTGCAACAGTCGCGTGCACGCTCCTCCTCGCGAGCGTGGTGGCGGGCGCCGCGGCGTGCTCCGCCAGTGATGCCGATGCCGCGAGACGCGACACGCACGCTGGCGATGCCATCGCTCGCTCGGCGACCGCGGACGCTCCCGCCAGCGGTAACGCCGCGAACGCCGCAAACGCCACGAACGCCGCGGATGCCGCCGGCGAGGCGAGCCGCGAGAGGTCCACGAGCGAGGGAAGAAGCACCTCCGGCGTCGTATCCCGCGCCGCCGTCGCAACGGCGGCCGACACGCTCCTCGCGAGTGCCGATGTGTACGCCGGCTGGCGCAACTTCAACGTGAACTGCCAGAGCTGCCACGGCTTCAACGCGGTCGCGAGCGAAGCCGCGCCCGACCTGCGGAACTCCGTGCGTCAGGGCGGCACGCTCACGCGCGCGCAGTTCCACGAGGTGGTGAGAAAGGGTCGGATGGCGAAGGGGATGCCGGCCTGGGGCGCGCTGCTCGACGCGAAGCAGATCGATCAGATCTACGCCTACCTCCTCGCGCGCAGCACCGGCGCGCTCGGCGCCGGCCGGCCCAACGTCGGGGGCGAGTAGCGGCCGCTGTCACATCTGCCATGCGAGCTCCGTCGATGTTGTGACGGAGCGAGAGACGAGCGTGTGACCATGGCGGAACAGAACGACTGGCCGGCCCGGATCGAGCTCCTCTAACCCAACCTCGCCCACACCGAATCGGGGTAGCGCCGTGCCAGCCACCCATCGATGCCGAGCCACCTTCCCGCACGAGCGAAGAAGAACGCGATCATCATCGAGCCGAGCATCACGTGAAAGCCCTGCTGGCCGGAGCTCATGTGCTGCACGGCCAGCCCGTAGAAGATGACCTGAAAGAAGCCGAAGAAGGCGCCCAGCGCGGTGAGGAGACCGAAGGTGAGCGAGATCCCCACGGCTACCTCGGCGATCGCGGTGAAGTGCGCGAAGATGTGGCTGTTGGGGATCACGGTGTCGAGAAGGAACTCGCGGTACCAGCCGATGGGATTCTCCGCCGCGTACCTGGCGAGGAGCTTCGGCATCACGTTGATCCAGCGCGTGGTCGCCATCGGAACGGGGAGGAATCCCCAGGCGAGGCCGATGGTGATCTTGGTGAGGAGGCTCTTGAGGAACCAGAGCCCCACCACGACGCGCAGAAAGGCGAGCCAGCGCTCCGGATGACGCATCGTTCCCGCGTACGCTGCACTCGCTTGCATCGCTTACTCCTCGTTCGTGGTGGTACCGCGCCATACGCGCGCGCCACCATTCGAGAACGCGCCCGTGTAGACCTCGCCCGCATCACCCGGCTTCCCTTTCGCCGCGGCCTGCTCGGCGACCTCCTCCCGCACCTTCGCAGCCAGCGCGTCGGCGGCCTTGTCGCCGCCCACTATCCCGTACACCGCGGGACCCCAAGAGCTCTGACCCACGCCGGCCGCGCCCCATTCGCTCATCTTCTCCACGAGCGAGGTACTGAGCCCCGGTGAGAAGACGCTTCCCTGTGCCGGCGCGAACCACCTGCCGTTGATGCACTGGATCTCGGTGAGCGCGTGCCCGAAGGCACGCAAGTCCTTCTCCACCAGCGCGGGGAGAAGCGCCATCAGCACGAGGTGCGAGACGCGCATCACCCCGCGCTCGGGCGGAGGCGGGAGTCGCGCGAAGGCGGCTGCCTCCTTCTCGCCGCTCATCCCCTCCTTCCCCGGCGGGATGACCACCACGTAGCGCCACTCGGACGGCAGCTCGTAGCGCGCGAGGAGCGGCGCCGGGTTGCGGCTCCCCTTGCGACGCCCGCCCTCGAGTACGAAGCCGCCCTTCTCGAAGATCCACGTGCCGATGGCCGATCGCCGAGCACGCCCCACCGCGAGCGCGAGGAGCGGCGCGGCGGTGGGGAGGGAGTACAACTCGGCGAGCGCGCGCGCCACGCCCAGAGCGAGCTGAGTCCCCGAGCCGAGTCCCGCGTGCGATGGGATGGCCCGGTGGACGCGGATGTGCGCGCCGCGCTCGAGCTGGTGGTGCTCCATGAAGCGCCGCGCGAACTCCTTCGCGCGTTCGGCCGACGGTCCCTCGCCGATGAGCTCCGCCGCCGGCGTCGCCTCGAGGAGGAGCGAAGGCGTCGGGATCGCCACGCCGATCCCGCCGAAGCGACGCCCGAGCGCGCCGCGCAGATCGAGCATCCCGAAGTGAAGTCGCGCAGGCGCTTCGACGAAGACCGTGTCCTCGCCGCCATCGCCCGGCTTTCGCAGATCGTGCACGTCCAGCTCACCGATCGTCATTCGACCTTCTCTCCCTTCGCTGCCGGCACTTCCTCGAGCTTCTCGCGCACGTACGCGGTGACGAAGTTCATCGCCTCGTGCTCGCGCTCACCGGCGGTCTTGTTCACTATCACCTGCAGCCGCTCCAGATCCGCACGGATCTGCTCCGCCGGGATCATGTGCGTTCGCGTAGCGAGTATGGTGGCCTCGAGCACCGCGCCGCGCGCGCGGTTGAAGCCGATGAAGTCGCGCTGGCTTCCGCGATGCACCACGCGTGTCTCGATCCTGGAGCGCGGCGGCGTGTCGTCGATGTTCACGACCTCCACCTCGCGCCACGAGCAGGCGGCATCGAGCACCACTCCATTCACTCTCTCCGCGGGCCGCGCGGCGAAGGTGGGCGAGGAGAGCGCTGCGTGCGCGAAGATCCGCACATCGTCCGTGATGTTCACCACGGCCACACCGGTCTCACTAAGGTTGCGGAAGGTGGTGGTCTCGAGGAAGGGCTTGATGACGATCAGCTCCTCACCCCATTCCACGCCCATGGGGGCGAAGTTCACCCTCCCCTCGGCGTCCGATGAGGTGACGATCGTCTCGATGATCATCGCGCCACGGAGTCGAGTCGCCTTCTCGCTCGCGCGCACTCGCTCTCCACCAGCTCGGTGTACGCGGTGCTCAACCTGCGTGTGAGCTCTCCCACCGATCCGGCCCCGATGGCGCGGCCATCGACCCGCACGAGCGGCGCTACGCCGCGGAGCGAGCTGGTGAGAAACGCCTCGTCGGCACCGGCCAGCTCGCTCGGGTCCACGGGCCGCTCCGTCACCTGGATGTCGAGCGTAGCGGCGAGCTCGATGATCGCCTCGCGCGTGATCCCGGGGAGCACGCCGCAGGACAGCGGCGGCGTCGCGAGCGTGCCTCCGCTCGCGATGAAGATGTTGCTGGCACTCGCCTCGGAGACGTGTCCCTCGATGTCGAGGAAGATCACCTCATCGGCGCCATCGTCGCGTGCGCGAGAGAGCGCGACGATCGTCTCGGTGTAGGCGAGTGTCTTCACTCCGGCCGTGAGCGAGCGCTCGTCGCGCCGCGCGCTGGCGGTGAGCGCGGAGAGGCCTTGCTCGTAGAGCGAGGCGGGAAATTCGGGGAACGCATCTCCGGTGATCACCACCATGGCGGATTCCCATCCACGCGGCGCGAGGCCATACTCTCCCGGACGGCGGCTCACGGTGAGTCGCACGGCCGCTGCGCCCATTCCGAGGGCGCTGCCCGTTCTGGACGCCGCCTCCTCGAGCCATTCGGCGATGACGTGCGGAAGCTCGATCCGCAGAGCTCGCGCACCATTGTGCAGGCGATCGAGATGCCGCTGCGGGCGGAAGGTCATTCCATATCGAACGAGCATCGTCTCGAAGATGCCGTCGGCCAGCGTGAAGCCGCGATCGAGCGCGGAGAGATGCATCGCGTCGCTCGCCACTCGACTGCCGTTCACCCAGATCATGGGAAGCGTGTTGGTCACGCGTGCGGCTTCTCTGGTTCGCGCATCCGGAGCGGACGGCTTTCCATCGGGGAGGATGGTTCGCGTCGCGTCGCCGATCGCTGTCGCGGCGCTCACATCCTCATTGTTCATCCTTCCACTCATCGCACCAGTGCCACCGGCGGCGCCTGCTCGGCGGCCGTGGGCGGCGGGGCGAAGGCGAGATCGGCGCGATCGGGGAGCGACTCGGTGCGCGATGCATCGCCGTGCAGGAATCGGTCGAGGAGCCAGTAGCCGTGCTCGGTGAGCGCGGACTCCGGATGGAACTGTACTCCGGTAACCGGGTGCTCGCGGTGCTCCACCGCCATGATCTCGCCATCCTCGGAGGTGGCGAGCACGCGCAGCACGCTCGGGAGCGACGCCGGCTCGATGACGAGCGAGTGGTAGCGCGTCGCGACGAAGGGCGACGGCAGTCCCGCGAAGATCCCCGTGCCGTCGTGATGGATCCGCGATGTCTTCCCGTGCATCACGCGTCCCGCTCTCACGATCCGCCCTCCGTACGCGGCGCCGATGCACTGGTGGCCGAGGCAGACGCCGAGGATGGGGATGGTGGGTCCGAAGCGACGGACGACCTCGGTGGAAATGCCGGACTCGGCGGGCGAGCAGGGGCCGGGCGAGATGATGATGTGCGATGGAGCGAGCTCGGCTATCTCATCGAGCGTCACGGCGTCGTTGCGCCGGACGAGCGGCTCGCCGCCCAGCTCGCGCGTGTAGCGCGCGAGATTGTGGACGAAGGAGTCGTAGTTGTCGATGAGCAGTATCATTGGCCGGCAGCCAGCGCGGAGATGAGCGCGCGAGCCTTGTCGAAGCTCTCGCGGTATTCCTCTTCCGGATCGGAGTCAGCCACGATGCCTCCTCCGACGCCGAAATATACCTGTGCACCGAGAGCGAGATAGGTACGGATGACGATGCTCGTGTCCATCGCTCCGGTGATGCTCATGTAGCCGACCGAGCCGCAGTACACGCCGCGCCGCGACGGCTCTAGCTCCGCGATGATCTCCATCGCGCGCACCTTCGGCGCTCCCGTGATCGAGCCGCCTGGGAAGGCGGCGAGCAGGAGGTCCACGGCATCGTGGCCGGGCTCGAGAGTGCCGGTGACAGTGGAGACGAGATGCTGCACGGTGGAATAGTGCTCAAGTGCGAATAAATCGGGGACGTGCACCGAGCCCGGGACGCAGACGCGGGAGATGTCGTTGCGGAGGAGGTCCACGATCATGAGGTTCTCCGCTCGGTCCTTGGTGCTCTCCGAGAGCACGCGGCCGAGCGCGGCGTCGTGTGCCGGGTAGATACCCCGCGGTCTGGTACCCTTGATCGGTCGTGCTTCCACCGTGCCGTCCGCACCCAGTCGGAGGAATCGCTCGGGCGATGCGCTGAGCACTCTCACGCCGGCCATGTCGAGATACGCGGCGAAGGGTGCGGGATTGGTGGTGCGGAGACGGCGGTAGAGCGTCCACGCGGGCTCGCGCAGCGGCGCTTCGAGGCGCTGGGTGAGGTTTGCCTGGAAGATGTCGCCCGCGAGGATGTAGTCGCGCACCTTCGACACCGCGGCGAGGTAGCCCGCGTGTGTGAACGATGAGCGCAGCTCCGTCTCGCACGCGTGGGTTATTCCCTCCACGGAGTATGAGGGCGCCATCGCACCTGAGCGTGAATAGCCCGTCGATGAATGTTCGTCGCGCGGGGCGGCGGCGGATCGTGGCGATCGCGAGGCCCGTGACGCGGAGTGATCGCACGGCTCCCACCATCTCTCGCCGCCCGAGAGCCGCGCGCGCACGAGCTCGAGCCGTTCGCGCGCGCGCGCTGCGCTGCGTTCGCCGCGTTCGGGGATCCCGGTTGAGACGATCCAGCAGCGGCCGGTCGCGTGGTCCCAGGAGACGACCCAGTCGTAGATGCCGAGGAGGAGATCTGGGATCGCGAGGTCGTGGTAGCGCGGCGAGGGGAGTCGCTCGAGCGTGGCGCCCCAGTCGTACGCGATGTAGCCCGCGGCACCGCCCTGGAAGGGTGGAAGATCGGGTACTGGTTCCGTGGTGAAGGGCTCGAGGAGAGTGCGGAGCGCTTCGAGGGCGCCGCCGGTCAGTCTAACGTCGCCGGTCGGCCTAACGCCGCAGGTCAGTCTAACATTTCCGGTCAGTTCGCCACTGCCGGTCAGTCTAACGCCGCCGGTCAGTCTATCGTCGCACACGACCGCGCACGGGTCCGCGCAGAGAAACGAGTAGCGTCCGAGCCTGTCGTGGTCGCGCGCGCTGTCGAGAAACACGACGTACGGCGCATCGACGAAGCGCTCGCATGCGTCGGCGGGATCGGGAACCGGGTCGAGCTCCACCACCAGGGGCGGCGTCACGCCTCCCCTCCGGCCCCCTCCCGCTCCTCCGCCGCCTCCTCGCTCACTCCCGCCGATTCCTCCGCCGCCCTGCGCTTCGCTCGCTCGCTGCGCTGCGTGAGCCGGACGCGCTCCGTCTTCACATCATCGCTCGGTGTGAGATATCCCCAGTTCAGCGCGCCCTCCTGGCGGTACGTCTTGCCGAGCGTGATGGCGAGGCGCGCCTTCGTGAGCTCGCGACCCAGATAGAAAGCGTGCGTCGCCTCGTCCACACCGAGCTCGGCGAAGATCTCCTGGATGTCGGTGCCACGGACGAACTTGTCGCGGTTGAGGACCGTGATCACCGACCGGTCGGTGAAGATCCGGAAGTTGGGGTCGGTGATGCTCGCCTGCAGCTCGCGCAACTCGCTCTCGCTGTACTCCAGGATGCGCGTGTCGCGCGTAGTGACGAGACGGTCGTCGATGTGCTTGGGGACGATCCCGTTGTTCACCGAGTAGTGCATGAGTCGCCGCGCGACATCTACCTCGCGCACGGCGCCGCTCGCCCACTCGATCACCTCGGTGGTGAGCACGGCGCGGATCCCCAGCTCCTGGCAGATTCCCACGAGCACCGCGTTCACGCCGGTGGAGTCGGCCTCGGTGAGCTCGGTGAGGTTGCCGATACCCATCATCATCTCGGCGTCGGGGAAGCGCCTGCGCACCTCGGCGTAGCGCTCGATGGATGCGGTGAAGCCGAAGCCGAGTGGCTCGATGACGGGGTCGATGAGATAGGGCACGCCCCACGACTCGAGCGCGGCGACGGTGGGCTCGAGCGTCACGAGGTCGCCGCCCACCTCGGGCACCACCACGACCCGCACCCCACTCCCCAACTCGCGCGCGACGTCGAGGTTGGAGCCGTTGATGCTCAGGACGAGCGTCGCTCCCGCGCGCACCCCGGTCAGGATCTCCGCCGGGTCGAAGGTGTCCACGCTCACCTTCATCCCCGCGTCCACCAGCTCTCGCACGACGTCCGCGAGTGCGGGGAATTCGAGCCCCGGTGTGCAGCCGATGTCTATGTAGTCGGCGCCCGACTCGTGGAAGTGCTCCGCCTCTCTGCGGATCTCCTCGCGCGAGAGGCGGGGTGCGTTGTTGATCTCCGCGATGATCTCGATGTCCCACGCGCCGTACTCGCGGCGGAGCGCCGCCTGGCCGAAGTACTGGGGGATGTCGCGCAGGTCCTTGGGGCCCTTCTCGGTACGGACGCCGAACTTCTCCTCGATCGCCCCGACGTCGCCCTCGCAGAGCCCGGGTATGAGCACGAGGTCCGTGTCCGCCGGCACCTGGAGCGACCTGGCTATCCACTGCGTGGTCATGAGCGCTGCCACGGTGATGCGCATGACCGCGAGGTCGTACTCGAAGGGAGGCGACATCGCCTCGAGCACGCGCCTGAGCGCCGGCTCGGCGAGTCGGCCCGTGACGAAGAGCACGCGCTCGGGCGACGGAGAGGCCGAACGTTCGATGGAGCTCATTGCGGTGCGAGTGCTACTTCGAGTCGCCCGAGCGCACGAACTTGTTGGGCGTTCCCTCGAGCGCGCCGCCGCGCGGACGCCAGAGCACCACTTCCTCGATCTTGCGCGCGAGCTCGAAGTCCTTGTCGGTGATCCCGCCGGCCGCGTGGTTCTGCAGCTTCACCCACACCTTCCCCCACGTCACCGTGAGGTCGGGGTGGTGGTACGCCGCCTCGGCGAGATAGCCGATCGCGTTCACCAGCATGAGCGTGGTGGGCCAGCCATCGGTATTGTATTGCCTGCGGATCCAGCCGTTCTCGAGGTACCATCCCGGCAGCTCCTCGAGCTTCCTGGCGATCTCCGCGTCGTCGTACGTCTTCTCCTTCGTTGCCATCGTCTCTCCCTCCCCGTGCACCCGGTTCACATCACGATGCCGCCACCCACAAGCAGAGTCTGTCCCGTGAGGAAGCGCGAGTCCCTCGACGCGAGGAAGACGGTGGCGCGTGCCACATCCTCCGGCGTCCCCCAGCGGCCGAGCGGCGTGGACTTCACGACGCGCCGATAGTGGCGTCGATCCAGCCCGGCGCCGAACTCCGTCTCGATCCATCCCGGCGCCACTATGTTGACCCGCACTTTGGGCGCCACCGATCGGGCGAGCGACTTGCTGAAGCTGAGTATCCCTCCCTTGGCCGCCGAGAAGATCTGCGGATTGCGTCCCGCCATCCCGGTGAGCACGTGATCCCAGCTCGTGTTGATGATGACGCCGCTCTGCGCGTTCTCATCATCGGCGTCTTCGCCAGCGATGGGAGGTTGATCGCGCATACGCCGCGCCGCCTCCCACGAGGCGAGGATCGTACCGCGGAGATCCACCGTGAGGACCCTGTCGAGCTTCTCGATCTCCGGGATCTCGGCAGCGCCGCCGGTAAGGATGTCGGCACCGGCGTTGTTGACCCACACGTCCACGCGACCGAGCGCTTCCCACGCCGCGCCGGCGAAGCTGGCTATCGAGGGAGCGTTGGCGAGGTCGAGCTGGAAGACATGGGCGCGGCGGCCCAGCGCGGCTACTTCTTCGGACACGGTGATCGCATCACGTCGGCCGGTGCGGTAGGTGATGGCCACATCGGCGCCCGCACGCGCGAGGGCGAGCGCGGTGGCGCGACCGATCCCGGTGGATGCGCCTGTCACGACCGCGCGATACCCTTCGAGCGCAGCACCCGCGTGTGACCGAGAGTGACCGGGGTCGGACAACGCTTGCCTCCGAGTGACGTGGGGCGGTAGTGTAACGCGGTACTCCGCCTGGTCTATCAGGGCGGCCGATCCCAAAGATACCAGCGCGCCATGCGCGCCTCAAAGAGGTTCGAAGAGCAGTGCGGCTTCTCGTCAGTGTGGCAGACGCATCCGAGGCGCGTATCGCGCTCGATGGCGACGCGGACATCATCGATGTGAAGGACCCGGCGCGCGGCTCGCTCGGTGCGGCGGACGCTGCGGTGCTGCGCGAGATCGCCGACGCGGTGGCTGTAACGCGCCCCGTCAGCGCTGCGCTCGGAGATGCCGCGGACGAGCGCACAATGGAGGAAGCGGCGCGCGTTGCGGCGACCAACCGGCTGTCCTACGTGAAGCTCGGCTTTGCCGGCGTGGCTGACACCGCCGCGGTGGGCCGGCTCATCGAGGCGGCGGTGCGCGGAGTGCGGAGCGTGAGCACGAGCGCCGGGGTGGTGGCGGTAGCATACGCGGACTTCGCGCGCGTCGAGAGCGCTTCACCCGAGCGGGTGATCGAGGCGGCCGAGCGTGCGCGAGCCGTGGGAGTGCTCCTCGATACCGCGCGCAAGGATGACGGCGCACTGTTCGATCTCATGGATCAGGTGCGCGTGGGTCGCTGGGTGGGATTGGCGCACGAGGCCGCGCTCACGGTGGCGCTAGCGGGGAGTCTCAACGCCGCCGACCTGGCCGGTGTGCGCGCGCTCGGTGCCGACATCGCCGGCGTGCGCGGCGCGGCGTGCGAGGGTGGTCGCACGGGCCGGATCTCGCGAGAGCGCGTCGCGGCGCTGGTACGCGCGAACCGGCCGACCTCCTGGACGCGGCCGTCGGCGTGGGAAGGGCGCGAGCAGGGCGTGGAGCGGGCGGGGAGAATCGTGTAGGCGGCACCCGGAAGTACCGCGCGAGTGGCGGAGCTTCGTTCAGCGGAGAGTCACCGCCACCGCCATCCCGCGCGCGCCGAGTGGCGCGGCATCGATCGCTACGCGGTGCCCCTGAGAGCCAGGCAGCTCTCGCTCGGCGTGTGCTCCGATCACTCCGCCGGCTATCAACCCCAGGAACGCGCTGAGCGCCACGAGCGGCGGCAACCCTATCTCGCACGGTGGGCCTTCGCCGTGCTCATCGTGCGAATCGCACCAGGCTTTCCCCGCGAGGTAGCCCAGCCCGCCTCCGGCCGCTGTTCCGATCGCCATTCCGAGGAGGATGTGCCGTCCCTTGTTCGACGCCGTGCTATCGCGTACGAACACGGTGTTCTCGACGGCATCGCTCCCGCCGGAGCGAAGCTCCAGCGGCTCGCCCACCCGGGGCGAGGTCGCAAGCCGGGTCGCGAGGACTACCGGGATTGCTCGGAGCGCTCGCGCGAGGGAATCGGTGGAGGTCGGCGTCTGAGCGCTGTCGCCGCTCGTCGGAGCTCGCTGGGCCGCCGACGGCGCGGGCAGTATGGCGAGGGCGACCCCCAGGAGGGTGCCCGTCACGAGGCGCGGTCGAGCGCGATGGAGTAATCGTCCTCTCGTCATGGCGAGAACGTACGCCTTGCGGTCCCGGCCGCAAGCACCGGCGCTATCGGGATCGCCCGCGGCGCATCTCGCGCCACTATTGTGTATACATAGTTAAGTCCTATATTGGCGACTGACTCCAGTCGGGGCCAGCCATGACGCTACCGCATCGCCAAACCAGCGAGCGCGACGCGCTCACCCTCCCCACCGATCGCGACGCGGCCGACCGGCGGACCATCGCGCGAGCTCTCGCCGGAGATGAAGCTGCCTTCGAGTCCGTGGTGTGCGCACACTACCCCGGACTCTGCGACCACGTGCTCCGCTACGTGGGCTGCCCCGAGGTCGCCGAAGATCTGGTGCTGGAGCTCTTTGCGCACCTCTGGAACCGACGCCACCGCTCCATCCCGCTCACGGTGGATCGCGGCTACCTCTATCGCTCCGCGCGCAATCGCGCGCTCGATTACCTGCGGCGCCAGCGCGTGGCCACCGTCTGGGCCGACCGGATGAGTCGTGAGGAGCGCGAGCCCTCCGACGACGCGCCCGACGACCTGCTCGAATGCCGCGAGCTCGCCGCCGCCGCGGCGCGAGCCGTGGCCGAGCTCCCGGAGCAGCGTCGCAGGATCTTCGTGCTCTGCCGCGAGCACGAGATGAGTTACGCGGAAGTGGGCAAGCGGCTCGGGATCTCGCCGCGCACCGTCAACACCCAGATGACCCGCGCCCTCAAAACGCTCCGCGCCAAGCTCGCGCCCTATTTCCCCTGTACGTGATGGGTGCGCGACGCGCGTTGTATCTGAGCTGATCGCAGCTACCCCATCTCGATGGCGAGCACCCGCGAGCGTCACGCCGGCTTCGGCGCGACGGGCGGGCGTGGACGTCGGTCCGCTCCCTCATAACGCAAATGGAGGCTTCATGCGCGGTCCCTACCACCATCGTGCACCAGGCTTCTCCGCCACGCCGCTCACGCTCGCCGCGGCGGCGGCCGCCGCGCTCGCGTTCCCGCACGCCGGCCTGGCCCAGCTTCCGCAGCCAACGCAGACCGCGGAGCCGGCGGCGACCGTGGCCCCCGCACCCGAGCACGGCGTTCGCGATGCGGCGGAGCTCGAGGCCTTCATGGATGGCGTGATGGCGGGACAGCTCAGGCGACAGCACGTGGCCGGCGCCACGGTGTCGGTCGTGAAGGACGGGAAGCTCCTCTTCGCCAAGGGGTACGGCTACGCCGACGTGGAGAAGCGCAAGCCGGTGGATCCCGCCGCCACGCTCTTCCGAGTCGGATCGGTGAGCAAGCTCTTCACCTGGACCGCGGTGATGCAGCTTGTGGAGCAGGGGAAGCTCGACCTCGACACGGACATCAACGAGTATCTGGATTTCAAGATCCCGGATACCTACGAGCAGCCGATCACGCTCCGCCACCTCATGACCCACACGCCGGGCTTCGAGGAGGACAGCCGCGGACTCATCAGCGACGACTCATCGGATCTGCAGCCGATGTCCGAGTGGCTTCCCAAGCACATCCCCACGCGCGTGCGCCCGCCCGGCACCTACTCCGCCTACTCCAACTACGGCGCCACGCTCGCCGGCTACATCGTCCAACGCGCGTCGGGGATGTCGTGGGAAGACTACACGGACAGGTTCATCCTCGAGCCGCTCGGGATGAGTCACACGACCGCGCGTCAGCCGCTACCCGCCGCACTGAAGGACGACATGTCGGTGGGCTACAAGTACGCGGGAGGGAGCTTCAAGCCGAAGAAGTTCGAGGTGGTGCTGCGCGGTCCACCAGCGGGTTCGGTGAGCTCGACCGCGGAGGACATGGCGAAGTTCATGCTCGCACACCTGGGCGGCGGCGCGCTGGATGGAAAGCGCATCCTCGGCGAGGCCACCACCGAGCGGATGCACGAGCGCGTCTTCGGACACGACCCGCGTCTCGCCGGCTGGGCGCTCGGCTTTTACGAGGTGCAGAGCCACGGCCTCCGGCTAATAGGACACGGCGGGGACACGCAGTGGTTCCACAGCGACATGATGCTCCTCCCGTCGGAGAACACCGGTGTCTTCGTGTCGTACAACACCGACCGCGGCGGGCAGCTCAGCTTCGGGCCGTTCATGGAGGCGTTCCTCGATCACTACTATCCCACGCCCACGCCCGTGGCAACCTTCCCACCCGACGCCGTGGATCAGGCGCGTCGCGTGGCGGGCGTGTATCAGGCCAACCGCATGTCGTACACCACGTGGCAGAAGGCCGCGGGGCTCGCGGGTGGCACCACCATCGCCCCCGACAAGGATGGCGCGCTGCTGGTGGGATCGGGGAGCGGCCTCGATCGCTACGTGCCGGTCGGGCCGAGTCTTTACCGTCAGGAGCTCGGCCACGAACTGATCGCCTTCAAGGCCGATTCATCGGGTGGTGGAGAGCACGCCTTCCTCTCGAACGCCCCGATGATGGCGTTCGTGAAGATGCCCTGGTACGGATCGCCCAAGCTGCATCTCGTCATACTCGGTCTGGCCACGGTGGTGTTCGTCGGAGTGATAGCCGCCGCTGCTCGCCGTCTCTATCGGCATCGGTTCGGCGACCCGCTCCCCGGCGATGCAATCCCGGGAAGGAAGCTGCTCGTGGGGCTCGCTCTCGCGAACGTCGCCTTCGTGGTGGCGCTCGGCATCCTGATTTCGGACGTCGAAGCGCTGCTCCTCGGCAACGGCACCGGGATGAAGATCGCACTCGCATTCCCGGTGATCGGCGCGATCCTCACGATCATCGCGCTCGTGGTAGCGGTCCAGCAGTGGAGGAAGGGAACCGGCACCAAGGGCTTCCGCATTCGCTACGACATCGTCGTGGCGCTCGCGCTGCTCTTCATGTGGTCGCTCAACTACTGGAATCTGCTGGGGTGGAGAGTGTAGCGAGCAACACCGCCCCCCGCAGCGTTCGTCGAGCTGGAGAGACGGGATGACGGACCAGCCCACGTACCTCGCCCTGGAATCCGGGCCGCGCGACGACGATGAGCGGCTGGTGCGCTACATCGTCGGCGAGTGCTCAGCGACGGAGTTGGCCCGGACCCAGGAGTGGATCGCCGCGGACTCCGCCCGCTGGGAGCGATTCCGGGAGCTGGAGCGCGTCTGGAGTGTGTGCGGGAGGGAGGCGACCAAGCGCTGGGATGCGGAGCGTGCCCTCGTGGAGCTGCGCGCCGCACTCACCCCGTCCGCGGAGCGTGCGGCGCCCGCGGCGGAGCGTGGCGTGGAGCAACGCGCGGAGAGTCGCGCGGAAGGTCGAGAGCCGCGGCGCACACCCGTGGCGCCGCTCACTCTCGGCGGCTTGCACGACTCACGCGGCTCCGGACGCCGATCGTGGTCCGGGGGCGTCGGGAAGATGGCGGCGGCGTTCGCACTGCTCGTGGTGGGTGTGGTCGGCTGGAGAGCGATCGCTGGTCGCTGGCCGGGGAGCACCCACCGCGACATGGAAGTCGCGGTACCACTGCAGGCGGTATCTACCGCTCGCGGGCAGCGCGCCACGATCACTCTCTCCGACGGATCGCGCATCGTGCTGGGCGCCGGGAGCAGCGTACGCTATGCACGCGACTTCGGTGCCCGCGCGCGGCGCGACGTGTACCTCGAGGGCCAGGCGTTCTTCGTGGTCGCGCACGACACGCTGCGTCCCTTCGCGGTTCACACGTCGAGAGGCGTGGCGGAGGATCTGGGGACGGAGTTCGTGGTGACCGCGTATCCCGGCGCGGCCGAGATGCAGGTGGTGGTAGCGTCGGGGAAGGTACTGCTGCGCGGGGCAGCCTCGAGTAAGTCGGACTCCTCGAGCGCTCGCGAACACGCTGCGCCCCCGCTCACCCTCGGACCGGGGGAGCTGGGTACGATGGACAGCAGCGGCGCGCTCTCGCGCTCGCGCGTCGTGGATGCCTCGCAGTACTTCGACTGGACGGAGGGCGAGCTGGTCTTCCGCGGCGTGCCGCTGCGCGAGGCACTCCCCGCCATCGGCCGCTGGTACGACATGGAGATCGCGCTCGGCGACACATCGCTCGCCAGCAGGCGTCTGGTCGCCAGCTTCGGTCCGCACTCGGCGGGCGACGTCGTTCGCCTCATAGCGCTGGCCGTGGACGCACGCTACGTGGAGCATGGCGATACGGTAGTGCTTCTACCGCGCCGCCCGGGGAAGCGGTGAGCCCGCGAGGCTGTACGTAGGCGGGCCGCTGGGAGCGTCGTATCGGAGAGGGCGGGCGGGCGAGCGAAATCGCGTGTCGCCCTCCCACCGGACCCGACATGGGTTGTCGGATCACATCACGAGGGAATCGTCATGCAGAACACCGTGCATCGCTCAGCGCGCGCGACTATTGCCGCCCTCGTCGCTCTCGCGACCGTGGGCGTCATCTCCCGATCACTCGCCGCGCAAGGCGGGGCGGGCGCAGCGACCAGGCCGGCGGTCGTGAAGGTCGACTACTCGGCGCCTCCCGGCGCGCCGTACGAGGCGATCGCCGTGAAGGTGGCGTCGCCCGCAGGGCACACGCTCGCCGGAACGCTGACCCTTCCCGGAGGTGCGAGCCGCGCGCATCCGGTGGCGGCCATCGTCACCATCACCGGTTCAGGACCCGAAGATCGTGACGAAGCGCTCCCCGGCGTGGAGGGCTATCGTCCCTTTCGTCAGCTCGCCGATTCGCTCGGCCGCCGCGGGATAGCGGTGCTGCGCATGGACGATCGCGGCTACGGTGAGTCGACGGGGAAGCACAAGGGCGCGACGAGCGCCGACTTCGCCGACGACATCCGCGCGGGGCTCGCCTACCTGCGCACGCGGCCGGAGATAGACGCCAGGCGCCTCGGTCTGCTGGGCCACAGCGAGGGCGGGCTCATCGCGCCGCTCGTCGCGCTGCACGAGCCGGAGCTGCGCGGCATCGTACTGCTCGCCGGCCCGTCGAAGGGAGGCCGCGAGATCCTCCAGTTCCAGCTCGGCAACCTCATCGAGCACGACCCCAAGCTCACCGGCGCGAAGAAGGACTCCGCGCTCGCAACCGTCGATGCCCGCATCGATTCGCTCGGCGCGTCCGATCCGTGGATGAAGTACTTCCTCGACTACGACCCACTCGCCACCGCGCGTCGGGTGAAGACGCCCGTCCTCATACTCAACGGCGGCACCGACCAGCAGGTCACCCCCGACCAGGTCCCCGTACTCGAAGCCGCCTTCGAGGCAGCAGGTAACCCCGACGTGACCGCTCACGTCTTCCCCAACCTGAACCACCTCTTCGTCTACGACACGAGCGGATTCCCCGGCGGCTACGCAAAGCTGAAGAACCCGCGCGTGGAGCCGGAGGTGGTGGGGATGGTGGTGGAGTGGGTGGTGGAGAGATTCGGGAAATAGAGAGAGAACGACGGGGTCAGGTCTTTAATTTCGAGCGGGATGGGCATTCGCCCATCCCGCTCGAAATTAAAGACCTGACCCCGTCGTTCTCTCAAACCCGATGTCCCTCATCCGGCTTGTACTGAGGGTGAAGCTGGTGACGCGGCCGGATTTGTCGCGCTGGAACTGAATAAAGCCGCCGCCGGCGGTAAAGGAGTCGCGCATGGCGGGGGTGAGCTCGCCGGCGATCTCGGTGAGAGAGCCGGGGTCGAGCTTCAGGACGAGCTTTCCGTTCTCCAACACAATTGGCCAGGTGACGCCGAGCTCGGGGCTGTAGTAGCTGCCGGCGTACGCCTTCAGTGAGGCGGCGTCCGGAATTGCAGGGGAGAATCTCACGCCCTCGTTTCCTGCTTCCGATCCTATCATGAGCCGCGCCGATCGGGCGGGAGCGTTGGCGGCACCGGCGGTGAACACGATCTTCACCGGGAGGTCGGTGACGCTCATCGTGGTCGGCCCACTGCGTTCGAGGGGGAAGTCCTGTCCGAAGACGTGCAGGCGTAATCCCTTCTCGCCCGTGCTCACCGCGAAGACGGTGTTGTTGCTCGACACGTAGTAGTTCCCCACCATCGAGCGCTCGGCCATCGTACCGGTCGCGTCCGCGTCGGGTACGGTCACGGTGGTCGCCGGCGCGGCGCGCGATGCATCGCTGCTGTCCGTGCCGGCCGCTCCTCCCGGCGCGTCCGCCAGCTCCTTCCCTTCCCTGAACGCGTCGGCGAGAACGATGTCCACGACCTTCTCTGCCAGACCTTCGGGCGAGATCCCGTCGGAGTTGCAGAAGGTGACTACCGAGGTGTGCTGCTCGGGGAAGCGCGCATATGCCGCGTGGTAGCCGATCCAGTCGCCACCATGCTGCACGCGTCTCAGGCCGCGGTAGCCGTCCACGAACAGACCGCGCGCGTAGTCGATGGAATCGCCGTTCGCGAGCGTGCCGCGCTCCTGGAGCCACCTCGCCATCCGCTCGCCGCCCACGCGCGGGTGGTAGAAGTTCTCATCCCAGAGGAGGGCGTCCTCCACCGAGAGGTGCACGGCGCCGTCGCCGGTCTCCTCCCAGTTGGACATGCTGTTGACGAAGCCATCGGCGCTGTCGGGCGCGTAGCCGAGCGCGCGGCCGGGGATGAGCATCTCGGCGCGATCGCGGTAGCGCGTGTGCGTCATGCCGAGTGGAAGGAAGATTCGCGATCGCGCAAAGTCGGCGAGCGACTGGCCGCTCACGCGCTTCACGATCACCGAGAGGAGGAAAAAGCCGGTGTTGGAGTACTCCCAGCGCGATCCGGTGGGGAAGTTCAGGTTGCGCTGGCGCGTGATGATGGCGAGTGCCTGCGAGTCGGTGGTCACCTCCTCGAGCGAGTGGCCCGCGAGTGCCAGGAGCCCCACGTAGTCGCGCAGCCCGCTGGTGTGGCGCAGGAGGTGGTCGATGGTTATTGGCGCGCCGTAGTCGGGGAGCTCGGGAACGTACTTCCGCACGTCGTCGTCGAACCGGAGCTTCCCGTCCTCCACCAGGAGCGCGATGCTCGCGGCCGCGAACTGCTTCGATGTCGAACCAATGTCGAACAGCGTGGCCGGTGTGATGCGTACGCCGCGCTCGAGGTCGGCCATCCCGTAGCCGCGGGCGTAGGCGATGCGCCCGTCGCGGAATACTCCCAGCGCGCACCCCGGCGCATCGGAGCGGTCGTACTCGGCGAAGACGCTGTCCACCCGCGCGCGCTCGGCTGCGCCGAGCGTGCGCGAAGCCGACGATTGTGCCGCGAGCGGGTGGGCGAGCAGAGCGAGGAGCGCGAGCGAAGCGAGCGAGCGCGTGAAAGCAGGTCTTGCCTCACGGCAGCCGTCATCCCGCTTTCGCGGGGATGGCGGATCAGGTGCCCCTGGCGGGAATTCAATTCGCATTGGCGTGTACGACGGGGTCAGGTCTTTAATTTCGAGCGGGCTGAGCTGTGTAACAGCTCAGCCCG
>JBIQMO010000014.1:0-42474 GCA_044463245.1 Gemmatimonas aurantiaca
TGTCCTGCGGCTGGACTATCTGATCCATGTCGTCGCCGCCGGTGGAGAGGAAGGGGGTGCCGTCGATGTAATACTGCACCGGGCAGTAGCCGGTGCTCGCACGCGTCATCTGCACCGTGTAGCCGCTCCCGTTCCAGAGTACCTGGACGCCGGGGATCGTACGGAAGAGATCACTCGTGTTGATGGCGCCGCGCTTCTCGATGTCGTCGCGTGTGATGTAGGTGCCGAAGCCGCTCTTCTGGCGCCGGTCGAAGCCGGGGATGCCGGAGCCCTTCTTCCCGGCCACTTCGACTTCCTTCAGCACCACCGCGCGCTCCTCGAGCACCGCGGTGACCTTGCTGATCTTGTCCGGTACGAGGTCCACCGCGTAGCGCTGGGGAGCGTAGCCGATCTGGCGCACCTCGATGCTCTGCGTACCGCCGGGGAGACCGCCGAGCCGGAAGTTTCCGTTGTGGTCGGCCCTCCCGCCGAGGGTCGTGCCGAGGAGGAGTACCTGCGCGCCCTCGAGCGGCTGTCCGTTCGTCGAGGTAACGGTACCCGTGAGAACCGCTGTGCCCAGCGGGGCCGTAGTCTTCGCGCCGGTATCGGCGCTCGGGTTCGCGGCCACGCTCCTGGGCGGCCGCGTACCGATGAGGAAGTTCCGGGTCCCGATTCCCCCGTCAGGGACGGTGACCTCGATCCACCCGCTCCGCTGCGTGTTCGTCCGTGCCTGCGCGGTGACGCGCACCCCGAACGGGACTCCGCAGGCGTGATACGATCCTCTCTCGTCGGTCAGCACGCTCACAGCTCGCGGCACCTTGGTGACCGATGTGTTCCCCACGTTCATCCCCGTCCACATCAGTACTACTCGCACGCTGTCGAGCGGCTCGTCGTTCGCGGCGTCGCGCACCGTACCCGCCACCATGCCTCGACCGTCGGTGAGCGAAGTATCGGGACAGAGCGCGTAGCTGATGGTGCGCGCCGAGGGGACGGCGAGCTCCACGAAGTTGTCGCCTCCGGGGTGGACCTGGATCTGACGCGGTGGGGGCGTCACCCCGAGTGAATCGAGCGTGGGGTGAAAGAAGCCGATCGTGAACGTTCCGTTCGCGGCGGAGTCGAGCTCGAAGCGGAAGCGGCCGCCCGCGTCGGTGGTGACGGTCTTCGAGGTACCCGAGAGGAGCACCACGGCACCTTCGAGCGGCTGATTCGTCATGCTGTCGAGGACGAAGCCGCTGATGACGGTGTGTGCCCCGGGGCCCGTGGTCTGGCCGGTGTCGCTCGGGCTCCCGGTCTTCGATTGCGCGGCGCTCGTCGAGCTGTCGCCGGCCACCGGTAGCCTGCGCGTGCTGCTCTGGGCGCTGGCGGTAGTGGCGGCCAGGGTTGCGAGGAGGAGAAGGGCTGGAACCGAACGCGACATGGGAGATCCGGAATCGGCGTTTCACAGGAGCGCAACGGGTGCCTCCGCGCATCGGGTGGCGACCGTGTGGCGGAGAGGCGCTGGCGCCCGTCAGATAAATAATACCCCGGAGTCGCGCGCGTTGCCCACCCGTGCGGAGCCACTCAGATTACGCACGTCGCGCGGTTCCACGGCGCGGCATTCGCGCTGGATGCGGGGAAGCCCTTCGCTCCGGACGCAGCTCGACGAGGGGTCGGCCCCACGGGACGAAGCAAGGGAGCGTTCGCAGTGATCCAGTGGATTGACGTATACAAGGCGTTCGGACCGAAGAAAGTGCTCGAGGGCTTCACGCTCGACGTGGTCGAGGGTGAGACCATGGTCATCATCGGCTATTCCGGCTCGGGGAAGTCGGTGGCGATCAAGCACGTCGTGGGGCTCCTCGTCCCCGATAGCGGCACCGTGGTGGTGGACGATCTCGATGTCCCCTCGCTCCCCAAGCGCGAGCTCTACGATCTGCGGAGCCGCATCGGCTACGTCTTCCAGTTCGCCGCGCTCTTCGATTCGCTCACGATAGGCGACAACGTGGCGATGGGGCTGCGCAAGCAGGGGGAGCTCGACGAGCGCGAGATCGCCGAGCGTGTGGATCGCGCGCTCGAGCTGGTGGACCTCCCCAACGTGGCGGAGCGGTATCCGGCGGAGCTGTCGGGCGGTATGCGCAAGCGTGTCGGGATCGCACGCGCGGTGGCTCACAGGCCGAAGTACATACTGTACGATGAGCCCACCACCGGACTCGATCCGGTGACGAGCGCAAACATCGACCAGCTCATGATCCGCATGCGCGAGAAGCTCGGCGTGACGAGCGTGGTGATCACGCACGACATGCGGAGCGCGTACACGATCGGAACGCGCATCGCGATGCTGTACGAGGGGCGGGTGCGGCAGGTGGGGACGGTGGATGAGATCAGGAACACATCGGACCCGATAGTGCGCCAGTTCATCGAGGGGCGCCCGACGCTGGCGGAGAACGAGGAGGAGCCGGCGGCGGCCTTCGCCGTGGGTGGAAGCGCTGTGCGGGGCCGCTGATGCCGCGCTCGCGGGCGCGGCAGGAGATCTCCGCGGGCGGCGTGGTGTTCCGGATGGAAGATGGCCGGCCTCTCTTCCTGCTGATCCGCGACAGCTACGACAACTGGGGCTTCCCGAAGGGGCATGTGGAGCGCGACGAGGCGCCGGAGCGGACCGCGCTTCGCGAGGTGGAGGAGGAGACAGGGTTGCACGGTCTCGTGCTGCGTGACGCGATAGACACCATCGACTGGTATTTCCGCTTTCGGAAGCGTCTGATCCACAAGGTCTGTCACTTCTACCTGATGGAGAGCGAGCGCGCGGAAACGAGCCCGCAGCGGGAGGAGGGGATAACCGAGTGCAGCTGGCTTCCGCTGGACGAAGCTCTGGAGCGGATCTCGTACGCGAACGCGCGCGGCGTACTGGAGCGTGCGGCGGGGATGGTGGGTGCGGGAACTACGGGGTCAGGTCTTTAATTTCGAGCGGGCTGAGCGAATGCTCAGCCCGCTCGAAATTAAAGACCTGACCCCGTAGTTCCCCGGCGGTTCCGCGGCACGGGAAATCCAGATGCGAGCCACTTGTCTGGATGGGCTCCTTGTGATAAAATTCACAAGCTGCGGCAGCCACGGGGCTGGTACGCCCGCGCCACCCAGTTCACCCGACTCCTAGACACGCCTCACATGGCCTCCGAAACCTCGCTTCGACCCGCCGAGATCAAGGATATCCTCCTCCAACAGATCGAGGCCGCAGACTTCAACGAGCCCGATATCGAAGATGTCGGTACGGTGCTCGAAGTCCGCGATGGTATCGCCCGAGTCTACGGCCTCACCAAGGCCATGGCCGGCGAGATGCTCGAGATGACTTCCAGCGAGACCGGCGACCGTATCGCCGCTCTCGTCCTCAACCTCGAGGAAGACAACATCGGCGCCGTCATCCTCGGCGACTACCTCAAGCTCCGCGAGGGCGACGAAGTCCGCCGCACCGGACGCGTCCTCGAGGTGCCCGTCGGGCCCGAGCTCGTCGGGCGCGTCGTCGACTCGCTCGGCAATCCGATCGACGGTCTCGGCCCCACCAACGCGAAGCATACGCGCAAGGTGGAGTCCGAAGCGCCAGGCATCATCGTCCGCCAGCCGGTGAAGGAGCCGCTCCAGACCGGTATCAAGGCCATCGACTCCATGATCCCGATCGGCCGCGGACAGCGTGAGCTCATCATCGGCGACCGCGCGATCGGTAAGACGGCAATCGCGATCGACACGATCATCAACCAGAAGGGCACTGGCGTCATCTGCGTGTACGTCGCGATCGGCCAGAAGAAGTCCACGGTCGCCGCCACGGTGGAGAAGCTCCGCGAGTCTGGCGCGCTGGACTACACGATCGTGGTGGTCGCCGCGGCGTCCGATCCGGCGCCGATGCAGTACATCGCGCCCTACGCCGGTTGCGCGATGGCCGAGTACTTCATGTACCAGGAAGGGAAGGCGACGCTCTGCGTCTACGACGATCTCTCCAAGCAGGCCGCCGCGTACCGCGCGATCTCCCTCGTGCTGCGCCGCCCGCCCGGTCGCGAGGCGTATCCCGGCGACGTCTTCTACCTGCACTCGCGCCTCCTCGAGCGCGCCGCGAAGATCAGCGAGGATCCGAGCGTCGTGGACAACGAGCACATCTTCGCACCCGGTGGCTCGCTCACCGCGCTCCCGATCATCGAGACGCAGGCCGGTGACGTCTCCGCCTACATCCCGACGAACGTCATCTCGATCACCGACGGCCAGATCTTCCTCGAGGCAGACCTCTTCAACGCGGGTGTTCGTCCCGCGGTGAACGCTGGTATCTCGGTGTCGCGCGTCGGTGGCTCGGCGCAGATCAAGGCGATGCGCTCGGTGGCCGGACGCCTCCGTCTCGACCTCGCGCAGTACCGCGAGCTCGAGGCGTTCGCTGCGTTCGCGTCGGACCTCGACAAGACCACTCGCGCTCAGCTCGACCGCGGTATGCGCACCGTGGAGGTGCTCAAGCAGCCGCAGTACGAGCCGATGCCGGTGGAGCAGCAGGTCATGATCCTCTACGCCGTGACCAACGGCTTCCTTGATGATGTGCCGGTCGATGCGATCCGCGAGTGGGAGCGCGGCTTCCACGCCTTCATGGCGCAGCAGTTCCCGCAGATCGGCCAGCAGATCCGCGAGACGAAGGTGCTCTCCAAGGAGACCGAGGGAGAGCTCAAGCGAGGGATCGAGGCCTACAAGAGCGCCGAAAGGGCGACGCGCGAATCTCGCAATGGCTAAGGGTCGCGAGCTCAAGGGCCGCATCAAGTCCGTCGAGGGTACGCGGAAAATCACGCGTACCATGGAGATGGTGGCGACCTCGAAGCTGAAGCGCGCGCAGGACCGGGTGGTCGGCGCGCGCCCGTACGCCCAGGCGCTCACCAGCGTGATCGCGGATCTCTACTCGCCGGCGCTCGCCGAGCGCTTCCCGCTCTTCCGGCAGCCGGCGCAGATCCGGCGTGCCGGCGTACTCCTCATCACGTCCAATCGCGGCCTCGCCGGCGCCTTCAACGCCAACCTGATTCGCGAGGGGCGGCATCTCATCGAGCGTCTGCAGAAGGACGGCATCGAGACCGAGCTGCACGTGGTAGGGAGGAAGGGGCTCGGCTACTTCCGCTACATCGGCGCGAGCGTGGCGTCGTCGCGCACCGATATCGGCGATCGTCCCACATCGAAGGAAGCGGCCGAGCTGGTGGATCCGCTGATGGCGGAGTTCGTGGCGGGCCGGCTCGATGCGCTCTACGTGGTCTACGCGCGCTACAACTCGCCGCTCTCCACGCCGCCCACCACCGACCAGATTCTTCCCGTCACTCCGCCCGAGCGCGAGGCGGGAGGGAAGGAGGGGAAGTTCGCCGGCATCGCGCGCGACTACCTGCTCTTCCCGAGCGCCGAGGTGATTCTCCGCGAGCTCGTCCCGCTGTACGTGCGGAACGCGGTCTACCGCGCACTCGTCGAGACCGCGGCCGGCTTCCAGGGCGCGCAGCGTACGGCGATGAAGAACGCCACCGACAACGCCGGCGAGATGCTGAACATGCTTCGCAGGACGTACAACCGCGCCCGCCAGGCGCAGATCACGCAGGAGATCGCGGAGATCGTGGGCGGCGCGGAGGCACTCTGATCTTCTCTTACCGACGCACCGCACCGGCGCGGCCCCTGGCCGCGAGGATGCTTTCACACTGACGCGATCCACACCATGGTAGAGCTGAACCACAACATCGGCAAAGTGATCCAGGTCATCGGGCCGGTCATCGACGTGGAGTTCGAGGCCGAGCATCTTCCCGAGATCTACAACGCTCTCACGATCGATCAGACGACCGAGAGCGGAACGAGCGTGGACGTGGTGGTCGAGGTGCAACAGCACATCGGTCGCAACCAGGTGCGCGCGGTGGCCATGTCGAGCACCGACGGAGTGCAGCGCGGGATGGAGGTCGTCGACACGGGCGCTCCGATCTCGGTGCCCGTCGGCAACCACGCGCTCGGCCGCATCCTCAACGTGCTCGGCCAGCCGGTGGACAACGGCCCGCCGATCCCCAGCGACTCGCCGCGCTGGCCGATCCACCGTCCCAGCCCTGACTTCGTGAACCTCGAGCCGAAGACCGAGATCTTCGAGACGGGTATCAAGGTCATCGACCTGATCGCGCCCTTCGTGAAGGGCGGCAAGATCGGTCTCTTCGGCGGTGCCGGCGTGGGGAAGACGGTCATCATCCAGGAGCTGATCAACAACGTGGCCAAGGGCCACGGCGGCCGCTCGGTGTTCTGCGGTGTGGGCGAGCGCACGCGTGAAGGGAACGATCTCTATCTGGAGATGAAGGAGTCGGGCGTCATCGACTCGGCCGCGCTCATCTACGGCCAGATGAACGAGCCGCCGGGCGCGCGCCTCCGCGTGGGCCTCACCGGACTGACCGTCGCGGAGTACTTCCGCGATGTGGAAGGTCAGGACGTGCTCGTCTTCATCGACAACATCTTCCGCTTCACGCAGGCGGGCTCGGAGGTGTCGGCGCTCCTCGGCCGCATGCCGAGCGCGGTGGGTTACCAGCCCACGCTCGCGACGGAGATGGGCGATCTGCAGGAGCGGATCACCTCCACGAAGACCGGTTCGATCACCTCGGTGCAGGCGATCTACGTTCCCGCCGACGACATCACCGACCCCGCGCCGGCGACCGCGTTCGCGCACCTCGACGCGACGATCGTGCTCTCTCGCGCGCTCACCGAGATCGGCATCTATCCGGCGGTGGACCCGCTGGCCTCGACGTCGCGCATTCTCGCCGCGCAGTACGTGGGCGACCGGCACTACAAGGCGGCCTTCGCCGTGCTCGGCATTCTGCAGCGTTACAAGGAGCTGCAGGACATCATCGCGATCCTCGGCATGGAGGAGCTCTCGGAGGATGACAAGCGAATCGTGGCGCGTGCGCGCCGCGTGCAGCGCTTCCTCTCGCAGCCCTTCACGGTAGCGCAGCAGTTCACCGGCGTGGAGGGACGCTACGTGAAGCTCGAGGACACGGTGGAATCCTTCGAGCGGGTAGTGTCGGGCGAGTTCGACGAGCTTCCGGAGCAGGCCTTCTACATGGTGGGCGGCATCCAGGAAGCGGTCGAGAAGGCCAAGACCCTCAAGAGCTGAGTAGATGATGCTGAGCGTATCCGTGATCTCGCCGGAGGCCACGCTGTTCACCGGCGAGGCGGAGTCGGTGGTGGCTCCGGCGTTCGACGGCGAGGTGGGAATCCTCACCGGCCACGCGCCGATGATCACGGCGCTGGGGAGTGGCATGCTCCGCGTGCAGAATGCCGGGAGCGTCGAGCAGTTCGAAGTGGACGGCGGCTTCCTGCAGGTGGTGGACAATCAGGTACGAGTGGTGACGGAGCGCGCGGAGCAGCGCCGCTGAGCCGATATGGATCGGGTGGCCGATAGGTCACTCGCACGTACATTGCATTCCGATTCGCGCGCCGTGGGGCAGTCCCGCGGCGTGCGTTTTCACGTCAGGTCGGGGGGTGCGGTGCCGCAATCGCTGGCGTTGCTGAGAGTGGGGGTGGCGGCTGCGGTGCTGGCTGCGGCCGGAGCGCATCCGGCGTCCGCCCAGATGGTGGGCGTCCCCGTGCTGCAGAACGCCTTCGTCAATCCCGGCGTCACTTTCGGTGCCAATTTCGCCGCCGCATCGGAAGCGCTGGTCTACGGCGGCGCGCTCGCCTGGGCTCCGGAAAACGGGAAGATCCAGCTGAGCGGCGGCTTCGGGGTGCTCGACCCGGACGATGGCTCCGGCAAGGCCACCTGGGGTGGCCGGGCCATGCTCCCCATCGGCGCCCTGAGCTCACGCAGGCTCGGAGTGGCGGCGTTCGCGGGAGTCGGAAGTCTCACCTCGGGCGGCGCGACTGAAACGCGAATCCCATTGGGAGCGTCTGTTGGTTATCGTGGTACGCTCGGCGAGCGCCGCGCGGTTTCGGCGTACATCGCGCCCTTTCTCGATGTGTCGCGCGTCAAGCGCGACTCCATAGGCGAGACGAGGTCGTTGTTCCGCGTATCGCTGGGAGTGGATGTGGCGATCGCCAGCCAGGTCGGGTTGACTATCGGTTACGAATGGGGAGCCCGGGCCCCCGAGGGTAGTCCCGGGCCGGCCGGTGGCCTTTTCGGCGTCGGCCTTTCGTACGCTCTGCGCAAGCCGTGAGGCAGGAGCGGTAGCGCGGCGCGAACAACAATCGAAACTTTCGATTTACCAGAAGAGGAGCGCAAATGAAGAGAACGACCAGTCTTGCCGTCGCGCTGTTCGCCGGCATCGCCACCGTCTCGACCGCCAGTGGCGCGAATGCGCAGGCCTGGCACTACCCGGCCTTCCAGCCGCCTACCATCGCCACGCGCGAATTCAACTTCGCCATCGCCGGCGGCGGCGACTACGGTACGACTGGACTGTTCCAGTGGCGCGAAGGTATCGGCCCCGATACGCACTTCTCGCTCGATGTGGGCTTCGCCGACCCCGACCACGCGGATGCCGGCTTCCTGATCGGTGGAGGACTCGGCCAGCGCATCTTGCGCGCCACCCCCGACACCCCCATCGACGTGATCTTCACGGGTGGTGTGTACGGAGAGTTCGGTAGCAACCGCAGCTTCGTCCGTATCCCGATCGGTGCCGTCGTCGGTCACAGGTTCCCCGTCGAAGGGAGCAGGCTGGCGATCACTCCGTACGTCCACCCCCGACTCTCGCTCGATGCCTGCGTCAGCGACTGCCACGGACTGGGCACCAAGGCGAAGCTCAACTTCGACCTCGGCGCCGACTTCGAGGTGACTCCGAAGCTTTCCCTTCGCGGTGCCATCGTGATCGGCGGCGTGAGTAGTGGTGAGAGCCAGGCCGGCTTCGGCTTCGGCGCTGCCTTCCACCCGGGACGGACGCGGTAGCTCGAGAGAGAGAAAGCCGAAAGCAGTTACGACGGGGTCAGGTCTTTAATTTCTAGTCCCGTGGACGGCAGTCCACGGGACTAGAAATTAAAGACCTGACCCCGTCGTCCCCTCGGCCCGCATCTTGCGCCCTCGGGCGTCCCAGGGTACTGAGGGGTGAGAGAATGGAAGGCTCCTTCGCCGAGTCGGCCGCCATCCTGGTGGTCGATGACGATCGCGACAACGCGGTGATCGTGCGCGACCTGCTGGAGGCGCACGGGTACACGGTTTTCGTTGCACGCGATGGCGACGAGGGGCTCGCCATGTTCGACGAGGTGAGGCCAGCGCTCGTGCTACTGGACATCATGATGCCAGGGCGCAGCGGGTGGGAAGTCTGCCACTCCATGAAGCAGCACCCCACCCATGGCCGGAGCGTCCGCGTGATCATGCTCACCGCTCTCAGCGCCTGGAACGACAAGCAGGCCGCCATCCAGACCGGCGCCGATGACTACATCACCAAGCCGGTGGACCTCGAGGGGCTGCTCGCCTGCGTCAAGCGAAACCTGGCATTAGTTGGTCCTCCCGTGTGATCGCGGCCGGACGAATTCCAGCGTGACACCCTCGATACTTCTGACCGACAGCTGCGATCCCGGCCTTGCCAAGGTCGCCGCGCGCACTCCTGGCGGTCGAACCGAGGTGCGGCCATCCGCGGAGCTGGCCGCCGCACTCGGCGAGCTGCAGGGAGTGATGGCGGTGGTGGTGTCGAGCTCGGATCCGGACGTGGTGCGTGCGGTGGTGGAGCGGGGGAGGCTCTATAAGGTGCCGGTGGTAGTCGCGTGCGGAGAGGAGGCCGGCTGCCGCATCGCTCTCGATGCGCAGGCCGATGAGTGGTACACTCTCCCCGCGTCGGTCGATGAGATGGATCGCCGCCTGCGCTCGGCCGGACGTCGGGTGCGTGCCGCGGAGATCGCCGAGGCGAACCGGCTCGAGCGGGTTGGCTTCGAGTCGCTCCTCTTCGACTCCGGGACGCGGATGGCCACGCTCCCTGTGTTGATAGAACGGGCGCGGGCGTCGTTCAAGGAGCGCGGAGAGCTGGTCGTCTTCTACCTCGATTTCATACGCTTCGCGAAGATCGAGGAGATCTACGGATGGGAAAAGCTGGACGACGTTCTGGCCACCACCGCGAACGCGGTACGCGACTTCATCGGCCGCGAGGATCTCGGTGACACGCGGATGATGCTCGGTTACACGCACGACGACGACTTCATCTTCTTCCACATTCCCGCGCGCGAGCAGAACGGTACCAGCGAGCACGAGATCACCGAGATCGCGCAGCGGCTGCACCGCTACGTCGGGATGCGGCTGGAGGATGAACACGGCGAAGACGTCGCCGCTCTCTTCGACATCTTCGTCGGCTCCGCGACGGTGTATCACAACCCGAAGATCCGGCTCGAGCGGCTCATCTACCGCGGCGTGCGCGAGGCAGCGGCCACCGCCCGCAGCATCGAGCAGCGGCAGCGCGCGCGCAAGGTGACCGATCTCCGCCGTCTGCTGCACGACCGCAGTCTGTACGTGGAGTACCACCCGATATTCTCCGCCGAGACCGGGAGCATCTTCGGCTACGAAGCGCTGGCGCGCGGGGTGGCGAGGACGCTACGCAGTCCCGAGGTGATGTTCGAGGTGGCGGCCGACGCGGATCTCGTGTGGGAGCTGAGCCGCCTCTGTCGCGCGCGCGCGGTGGAAGGCGCCTCGGAAAAACTTGGCGAGGGGCAGCTTCTCTTCCTGAACGCGGATCCGCACGACTTCACCGATCCGACCTTCGGCGACTTCGCCTCGATAGACCCGCACCGCGTGGTCATCGAGATCACCGAGCGGACGGCGATCACCGACTATCCCGCCTTTCGCGAGCGACTGAGCGCGCTCCGCTCGCGCGGCTTCCGCTTCGCCGTCGATGACGCGGGGAGCGGCTACGCGGGGCTCGGCTCCATCGCCAACCTCGAGCCGGATTTCATCAAGCTCGACATCTCGCTCATCAAGTCGATCGAGACGAACTTCATCAAGCAGAACCTCGTGGAGACGATGGTGGGGTTCGCGCGCGAGCAGGGCGCGATGGTGATCGCCGAAGGAATCGAGAGCGCCGCGGAGCTGGACACGGTGAAGCGCCTGGGTGTGCCGCTCGTGCAGGGATTCTTTCTGCAACCGCCCGCGGGCCGCCGGGGAGGTGAGCAGGGAAAGAACGGCGAACGCGCCGCGGCGCGCGCCGCCGCTCGGCGAATTCGCCAGGCGGGGACGCAGGTGCGGCGGAGGAAGTAGCCCGCGCCCGCAGGCACACCGGCGCGATCCCGGAGCGGTGATCGCGCACGTACGACGGCAGCGCGTACGGTGCGGCGTCCCACTCAGCCGAAGAGCAGCCGCTCCACGAGCGCGCTCGATCTCCCCGCCGCGCCGAGGCCCGATCGCACAGTGTCACGCGCCCTCGCGCCAGCCTGCTCCCGGACGGAGCGATCGCGCAGCCACGCCGACAAGACCCCCGCGAGCTCCACGGCGTCGCTCGCGTGCGCGCCTCCGCCCGACTCGTCGAGGAGTCGCGCATCGCGACTCGCCGCGAAGCGCGGCCCGAAGGCGACCGGCGCGCCGAACGCCGCCGGCTCCAGCACGGAGTGCAGTCCGGATGAATGGAATCCACCGCCCACGTACGCGGCGTCGGCCAGTGCATAGAGATCGCCCAGCACTCCGACGCGGTCCACGAGCACCACCTCGGCGCTGCTCGCCGCCGGCGTACCGAGTCGAGCGAGAGTGATGGCGCTCCCGGCTGCCCAGCGCTCTATCGGCTCGAGGTGCGCGCTCGTCGGCTCGTGCGGCGCTATCACCATTCGCGCCGTGGAGAGCGCGCGCCGCAGCTCGAGCCACGCGGGAAGGAGCACGGCTTCGTCCGAAGGCCAGGTCGAACCCGCCACCAGCGTGAGCCGCTCCGATGCGAGCGGCGCCAGCAGCTCGCCCGAGCGATCCACGCGCATCGCGCGCTCCCAGACCTGGTCGTAGCGCGTGTCGCCGGTCACGGTGGTCACGTCGCTGCGCACGCCGAGATCGACGAGTCGTCCGGCATCTCCCGGATCTATCGCGCCGACCGCGTCGAGCGCCGCATATGCGTCGTGCAGGAGCGATGCGGCGATTCCGCCCCGGCGCGACGATGCTTCGGCGAGCGTCGCACTCGTGAGGCCGAGCCGCACTCCCCGTGCTGCCGCCTCGCGCGCGAGAACCGGCCAGACATCGAGCTTGCTGAAGACGATCGCGCGCGGACGCAGAGCATCGAGCGCGGCGCGCGCGTCGCCGGGAGTGTCGAAAGGGAGATAATCGGTGAAGTCCACGCCCAGCGATCGCGCGAAGCGCTCGGCGCTGGGCGAGAAGTGCGTGTAGGCGATCTGCAGCTCGGGGTGTGATGCGCGCAGCAGCTGGATCACCGGGCGTGCCTGCAATCCTTCACCCACCGAGGGTGCATGCATCCAGAGGAGCGGCCTCCGGGGGTCGCGCCCCGTGCGTCCCCATTCTTCGTAGCGCGCGCGAATTCCGCGCCTGGCGCGCAGCGCGCGGGCCGTTTTACCGCCGCCCGAGGGTGCGAGGGCGGCTCCGAGGCGCGCCAGCTCCCCGACGGCGCGATACGAGAGATGGAGCAGGGAGCGGGTGCCGTGCGTCAACCGCGGCCTAGTTGCCCTGGCCCGACTTGTTCAGCGCCGCGCCGATGAGCTGCCGGAAAACCTGGATCGGTTGCGCACCGCTCACCGACTGATCGCCGATGATGAAGGTGGGTGTAGCGTTCACGCCGGACTCGCGCGCGCGGTCGACATCAGCCTGGACCAGTGCGCGCATCTCGTGTTGCGAGATGCATTCATGGTAGCGACCCATGTCCACGCCCGCGCTCGTAGCGAGCGAGTCGAAGAGCGTGTTCGGGTCCGGGAGCGACTCCCACTTCTGCTGCGTCTGGAAGAGCGCATCGTGCACCGGCCAGAAGTGGCCCTGCGCCGCGGCGCACATCGCCGCTTCCGCTGCCGGCCACGCATTCCGGTGCCCGGGGATGGGGAAGTTGATGTAAGCGAGGCGCGCCTTCCCGGTCTCGACGAACTCCTTCACGACCTCGGGATAGGTCTCCTCGTGCCACGCGCGGCAGTAGGGGCACTGAAAATCGCTCACCTCGACTATCCAGACCGGCGCGTCGTCCTTCCCCTGTATGCGCGCGTGATCGGCGCGCCGCTCGAGGGCGGTGTCGCCCGTGGTGGGGAGGGAGTCGTGCGAGGCGGAGACCATCGCACTCGCGCTCTCACCACTGCTCGAAGCGCCATTGGACGCGCCGCACGCCGCGAGCGGAATCACGGCGGCGAGGAGAGCGACCACGGTAAGTCTCACGAACGGCATTGGTCCTCAGAAGTCGGAGTCTATACGGTGCAGCGAGTTTGTGCGCTGGTCGAGAATGTACGTGTAGCCACCGCGCGAGACCAGCGCCGAAGCGAAGCCGAGATCGCGCGCCAGCCCCAGCGCCACGGGCTTTCCCGCTGTCAGAGTCAGCACGTAAACGCCCTCGGGCCCCGCCGCGGCGAATATGCGTCCCTGGTCGATCGAGACATCGTACACGAAGCGCGCCGTGCTCCACCTGGCGAACGCTCGCGGGTGCGCCGGGTCGGTGACATCGAAGAAGTGGATCCCTCTCTCGCCCATCGCCACCGCGATCGTATCGTGCGCGAGAGCGAGGCGGCGACCAGCGCCATCCAGCGACGCCGTTCCCAGTGGTCCCACGAGAGAGTCGTGCTCGAGGCGGTATGATCTGAGGTCGCGGCTGGTGACCAGCCACACGAGCGAGCGCGCTGAATCGACCACCGCATCGCGCACCGCGCCGCTCTCCCCGAGCGCGGCACCCGGCCAGATGCGAGTAGTGTCCATCTCGAAGGGAGTGATCTCGAGACGATCGTCCACTCCCACCAGTACCTCGCGGTCCGAAGCGGTTGCCGAGGAGACGTTCCCCGCGCGCACCAGCGCTCCGGGTCCGCCCCCGGGCGGGTAGAGGTAGAGCCCCGAAGGAGATCCGATCGCCATCCAGCCGGAAGTCGGTGCGAGCGCCACGACCGAGATGCCCCGCAGTCCACCGGCGCGGCGCGCCTGCTCCAGGAGCTTCTCCCCCGGGCGGAAGAGCTGCACACCTTCGCTCCCAGCTACCGCGACGTTCGAATCGCTCACCGCGACCGCGACGGGTGCTCCCTCGAGGTCGGCGTCCACCGTGGGGATGTCGATGGGCTTCACCCCCCTGTAGCGCTGCGCGTACGTGGCGTCGAACTCGCGCCCGATGAAATAACCGAAGACCGCGCCGCCGGCGGTGCCGGCGACTATTACGCACTGTATCCCGAGACACGATCCGCTGAGGTTGGACGACGAGCTCCTGGCGAAGACGACGCCCACCACTCCACCCACGAGTCCGCCCACGATAGCGAGGATCTTGGAACGAGGAGTGCGGTGGCCAGATCCTGATCCTTCCTGTGCGCGCACGCGCACGGGAGACGCCGCCGAAAGGGTGGTGGCGAGGGTGAGCGCCAGGAGCGCGGAGCTCGCGGCCGGATGTCTCATGCGCGAACTATAGCGAAAAGCGGGTAAGCGTGGCAGCCGAGCTCGTGCGCGATGCCACTTGACGCCTCTCGAAGCCCCCGGAGATGTTGCATCTATTGCTGGCTCACTAGCATGCTCCTTCGAGGAGAATTCCACATGCGCCTACTTCCGTTAGTCGCGGTCCTGCTCTGCGGGTGCTACGTGAACGTTCCCCTGAACACCGCGCCAGCGCCCGGCGAGCGCGTTCACGTGTCGCTCACCGACCAGGGGTCGGTGGATCTCGCCCAGTATCTGGGACGCAACATCGGCAGCGTCGATGGTCGCCTCCTCACCGGCGGCGATAGCGCGCTCACGCTCTCGGTAATCCAGGTTTCGACGCGCGCCGGCGACGAGCAGTTCTGGAAGGGTGAAACTGTGAAGCTTCCGCGCGCCACCATCGCGAGCGTGGAAGGACGGAAGCTCTCCTTCTGGAGGAGCGGGCTCATCGCGAGTGCGCTCGTGGGCGGTCTCGCACTCGTAGCGGGCAGCGGGATCGGCGGAAACAGCGGCGGTAAGACCACCACGACGCCGCCGGGCAAACAGTGACCACTCGACTCGACTAGTACACCGCGAGCGACGAGCGACTCAGATCGGTAGCCAGAGTCCAGACGAGCCGCGTCCCCTGCTTGACGACTACGGTGGGGCTGGTGATCGACTGCGATGAGCCCACCGGATCGGCTACGAGTCGGATGGCACCCAACTGACCCAGCATCGAGGGCGGAATCGCCAGGTTCGTGGTGCGCGCCGCGGTCGCCGCCCCTACTCGACTACGTTGACCATCATGCACGACGTAGATGGTCACATCGAGCCAGTTCTGGTTCTCGATGCGCAGGCTCGTGGGACCGGTCGGCAGCGGCCGGGTATTTTCCTTCTGCTTCCCGGCGCAGCCGGTAGTCAGGAGCAGGAGAAACGCTGGCAGAGACAACCATTTCAGGGCGTGCGTCACAGTCTTCCCCGGGCTGATGAGCTAACGTTTCCTTCGATGTTAAATCACCACCCGGGGGTGGTGATCGTCAAGCAGAACCGTAAATGGAGGCGTGACCACTGTGGCATCGATGCGGCAGGGGGCATATGTCTTGCACCGGGCTGTTCAATTGACTAACTAATCCGACGTCGTGCATCATCCGCTCTTGTAACGATCTACGGGGCGCGCTCGTCCTTGGAACGCCACGCCCGTCGCCTCTTTCCCACAGCCCTACCGACGGGCGCTCGTACCCCAGCCACATCGCAGTCCTGGAGGATTCATGCGCATGTTGCGATCGGGAGCAGTCCCCTTCGCCATCACGCTCGGAGCGATGCTGATAGCGTTGCGTCCGCTGCCGGCACAGCAGCAGGACCTCTATCCGGCCACCCTGCAGTTCGGGACCGGCCTCATCGACATTCCGGTTGCGTGGGTCTCCCCCAATTCGGGGGACATCTGGGTTCAGAGCTCGGCGAAGCGCATCCCCTACGGGAATGGCGATGCCTCGCTGAATCTCGCCTCTACCTGGAACACCAACCTTTCGATCGACACCCACTGGGCGCGCCGCGTTTCCATCGGCGTCTCGATCTACAGCCAGAATCCCGAGGTAACGCTTTTCGGTCAGGCGCTTCTGGTGAGAGAGCAGCCGGACCGCGCGTGGCCGTCGGTTTCCATCGGCTTCCGCAATCTCGGCACGCTCACACACGAGGATCGCTTCCTGATCGGGCACGATGTGAGCTTCGACTCCGATGGCGGGTCGAGCGGGCACGTGGCTCCCCACGCGAAGAACTTTCACACCAACCCGTCCATCTACGGCGTGGCGACGAAGTCCTTCGCGGTAGGTACCAACGGCTCTGCCAGCCTCACGCTCGGCTACGGCAGCGGCCTCTTCGAGGATGATGGCGATCTGGGGAAGGCCTACAACGACAAGGGGCAGATCGCAGCGGGGCTCTTCCTCGGCGGCCGTTACGCCGTTCATCCCACCGAGAACACGAGGATCGACTTCCTCGCCGAGAACAACGGCTGGGATTGGAACGCCGGTGTCGTTGCTAACTGGCGCGGGATCTCGCTTGGCGTCTACGCCACGGAGCTCGAGGAGGGGAGCAAGTCATCCTCCAAGGGCCCGCTCTACAACGTGTACAACTACACGAAGGTGAACGTCTCGCTCGGCTACAGCGCGAACGTCTTCGACATCGCGCGGGGCGTGGTGCTTCGGACTCGCGTGGGTGAACTGGAGCGGGAACAGGCGCGACTGCGCGCGGAGCTCGCATCGCGCGAGCGGCGGGTGGCCGCGCTCGAGCAGGATCTGCGCGAGGCACAGGCGGGCGAGCTGGCGCAGGTGGCCAAGCAGCGCCAGGACCTGGAAGCGCAGATCCAGGCGGAGCGCGAGGCGATCAAGCGCGCAGAGGAGCGGCTGAGGGCGCTGCAGTCGCCCGACCAGCCGACGAAGAAGCCGCAGGACAACCCTCAACCGCGCACTCGCTAACCCGTGACCGAGAGACGATCGATGTCCAGCATGCACCGCTGCTCAATGTTCGCGGCGCTCGCGTTGTGCGTCGCGCTTCCGGCCCGGGCGCAGCAGAGTTACCCGCAGACACTCTATTGGGGATCCGGCCTGGTGGATATCCCGGTCGCCTGGGTCTCGCCGATCTCGGGCGACTTCGCACTGGGCTTCTCGGGGAAGACCATCGAGGGATCGAAGGTCTCCTCCGGCTTCGACTTCGGCAACGGGATGAACACCAACGCGGCCTTCTCTTTCTCGTTCTTCGGAAGGGCCGAGTTGGGACTGGCTTTCTATTCCGACAACCCGGAGTGGGGCTTCTTCGGTCGCGCGCTACTGCTCGACGAAGAGACGTTCCGCGGACGAGCGGGGATCGCCGGCTGGGTTCCGAGCGTGGCCGTCGGGATACGCAACGTGGGTCCCTACTCGAAGATCGACCGTTTCGGGTTGGGCTACCGGATGGTACCCGGCACGCCGACCGATCCGAGCAGACGGCACGAAGCCGACGCGATCCATCAGAACTTCTCCACCGGGGAGACCGTCTACGGCGTGGCGACCAAGTCGTTCATTCTCTCCGATCTCGGCGAGTCGATGCCGCACGTGGGACTGAGCTTCTCGCTCGGCTACGGCAACGGCCTCTTCGAGGATGATGGAGGACTCGGCGGCGCTTATTCCAAGCACTCGACCGGAGGCCTCTTCGGCGGGGTGAAGATGGACGTCTTCCCGTCACCGCGGAGCGTGCTATCGTTCATGGCCGAGAACAACGCCTGGGACTACAACCTGGGGATGGCGCTCGACTATCGCGGACTGCAGGCGGGTATCTACTGGACGGAGGTAGGGGCCGGGAGCAAGGCCGACGCGGCACCGCTCCCCTACAACTACAACAAGTTCGCTTTCTCGCTCGGGTGGAAGAGCAACGCGCTCGCGCTGCTGCGCGGCAACGTGCTCCAGGATCGCGTGGCGGAGCTGGAGCGCGAGCGAGAGACTTTGCTGGCGGAGCTGCAGACGCGCCAGACTCGTGTGGCTTCGCTCCAGCTGGAGATCGAGCGCTACCGGGCTCAGAATGTGCTGGATCTGGAGCAGCGCCGGACCCAGGCGGAGCAGGCGCTCAAGGCGGAGCGCGAGGCGCTTCGTCGGATCGAGGAGCGACTCCGTCGATTGGAGCAGAGCATTCCGCCAGGCGAGACCCCCGAGCGCTGAGAGGTCCGCGCAACGCCGTTCCGTTTCTGGACGAACCATCATGCGAATCACACGTAGTTGGCGGTTTCTCGTCGGAGCGCTCTCTGCCCTCACCCTGGGATGGGGTTCGCTCGCCGCGCAGAATCCGGACACCACACGCGCTGGCGCAGATACCACCTCCATGTGGGAGAACCAGCGTGTGTACGAGGAACGGCGTGCGCAGCTCGTGCAGCAGCTGCACGAGGCGCAGAGCGAGCTGAGCGAGCTCCGCAGCGACCGCGTGCGCGTCGAAGCGCGCGTCGACAACGTCTACGCGCAGGCGCTCGAGCGCCGCGCGCGCACGCTGCTCATGAGTCCGGAGCAGAGCGCGCTTCTGCAGCTCGACAGCATGCTCGCATCGGCGCAGGATCGGATGCAGGATCAGCGCGATCGGATGCAGGCGCTGGGTGATGCAGTACGCCGCCGCTCGGGCGCGGTGCTCGTGATACTGCTCGGCGCGGACTCGCTCGCGGACGGAGGGCTTGGCAATGTGAAGGTCGTGCTCGACTCCTCCGGAACCATCGATCGCGGCTACTCGCAGCTCGCGATAGAGGCGCTGCAGCACGGAGCGGTGGATGAGATCTATCGTGGCGAGGTACTCCCCACCTCGCACGATGTATGGATGACGGCCGCGATCGGTGGTCGGCCCGTGGAGCGGCGCGTTTCGGTGGCGGTGAAGGAGGGCATGGTCACCTATCTACAGTTCTCCGTGCGCAATGGTCAGCTCGTACCGCGTACGTGGACCAGCCGGGGTACCTCACCATTCTGAAGCCGCGGTTGCAGGCAACGGCGCTCGCCCTCGCGGCCCTGACGCTGGCTGCATCGACCCCGCTCTCGGCGCAGGAGCCGACCGGGTCGGATGCGCGGGTCGTGCCCGGTGTTCGAGTCGTGCTCGCTCCGCCGGAGTCGAGTCAGACGCGTGGGGTGGACACCGAGCTGCGCATTGCGCTCTTCGACCTTGCGGCCGGCCGTCCGCTCGCGGCGCTCAACCGGCTCGAGTGGCTCCGCTCATCGGATCTCGCGATGGAGCTCGACTCTTCGCGAGGCAGCTCGGCGGTTGGTAATTCCGGCGCGAGCGGATCCTCGCGCGCCGATCTGCTCTTTCTCCTCGCCGAGAGCTACAACCGGCTCGGGATGGCCGGCTCGTTCCGCGAGGTTGCCGGCGCGCTGGCGCAGACGGCCGGTGCGGAGCGCTACGCGCCGCTCGTGGGGTCGCAGCTCATGCTCGACGCGTACAGGCGCGGCGACTTCGCGCGGGTGCGCGAGCTGGCGCGCTCGGTGGCTCCCTCTTCGACGGGCGGGCGGATGCCGCTCGTCAACCTGATCGATGGTCTCGCGTCGTACCAGCAGGGGAAGTACGGGGACTCGCGCGTTGCTTTCGCGAAGGTGCGTGCAGAGGGTGGAGTGTATGCGCCCTACGCGCAGCTCATGGATGCGCTGGCGCAGATGGGCGGCGATACCACTCGCGCGCTCGAGGCGCTCGGTGCGCTCCGGTCGCTGGCGCAGGTAGCCACCGGCAGCTTCGGCGATCACGTACGACTCATAGCCGCGGAGCTGGCGTACGAGAGCGGCCAGTACGGCTCGGCGGTCGCGAATGCGCGGGGTGTGGGATCGGGCACCGGTCTGGCGCCGCAGGCGCTCCTCGCCCAAGGGTGGTCGCTCTACAGGAGCGGCGACCTCGCTGCGGCGCGGGCGGCCTTCGCAGATTTCGCTTCGAAGTATCCGCTCCTCCCCGAGCGTGATGAGGCGCGACTCATGGCTGGCCAGGCGATGCTCGAGGGCGGCGATGCCACCGGAGCGGAGAGCTACTTCCAGGCGATGGCGGACTCGGTGGCGCTGGAGCTCGCCTCGCTGCGCTCGCAGTCGCCGGCGCTCCTCACCGATGGCGCTCGCACGCTGGTGTCCGCGCGCGCGGCGGGGATCGCATTCCTGAGCTTCCCGCGCGATGGGAAGACGCTGGCTTTCTCCGAGAGCTCTTCCGGGGAGGTGTCGTCGATGCTCTCCGCCTTCGCGGGGAGCGAGGCGCCGCCCCCCCGGGGCGGCCCGCACATCGTGTCCGTCGCCGACATCGAGCGCCGCCTCGAGAGCGCGCAGCCGGGGCTCCAGGCGTCCTTTCCGAAGCGCATTCTCTACGCGCCAGCCGGCAGGGAGGCCGCGCGGTCGTACGCATCGCTCTCGCAGAAGCTCGCCGACGCGGACGTGCGAGTGGCGCTCGCCAACTACGATGTGAACGAACAGGTCGAGGCGAACCAGATGAAGATCGCCGCGCTCGAGGAGCTGCAGCTCCTCGTCGTGCTGCACGAGAAGCGGCTCGCCTCCGACGCGGCGGTGGTATCGGCATCGCGTGATTCGCTCGCCGCCATGCGCACCGCTCTCGCGCGCGGTCGCGAACGCGTACGGCAGGCGGTGCTCGACAGGATCACCGAGACCCAGCGCATGGCCGCGGAGAATCGCGCGATGATCGACAGCGTGCGCAGCTCACTGGGAGGAAGCGGCGTTCGCACGGACGACGAGACGCTGGACCTCGAGGCGGAGACCGCGGGCGATTTCGGCCAGCTCGCCTCACTCGTGCGGAGCGGTCTGGACACGCTGATCGACCGGCACCCGGTCTTCGCGATGGCCGATTCGATAACGGTACGACTGCGCTCCGCGGACTCGCTGCACGCCGCCGTACGCTCGGTGCTCGCCGCCGATTCGGTGGTGGCCGCCCAGGCGCTCGCCGGGCTGCGCGCGAAGGAGTCGGGGCGTACGACTTCGGCGCGGGCGGCGCTGGCGGTGGCGGAACGGGAGCGCGCGGCCGCGGAGAGCGAGCTCGTGGCGCTGCTGGATTCCGACCTCCGTGCCAGGGCCGTGGCGCTAGCCGGCCAGCTCCAGCGCGATCGCGAGGCCGCGGAATACGGTTCGGCGAATGCCGCGTTCTTCCGGGCGATCGAACCCGCGGGCGCTTCGCAGGCCCGGTCGGACACGCAGGAGCGGACGCCATGAGATTCCGGCGCAGCGTGCTCCTCTTGGCGCTCGTCGCCTCGATGCCAGCCGTCTCGTACGCGCAGGATACCGTGTATCGCGCGGTCGCGAGCGCCGCCGGGAGCGACGACCCCATTCGCCGCTCGGCGATCGACAAGCTCTCGGCATTCATCGCGCGCTATCCCGAGAGCCCGCTGAGAGCGAACGCGCTCTATCAGTTGGGCGAGCTGCTCGTGCGTCGCGCGGACGATGCCTTCGCTGCTGCTCAGCGCGCGGGCGGGTCGAACGTGCCCGACCACCCGGACTACTCCGCCGCCATCGCTCGCTACGAAACGCTGGTGAACGACTTCCCGAACTTCGCCCACGCGGACGCGGCGGCGTACACGCTCGGCACTCTCTACGCCGGCGACCAGCGCTTCGAGCGTGCGACCGCGATGTTCGAGCGGGTGACGGCGATGACCGGCTCGTCGTACAGAGCGGAGTCGTACTTCAGACTGGGCGATGCGCGCTTCGAGATCGCCTCGCGGCAGCGTGGCGCGGAGCGCAAGGCGTCGTTCGTCGGCGCTGCGAAGGCGTACGAGAGTGCCGCCGCCGCTGCCGACCCGCCGCGCACCGGCGACATCTACTTCCTCTCGCTCTACAAGCTCGGCTGGTCGTATTACAATCAGGCGACGCGCCCGGACCAGCCCGAGTACCGCAGCGCGGTGGAGGTCTTCGGGCGACTCGTCGGCGAGTACGACGCGCTCACCCCCGAGCAGCAGGCGCGGCTCGGGCTGCGGAGCGAAGCCATCGAGTACATGGCGGTGGCGCTCACGCAGGTAGGCGGCGCCCAGGCGGCCAACCAGTACTTCGCCACGCACAGCGGTGCCGGCTACAAGCTCGCGGTGCTTCGCCGCCTGGCGGCGAGCCTGCGCGACCAGGGCGACTTCGGGAAGGCGGTCGATGCGTATCGCGCGGTGCTCGCGGAGGCGCCCACCGATTCGTCCGCGCTCGGCGTGCAGCGCGAGATCGTGGACATCTATCAGAACAGGGTCCTCGAGCCCGAGCGCGCACAGCAGGCGCGCCTCGCGCTCGTGAACGACTTCGCCCCCGGAACTCCGTGGGCCCAGGCGAATCCTTCGCTGGTGGACTCCGCCAACGAGGTGCGCGAAGCGATGCTGCGCGAGAGCGCGCAGTACGAGCTCTCGCGTGCGCAGGGTGGCAAGGATCGCGGCCGCTTCGGAGTCGCCTCGGATCTCTACGGGCGCTACATGACGGAGTTCGGTGGCGCCGACAGCGCGCAGAAGGCGAGCATGCTTTACGGCGAGGCGCTCTTCGGTAGCGGAGAGTACGCGCGCGCCGGTTCGGCGTACACGCGGGCGGCATACGCCTCCGGGGGCGACAGGGAGCTCGCCTCACGAGCCGGACAGAATGCGATAGTCGCATTCGACTCGGCCGTCGTGCGGAGTCAGAGCGATCGGGCGCTGCAGGATTCACTCTTCGCAGCGGTGGATCGCTACGTAGAGACTTTCCCACAGGGACCAGCCGCAAAGACGGCGCTCATCGAGAAGGGGAAGCGGGCCTCGGATGCCGGCCGGTGGGACGTGGTGGCTTCGACCTTCCGCACCTACGCCGAGCGCTTCCCGAACGACGCGTACGCGCCTACCGCGCAGAAGCTGATCGGCGACGCGCTGTACAAGCAGGGTCAGTACTCCGACGCCCAGGCGCAGTGGGAGCGGGCGCAGACGTCGGCCGCCGGAACGGGCAAGCGTGCGCTGGCGGACTCGATCAACACACTCCGCAACGCGGCCGCGGTGAGCTTCGGCGACTCGCTGGTGAAGTCGGGCGACTACGATCGCGCGGCGAAGGAGGTCTACGTCGCCTTCGCCGATCGCAACCCTTCGTCGGAGAGAGCGCCGGACGCGCTCCGCAATGCCGTCGAGACGTACATGATCGCCGACAGCGTGGCGCGCGCCAGGGGCGACAGCGCCGCATCGCGAGCCGCGAAGGAGCAGGCGCTCGCGCTCTCCAACCGTCTGGTGCAGCAGTACCCCGATTACAAGTATCGCGTGCAGTATCAGGCGCTGGGCGCGACGCTGCTCGCCGACATGGGGAGGCGCGACGACGCGGTGAAGGCGCTGGATGCGCTGATCTCCGACAACCCGAAATGGGAGGGGCGCGCCGACGCGATGGTACGCCGCGCGGTGATGCTCGACTCGCTCGACCGGCCGCGCGATGCGGCGGCGGCGTACGAGGCGTTCTCGGTCGCGTACCCGAAGGATTCGCGCGCAGCCGACGCGCAGTACAACGCCGCGGTGACGTACGTGCAGGTCCCCGACAGCGCTAGCGCCGCTCGCGCATACGGAGACTTCGCCACGCGCTTCCCCAGGGACCCACGAGCGGGCCGCTCGCAGCAGCTCCGCGTGGCGATCCTTGAGGCGTCGGGAGACTCTGCCACGGCGGAGAAGGAGCTCGCGCAGCTATGCCGCAAGCCCAGCGCTGCGCTGGCGACGCAGTGCGCCGAGCGCACGGGCGAGCGTGAATTCCACGCCGGGAAGGCACTCTTCGAGCGCTACCAGCCGCTCAAGCTGGTGATTCCGCTCCGGGTGAACCTCACCCGCAAGGGGATCGAGCGCATCTCGGCGCCGAAGCGTGAGCTGCTCGCGTCGATGTCCACGCACTTCAGGCGCTCCATCGCCACCGGCGCTCCGGAGTGGCTGGCCGCGTCGTCGTACTACATGGGTCTCGCGCAGTGGGAGTACGGCGACTATCTGAAGAACGTGCAGCTTCCAGCCGATCTCACGGGCCCGCAGCTCTCGGCCGCGCAGGCTGGCTCCGCGCAGCAGGCGGCACAGTACTTCGACGCCGCGCGGACGACCTGGGCGACTCTCGTGGAGAAGGCGGAGCAGGACAGCATCGCGAACTCGTGGGTGGCCCGCGCGCGCAACGCGCTCGAGGGGAACGTCGATCGCACCCCGATCGAGGGAGATACGGTCGTATATCGGCCCGCCGATTCGACCGGAGCCGCCGCACCGGGCGATACGGTGCGGAGCGATTCACTCTCGCGCGACTCGATCCCCGGTGCCGCCGCGCGGCCGGACACTTCCCGAGCGATGCCGGACTCCACGCGCGGCCGCGTACCGCCCGATACGAGCTCCAGCGTAACGCGCCCCGATGGAGAAGAGATGCCGCGTGAGGTGCGCGAATGAGGACAGTCATGCTTCGCCTCGTGGCCTTCACGGTGGCCGCCCTGGCGTGGGCGGCGCTCGAGCCAGCGGCTCTGCAAGCGCAGCGCGGTGCCGGTCAGACGATCGTGATTCGTGCGCAGGTCCCCACGCCGCAGGTCATCACCGTGCGTCCGCGCACGGTACCGGAGTACGACCGCGAGGTGCTCGGCTCCGAGCAGCGGCAGCGGTCGTTCTGGGGCTCGCTCCTGCCGGCGTACCAGCTCGTGATGCAGCGGCAGATCGATGGGCGCGATCCGCTCGACTCGGCGGTCGCCGCTCTCGTGGCGGGCGCGCCGTCCGGTGCGCCGGGTGAGCCCGGTGCAGCGCCGGATCTCACGGACTCGAGTGCGAGGGCTGCGGAGATCGAAGCCGTGCGCGGTGAGATCGCCGAGCGGCGCGCGCGCCTCGATTCGCTCGAGCGCGCGATCCGCGCTGAACAGGGGCGCGAGAGCGTAGCGCGCTCGAGCGAGCTCCCGAAGCTTCCCAAGCTGAGCCCCGCGGACTCCGCCGAGCGCGCGACAGAGATAGAGACGCTCTACCGGCTGCTCGAGATCCACAGAGCGCGGCTCGATTCGCTGCAGGCCGTGGTGCGGAGTCTCGGCCGCCCGCGCGCGCAGCCCGATACGCTGGAGACTCCGCGCGACAGCACGCGCTCGCCACGATGAGTACGTTTAACTTGCGAACTTCCTGAGAGGACCCGCCTAGATGACGACCCTGCTCGAGTACTACCGCTCCGGTGGACCGGTGATGCACTTCATCCTCGTCGTGGCAGTGGCGGGGCTTGCGGTGTTCATCGAGCGCTTCTACACGATCGTGATCCGCTCGAAGATCAACGGCCGCGCGTTCATCGAGCGCGTGATCCAGCTCGTACGGGCCGGTCGGATCGACGAGGCGATCAAGCTCTGCTCGCAGTCCAACGCGGTCCTCCCCGACATGGGGTTGATCATCCTGCGCAGCCGGAGCCGCGACGAGGCGGATCTGCAGAACGTGGCCGATGCCGCCGCGCTCAGCGTGCTTCCGCGTCTCACGCGCCGGCTCCACTACCTGCCGATGCTCGCCAACGTCGCGACGCTCATCGGTCTTCTCGGTACGATCTTCGGACTGCGCGAGGCGTTCCAGTCGGTGTCGCTCGCGGCTGCCGCCGAGCGCTCCGCTGCACTCGCCTCCGGCATCGCGATCGCGCTGAACGCTACGGGCTTCGGCCTCATCACGGCCGTCCCGCTCTCGGTGGCGCACGCGTATCTGGTGAGCCAGGCGGAGGGGATCATCGAGCAGGTGGACGAGTTCCAGGTACGCCTGATCAACGCCCTCATAGACCGGCCCGACGTCCGGCTCGGCGCGCGCTGAGTGCGCGGAGCCGGCAGGCGGCCAGCGAGCATCTGACGAGCCATGGCATCGCTATTCCATCGCTCCAAGCTGAGGCGCGCGGAGAGGGCGCCGGTCACGGCACACGGGAACATCAACCTCGTGCCGCTGGTCGACATCCTCACGTCGATCGTGTTCTTCAGTCTCCTCACCTATCAGGGTGCGGCGCTGGCGGCGCTCACATCGTTCGATCTCGCGCTTCCGCCCGTGGTGGTGAGCACGCCCGAGCAGGCATCGAAGGTGAAGTCCGAGCAGGACGTGCTGAACCTGTTGCTCGCCGTGCGGGTAGACAACACGAAGATGACAGTGGAGCACTCGGGCGGAGGTGGCTTCCGCAGCGAGATCCCGGGCCTGGGGCAGGGATCGCTCGATCAGTTGCAGGCGCTGATGACGCAGATCGCCCGGCAGTACCCGCAGAACCACGACGTGCTCGTTATACCCTCGGATGACGTGAGCTACGACAACGTGATCCACGTGCTGGAGCGCCTGAAGATGGCGCGCTACTCGGGGATCTCGCTGGGAACACGTGCCCGTGCCACGCGGGTGTCCAGCGGCGGAGGCGGGGCGTGAGCCGCGCGCGGGAGATGCGCGCGCAGCGGCGTGCCTCGCAGTTCGCGAAGTTCCGGATCACGGAGCTCAATCTGGTGCCGCTCGTGGATACGTTCGTGTCCATCGTGTTCTTCGCACTCACCACCGCCACTGTGGGCGAGCTCGCGCCGGTGGTCCCGGGGGTCCGGCTTCCCGAGGCGCAAGCGGAGAGCACGGCGCACCAACAGCTCACGCTCGGCATCGGGCCGCAGGTCACGCTCGCCGGCCACACGGTGATGGCGACGGTGGATGCCGCGCGTTCGAGGTCCAACGATGCATCGCAGCCGCTGCTCATACCGCCGCTCTACCAGGCGCTGCAGCAGGCGGCCGACTCGATCCGCACGCAGAAGCGGGTGGCGCAGGGCGCCCCGCTCGAAGTGCCGCTCGCGATCCAGGGGGACAGGAGCATGCGCTACGATCTGCTCGCGCGCGTGATGCAGACGGCGCGGCTGGCCGGCTTCAAGAACCTCTCGCTGCAGGTGACGCGCACCGAGAGCGCCGCACCGAGCGCGGCGGGGACGGCTCAGTAGCATGACGGCGCAGCGAAGGTTCGGGCGGAGCCGCCTGGCACCCGCTACACGCGGGTCCATGGATGATACGGCGTTCACGCGCAACATGCGCTACGAGTTCGCCGACGCCGAAGGGCGCGCGATAGTCAACTCGTGGATCATCGCCGTCGGTCTCGGGCTCCTCTGGCTCGCGCTGGTGATGTTTCTGCCGGCCGTGCCGCCGTCCATCTCGCTACTTCGCCCCGAGGAGACGGGACCGATCGAGGTGAAGTTCGAGGACATCACCCCACCGACCGGGGACCAGGGAGGCGCGCCCGCCGAGCAGGTGGCGACTCCCTCGCCCGCTCCCCGTCCCGCGGGAGGCGGCCGTTCCTCCGGTAGCCGCGACGACACGCGGGCCATAGGCGATGCCTTCGGCGGCGCCTCCACCAGCGCTGGTGGCGGTGGGATGGTGGGGGATGTGTCGAACGTCCTTCGCGGCGTGGACGTGAACTCCGGCGGCGGCGCGACGCCTGGCGCCGGCGGTGGAAAGGCCGTGATCGGCTACGGTCAGGGCGGCCAGGGCTCGCGTACGCCGGGGCGCGGCGGTCTCGGTACGGGCCTCAGCGACACGCCGGGCGGCGGCGGTCTCGGTGGTGTGGGCGGCGGCGGTAACGTGGGCTTCGCCACCGTGCGCGTCGCTCCTCCGAGCGTGATACGTGCAGAGAAGACCAGCGGCCCGGGGCGCAACGTGGCCGAGCTCGGAAACTACGTGCGCGGCCGCCAGTCGCAGCTCCAGTTCTGCTACCAGGAGTTCGGCCTCAAAGTGAATCCACAGCTCGCCGGTACCGTAGGGGTAGCTGTGACGCTCACTGGGGCGGGGAAGGTGACCGGCGTGGACATCACCCGGCGCACCTGGTCGGGAGCGGGCTCCGCGGAGGCCGAGCGCTGCATACGCGAGCGGGTAATGGGCTGGAGCTTCCCGCCATCGGATCAGGGGGGAGGCACCTACAGCTTCTCGTTCGTATTCAGCAAATGATGCCGGGTGGCGAGGCCGCCCGGGCAGCCGCGTCCGAACGAGCGACTCGCGGCGCGACGTACCGTAAGACAAGGAGAACCAGCAGAAGGTGATGCTCAGCGCGTTGCGCGCCCTCGGCGCCGTCTTACTCCTTCTCCAGACGCCGCAGCTGCCGCAGCCGCGGGGCTACATAAACGACTTCGCCAACGTCATCCCCGCTGCGAACGAAGAACACATGCAGCGGATCATCGACGACGTGCGCGCGAAGTCCGGCGGCGAGATCGCGGTGGTGACGCTCCCCGATCTCGGCCAGACCGACCCGGCCACGATGACGCTCGAAATCGGGCGGCAGTGGAAGGTGGGGAAGCTGGGGAACCCCGGTGATCCCACGCGAAACACCGGCGTCATCATCCTCGTGGTGCCTAAGGAGACGAGCTCCGATGGACGCGGGCACTGCTGGATCGGAGTCGGCTACGGCGCCGAGGGATTCATCACCGACGCGATGTCGGGGTCGATGTGCCGGAGCGTAACCCCGCTCTTCATGCAGAAGCAGTACGGGCCGGCGATCGATGAGCTCACGGCCGACGTTGCGCAGCGCTTCGCCGGCGAGTTCGGCTTCACGGTGGACACCACGCTCGTACCGCAGCAGCAACTGCGGCAGCGGCGCCCGACCTCGGGCGGGTGGAACGTCTCGCCGGCGCTCGTATTCGCGCTCTTCATCATCGCGATCATCGTTCTCAACTCGCTCGGCCGCAGCCGGCGTGGCTGCGGGGGCGGGGGTTGTCTCCCGATCTTCATCCCGATGGGCGGAGGCGGCTACCGCGGAGGCGGTTGGGGAGGCGGTGGCTGGGGAGGCGGCGGCTTCGGCGGCGGAGGAGGATTCGGCGGGTTCGGAGGAGGTGGCGGCTTCGGTGGCGGTGGCGGAGGATCGAGCTGGTGAGCGATCGGCGTTGCCGTTCGATGACGCGTAGCGTTGCGCGGGGCGCGGAGCGCATCTCGCGAAATGCTCGCACCAGAACGAGGTGAGGCTGATAGATGGCTACGATGACACTCGATGATCTCGTGGGGCAGCTCCGGAAGGCGTTCGGAGACGGTCTTCGCTCGGTGGTGCTCTACGGATCGGCGGCGGCAGGCGAGCACATCGCGAAGAGATCCGACTACAACGTGCTCGTACTGGTGGATGCGATAGATCTGGAGCTGCTCGAGCGGGAAGCGGCGATCACCCGCGCGTGGGCCGAAGTGGGGAATCCGCCGCCGCTCACGTTGACCATGCAGGAGTGGCGTGGGTCGAGCGACATCTTCCCGATGGAGTACGCGGACATCCTGCGGCATCACAAGGTGCTGCACGGGAGCGCGCCCTTCGATGGGATCACCGTGCGGAGGGCGGATCTCCGCCTCGAGCTGGAGCAGCAGACGATGGGAAAGCTGCTGCAGCTTCGGCGGGGGATTCTGTCTTCGGGCGGCGACCGAAAGCGCCTGCTCGAGCTGCTCGGCGCGAGCCTCAGCACTTTCATGGTGATCTTTCGCTCGGTCGTGCGTTATCTGGGGGAGGATCCACCCACCGACTACGATGCGCTCTGCAAGCGCGTGACGGCGCTGACCGGAGTCGGCACCGAGCAGTTCGCGCGGGTGGTGCGCCACGTGCGCGGCGAGCAGAAGATCACCGAGCAGGATGTGCGGCAGGTGATGGCCGGCTACCTCGAGACCGCGCGCGGGTTGGCGCACTACATCGACCAGCTTCCCACCGACATCGGAAAGAGCGAGGCGTGATGAGAAAGTTGTTGATCGCGGCGATGGTGCCGCTCCTGGCAGCGTGTCCGGGCGACAAGAAGAAAGTGGCGGTGCCGCCTCCGGCGCAGGATACCGTACCGATGAACCTCGACTCGCTGGAGTCGGCGATCCCGCCGGCGGTATCGGACAGCTTCACGCCGCCGCCGAGGCGCCCGAGTCCGGAGCGGATTCCGCCCGCGCCGCCGGAGCTGGTGGCGGCGGTGCAGCGCGAGCAGTCGTTCTCGAAGTTCTGCTATCAGGAGTTCGGGCAGAAGGCCGATCCTACCCTCCAGGGCGGGGTAGCGATGGTGGTGACCGTGGATGCCAGTGGAGTCACTGGCGCGCGCGTTGCCAACGACACGTGGTCGTCGGACGCCGGGAAGGCGGTCAACGATTGCCTGAACGACAAGGCCGCCGGGGCGTGGAAGCGCTCGGCGACGGGTGTGAAGGCGGGGAAGTACGTCGTGCAGCTGAGCTTCCGCCCGGAGTAGCGTGCGGCGGTGCATACCCGGTCGCTCGCGGGCGTTGCAGGGCCGACGTTCAGGTTGAACATTTCGCTTCCATTCGCTGGAGGATCAAATGCGTAAACGCCGACTAGCTCTTCCACTGCTGCTCCTCCTCGCGGGGTGTGGCTACAACACCATCCAGACGCTCGACGAGCAGTCGAGCGCCGCGAAGAGCCAGATCGAGGTGCAGCTCCAGCGGCGGGCGGACCTCATCCCGAATCTGGTGAACACCGTGAAGGGGTACGCGCAGCACGAGGAGGAGGTTTTCACGCAGGTCGCGCAGGCGCGCGCTGGACTGCTCAACGCCGTGAGGGGGGGCGACCCGCAGCAGATGGCCGACGCCAACGCCGGACTCACGGCGGGACTGGGGAGGCTCCTGGCCATCTCCGAGGCGTATCCGCAGCTCAAGGCCGACCAGAGCTTCCTCCGACTGCAGGACGAGCTCACGGGAACGGAGAACCGGATAGCCGTGGCGCGCAACGACTACAACCAGGCGGCGCAGCAGTACAACACGTACATCCGCCGCTTCCCGCAGACGCTCACCGCCAAGGTCATCGGCGCCAAGCCGAAGAACTACTTCGAGGTGACCAACCCGGCCAACCGTGAGGCGCCGACGGTGGACTTCTCGAAGCCGGCAGCTTCCACACCGTCGGGCAACCCGACGAGCAATCCCTCGAGCGCGCCGCAGACGCCGTGAGGCGCCGGCTCGTGAATGGAATCGGAGCGACGGCGAGGCCAGTACGGCTCGCCGTCGTTCTTTCGCTCGCGCTCCTCTCCGCATGCGCCATCCCGGGCACGGGTGCCGTGAGCGCGCCGAAGCCGCGCGTGATGAAGATCGTCTTCCCGCTCGCTGCCGACAGCGTGCGCTTCACCAGCGGCTTCGGCGATGGCCGGGATGGAGGGAGGCAGCACAAGGGGCAGGACATGTTCTGCCCGCGCTGGACTCCGATCCTCGCCGCCACGAACGGCACCGTGGACTGGATCTCGACGAAGCGCCCGTCGAAGGAGAAGGGATACTCGCTCCTCCTGCGCGGTGATGATGGGAACCTCTACTTCTACACCCACCTCAACAACGACAACCCGGGCACGCGCGACGATGCGGGAGAGCCGCGCTACGCGTACGCGCGCGGCCTGAAGAACGGCGACAGAGTAGCGGCCGGCGACGTGATCGCGTACGTGGGCGATTCGGGGAACGCCGCGAGATGGGGACCGCACCTCCACTTCGAGATCCACATCGGGAAGTGGGGGAACGCGATCGATCCCGCGCCCTCGCTCAGGGCCGCGCTGGCGGCGCGGCGTTAATCCGGGATCGCGTCGCCCGGAAGGACGTAGGTGAGCGGGTTCACCACCTTCCCGTGCACGTGGATCTCGTAGTGCAGGTGCGGCCCGGTGGCGAGGCCCGTGCTCCCGACGTTGGCGACGATCTCGCCGCGCTGCACGCGCTGTCCCTTCTTCACGACGATGCGCGAGCAGTGCGCGTACTTGGTGACTATCCCGTTGCCGTGGTCGATCTCCAGCACGTTGCCGTAGCCGTTCTGCCTGGCCACGAGCGTCACAGTGCCGGCGGCAGGCGCGACGATTGGCGCGCCCATCGGTGCGGCCACGTCTATCCCCTCGTGCGGGCGCGCGTGGTGGAGGATCGGGTGGAAGCGCGAGCGGCTGAACGCGCTCGAGAGCCAGCCCGCCGTGGGCATGATGGACGGGATGCTCCGCAGCTTTTCGACGTTCTTCTGCAGAGTGTCCGTCACCTCGGCGAAGCTCGCGGCGAGGAGATTGGCTCGCCGGATCATCCCACTCACGTCGGGCACCGCATCCATCGCGAGTGCTCCCATCGCCGTGCCGCCCGATCCGGTGAGCGTGCCGCGCAGGAAGTCCTCTTCGCTCGCTTCGCTCCCCGTGGGGAGCCCGGCCAGGAGCCGGATCTGCTCGTCGCGTCGCGCGAGAGCGGTGATGGTGTCGGCGAGGGAATCGAGGCGCGCCTGGAGCGCCGCGGGAGTCTCGCCCACGAGCGGGACTCCGTGCGTGGATGCCGCGGAGAGCCGGCCTACCAGCACGCCGGATCCAACCAGTACCACGAATCCCACACCGGAGGCAGCGGCCGCGATGCGTCGTGCGGTGCGCTCGGAGAACGACAGGGTACGAGCGTTCCCGCACCCGTCGGGCACTAACATCAGGGTCCAGCGGCGCTGCGGTGGCATGCGTGGGCTCCGGTGCTGAGGGTTCCTTCGTGCTCCACCTAGAGACGGGTTGCGCACACCCGATGTAACGTCGCTCACATGTCGCCGAAGCGCCGCCGAAGCGCCAAGAAAGTTTGCAGCTGTGGCCCGAGCGCAACCGCTGCCAGACGTGCTCGCCGGGTGTGATATTCCCCGGACCCCAACCGGCGCGGCCCAGATGCGATTTCCGTCGCTCTCCAACCTCGTAGCGCGCGCGAGAGAGGTGCTCGCGCGCTTCCCGTACCCGCTCCTCGCCGGAGTCGCGGCAGCGGTTTGCGCCATCGTCGCCACTACGCACGGCGCCGACGACGCGTGGGCCCGCGCGGCAATGGTCGCGGTGCTCGGGATCCCGCTCTCCTTCGCGCTCACTCTCCTGAGCGAAGTGCACCGGTGGTCGTTCGCGAAGCTGTCGCTCGCTATCGTCGTGGCGGTGGCGCTCCTCGCGGGCTTCTTCTTCGCGTGGCCCGGGATCGACCAGAAGCACGATGCGATACGCTACTTCCAGCTCGCCGCGGCGCTGCATCTCGCGGTAGCGTTCCTCCCCCTCATGGGGAGGCGCGAGGACGCTGTGTTCTGGCAGTACAACCGGCATCTCTTCCTGAGCTTTCTCCGCGCCGTGATCTTCTCGGCGGTGCTCTTCGTGGGGCTCGCGGTGGCGCTGCAGGCGCTCGACAAGCTCTTCGGCCTGGACGTGCCTGACGATGCGTATCTGCGCCTCTGGTTCGTGATCGCCTTCATCGGCAACACGTGGATCTTCCTCGCGGGAGTTCCACAGGAAGTCCCGGCGCTCGTCGCCGACCGCGAGTACCCCCGAGCGCTCAAGATCTTCACCCAGTACGTCCTCACGCCGCTCGTGGCGGTGTACCTGCTGATACTGCTCGCGTATCTGGTGAAGATCATCGTCACGAGCGAGTGGCCGAGCGGCTGGATCGGTTACCTGGTGAGCAGCGTGTCAGTGGCGGGGATGCTCGGCTTTCTGCTGGTACATCCGCTGCGCGACGATCCCGGCGAGGGGTGGATCCGCACCTACAGGCGCTGGCTCTTCATAGCGCTCATCCCCGCCGCGGTGATGCTTCTCGTGGCCTTCTTCAAGCGCATCGCGCCGTACGGCCTCACCGAGCTGCGCTACCTGGGGCTGGTGCTCGGCATCTGGCTGCTCGCGATCTCGGTGCTCTTCACCGTGCGGCGCGAGCATGGGATCCGCATCATCCCGCTCTCGCTCGCGCTGCTGCTTCTCGTGACACTTTACGGGCCGCTCGGCGCCACGCACCGCGCGGTCGCGAGTCAGGCCGCGCGACTCGAGCGTGAGATCGCGGCCGCGCGCGCAACGCCTTCGCCGGGGGTCGTGACCCCCGCGGAGGTGCAGGCGAGTGCCGCGCTCTACTTCCTCATCGAGCATCGCGCGCGCGCGCCGATCGCGCGCGCGTTCGGAGGCGCGCTGCCCGGTGGAGTGGTGCTCCCCGATTCGCTGCGCTACCGCTTCGACTCACTCGGCAAGGCGATCATGACGGCGGCGTCGCTCGACTACTCGCGCTGGGGGCTCGAAGGTGCACCGCGTCCAGGCTTCTTCAGCTACCATGCGGACGAGAGCAGCGCCGTCGCAATTCGCGGCTTCGCATGGATGGTGACCATCAACAAGCACGACAGCGTGGTTGCGGTGGGAGCCGACACGCTGCGCGTGGCGTACGACAGCGCCGCGCAGCGGGTCACCGTCACGGGCGGTGAGGGGCGGATACTGAGCTTCGCGCTGGCGCCCATCCTCGACTCGCTCGATTCGAGCGTCGTGGCGCGGGGAGGAGCCGGGTTCCGCGAGCGGGTGCCGCAGCGCGAGATGTACGTACCGTCGAGTGAAGGGGAGGGCGAGGGCGCGCTGCAGCTCCTCTGGGTGAACGGCCAGAACGAGAAGCGCGGCCGAAGGGTAGATGGCTTCACCGCGCGTCTGCTGCTGGGGGAGGGCCGCGACTAGCGTCCGCGGCGCGGCGCTCCCGGCTCGGTGAATCCGGATTCGCCGAGGAGCGCGCGGTCGAAGGTGGCCACCTGGTCGCAATCGGCGGCGCGCGCGTGCTCGCGGATGAGGTAGTCGGAGAAGTCGCCGCGCCCGGATGCGTACGCGGCGAGCGCGCGCGAAAGCTGGTCGGGGGCCGCGAAGACGAGTTGCTTCGCGCGCAGGAGGTCGCGGAGGATCGCGACGATCTCCGGCTTCCTCACTCGGTAAGCCGTGCCGAGTACCCAGACCGTCTCGCACATCACGATGTCGGAAATGAAGAGACCCTCTTCTCGCGAGAGGGTCTCTTCGATCAGGGCGGCCGCGGCCGCACTCTGTGCTTCGTCGTCCTCGACGAGGAAGCGCACCAGGACGTTGGTGTCGAGCGCGATCACTTGCGGGCGGCGGAGCGGCGGATCGCTTCGTTCATGTCCTCGACAGTCACACCCCGCCTGGCCGGCTTCACGGCGCCGCGGAGCTGGAGGATATCCAGGGTTTCCGCCTCCACAGTGACAGTTCCATCGTCGTGGACGAGGAAGGACAGGGTATCGCCGGGATGTACGGCGAGCGCCTCACGCACGGCCTTGGGCAGGGTGATCTGGCCCTTGCTGGTGAGTGTGCTTCTGGGCATTCCTTACCTCCGTAGGCAGTCCTTACTTTAAGGTAAGGACTGCTCCCTGAAGACGCAATCCAACATGATGGCGAGGGACCGCGCCTGGTACCAGGGGCGTGCTCAGTGGTGCTGCTTCTCCTCCTTCGGGAAGAGCGCTTCGCCCTTGGTGACGCGCCAGCCGGCCGGAGAGATGATCGTGGATCGCTCGCCCGGCCGCCACACGAAGTCACCGAGCGTGTCCGGAGCGCCGAGCATTTCCCAGAGGCGTGCTGCCTTACCCGGGATGAAGGGGAAGGTCATGACCGCGAACCAGGCAAGCGACCAGGCGAGCGTGGCGAGCGTGAGCTCGAGCTCCGCGCGCTGCGCCGGATCCTTCGCGAGCTTCCACGGCGCCTGCCGGTCCACGTACTCGTTCGTTCGCGCCACCGCCCGCCACACCGCGGCGAGCGCCTCGTGCAGGAGCTGCCGGTCCATGGCGATCGTGTATTCGCTCTGCGCCGTCTCTATCCACGGTGCGGAGCGCGCGATCTGCGCCACGTCCACGTTCGGCACCGTGCCGCCCATGTACTTCTCGATCATCGCCGCGGTGCGGCTGGCGAGATTCCCGAAGGCGTTCGCGAGGTCGGCGGTGTAGCGCTCCTCGAAGCGCTCCCAGGAGAAGTTCCCGTCGGCGTCGAAGGGAACCTCGCGGAGGAGGAAGTACCTGAACGCATCCGCGCCGAAGCGGTCGATGGCCTCCGAGAGGTCGAGCTTCACGCCCGCGCTCTTGCTGAAGCGCTCTCCCGCGTACTGGACGAAGCCGTGCGCGAAGACGCGCTCGGGGAGCGCGAGCCCTGCGGAGCGGAGCATCGCGGGCCAGATCACGGTGTGGAAGCGGGTGATGTCCTTCCCGATCACGTGGAGCTGCGCCGGCCACGCGGCGCGCGAGCCGGGGAAGCGCGTAGCGGTCCAGTAGTTGGGGAGCGCATCGAACCACACGTACGTGGTCTGCTGCTCGCCGTCGCTGGTGGGACGGGGGAAGGGCACTCCCCATGTGAAGCGCGAGCGGCTGGCGGAGATGTCCTCGAGTCCCTGCCGCAGCAGGCTCAGGATCTCGTTGCGCCGGCTCTCGGGCTGGAGGAAGTCGGGGTTCTTCTCGATGTGATCGAGGAGAAAATCGCGGTAGCGCGAGAGGCGGAAGAACCAGTTCCGCTCCTCCACCCACTGCAATTCGCGCGTGGGGTGCAGCACGCACTTCCCGTCCACGATCTCCGCATCCTGCTTGAACGACTCGCACCCCACGCAGTACCACCCCTCGTACGACTTCTCGTAGAAGTCGTCGGGTGAGTGCGAGAAGATACGATCGAGGAGCTCTCGCACTCCGGCGTGGTGCTCGGGCGCCGAGGTGCGGATGAACTGGTCGTTCGAGATGCCGAGCCGCTTCCACATCGCCTGGAAGCTCGCCGCGATGCGCTCCACGAGCTCGGGCGGAGTCACTCCCTGTGCGGCCGCCGTCTGCGCGACCTTCTGTCCGTGCTCATCCATCCCGATCAGAAACCAGACGTCATCGCCGCGCAGGCGGTGATAGCGGGCGATGGCATCGGCTCCGATCTTCTCGTAGGCGTGGCCATGGTGGGGCTCGCCGTTGGAGTAGTCGATGGCCGTCGTTATGAAGAATCGGGACACTAATCCTCGTTCGGGTGCTCGGGCTCTCCGCGGTCGGACTGCCTGCCGCGGTCGCGAGGGGTGGATGTGGGCGAGTCGCCGGTGTCGCCGCCGCGGTGGCGCCGGCCTCCGCGCCGGCCGCGCGTACGACGTGGACGCCGCTCCCCTGGAGCGCGGTCGGTGAGCGATGCAGAGCGGCGCCCCGTCAGCTCGTGGGGGGGAGTGGCGTCCTGCACGGAGAGTTCATCCGCGGAGAGCTCTCCTTCCTCATCGGGATCGGGCACCGCGTTGCCGTCCATCTCCTCGCGTGCTCTGCGCTGAGTAACGGCCGCACCTACGCCGCGCCGCTCGATGGCCGCCTTGAGCTCCGCGAGCGGGACGACGCGAATGTCTCCTTCCGCGTTACGCAGTGTCACGCGGTCGCCGAAGATGTCGTTCGAGACCACCTGCTCCTCGCCGTTCGCGGTGACGAGGATCTTCCCCTCCTTGGGGAATCGCTTGCGGCTCTGCACGTAGAACTCGTGCTCGTAGCGGAGGCAGCACATGAGCCGCCCGCAGGCGCCGGAGATCTGCGAAGGGTTGAGCGAGAGCCGCTGGTCCTTGGCGACCTGCAGGTTCACCGGACGCAGCTCGGGGAGCCACGACGCCGAGCAGTACTCGCGGCCGCAGCGGCCGATGCCGCTGAGCCGTCTGGCCTCGTCGCGCACACCGATCTGCTTGAGCTCTATGCGAGTGCGGAAGGTCGAGGCGAGGTCGCGCACGAGCGCGCGGAAGTCCACGCGCTTCTCGGCGGTGAAGTAGAAGGTGAGCTTCTTCCTGTCCCACTGCCACTCGGCGTCCGACACCTTCATCACGAGGCCGTGCGCTTTCACGCGCTCCATCGCCTTGCGGCGAACGTCCTCGTCCTGCGCGCGCAGCTCGGCGGCGCGGTGCTCGTCATCGCGACTGGCGGTGCGGAGCATCCGGAGTCGCGGCTGCTCGCTCCCGCAGCCGTGCGAGCAGCCGATGCAGCGACGCTCGGCGAGCTCGCCCACCGCGTGCACGCGTCCCAGGTCCTCGCCACGGTCGGCCTCGACGATGACCGACGAGTTGACACGCGGAATCTCCTCCCCGTCCCAGAGATAGAAATCCTTGCGGTTTCCCTTGAAGGCGACTTCGACCAGATGCGCCATGGCTACTCCGCGTACTGCCCCATCTTGAGGTATTTCTCGCGACGCCGGCGCACGAGCTTGTCGGGCTTGTAGCGTCGCAGGCCATCCAGGTTGCGAATGAGCGCTTCCTGCAGCGATCGCGCGGTTGCCTCGTGATCGGCGTGCGCGCCACCAGGCGGCTCGGGGATGATCTCGTCGATCACCCCCAGCTCCAGAAGGTCCTGCGCGGTGATGCGCATGGCCGATGCCGCGCGCTCCTTCATCTCGGGGCTCTTCCCATCCTTCCAGAGGATGGCGGCGCACCCTTCCACGGAGATCACCGAGTACACGGAGTTCTCGAACATGAGAACCCGGTCGGCCACGCCGAGCGCGAGCGCGCCGCCGGAACCTCCCTCGCCTATCACCGTGGCGACCACCGGCACCTCGAGGCGGCTCATCTCGAAGAGGTTGCGCGCTATCGCCTCGCTCTGTCCGCGCTCCTCGGCGCCGAGCCCGGCCCAGGCGCCGGTGGTATCGATGAGCGTGATCACCGGCACGTGAAACTTCTCGGCGAGCTTCATGAGGCGGAGTGCCTTGCGGTAGCCTTCGGGGTGCGGCATCCCGAAGTTGCGCTTCAGGTTCTCCTTCGTGTCGCGACCGCGCTGCTGGCCGATGACCATCACCGTCTCTCCGTCGAGCCGCGCCCAGCCGCCGATGATCGCGGCGTCCTCGCGGAAGAGGCGGTCGCCGTGCAGCTCGATGAAGTCGGTGAAGGCGAGCTGGATGTGGTCGAGGGTGAAGGGGCGGCGCACGTGCCGCGCGACCTGCACCTTCTGGAAGGGCGTGAGATTCCTGTAGACCTCGGAACGCAGCTCGGCGAGGCGGCGCTCGAGCGGCGCGATCTCCACGTCCACGCTGAGATGGCGCTTCCCGGCCGTCTTCTTGAGCTCCTCTATCTGCCGCTCCAACTCCACGATCGGCTTCTCGAAATCCATTGTGGGGCTGGCCATCTCAGCTTCCTCTCACCAGACGTACCCGGTCTTCGCCGAGCAGCGCCCGCAAGTCGTTGAGTGCAGTGTTAGTGACCGCGATCCGCAGACTGCGGGAGCGCAGCCGCGCGGGGGTGCCCTTCCCGTCGTTCCAGCGCAGCTCGAGCGGTGCGGAGCCGGCGTGGACCATCACCATCTCCTTCACGTCATGCATGACTTCGGCCGATATCGAAGCACCGGCGGTGAGCTCGATGGAGACGGCCACGTTGCCCATGGCGCGCAGCTCCACGAACGGAGTCACCGACTCCACGATGAAAGTGGGGTTCTCGACACCCTGGTCGCGCTTCGAGTAGCCACCCTTGAGCAGTATCGGGACATCGGCTCTGATACGGTCGGCCAGGAGCGTCCACGCCTCCGGGAAGACCAGCACCTCTGAAGATCCGGTGAAATCCTCCACTGTCAAGCGCGCGAACTCGGCGCCGGTGCGCTTGCTGACTTGGCGCTTGATGTTGGTCACGACCACGCCGAGGGTGATCGGCTGGTCGGTCCACGTGCCGAGCTTCGACACCGTGTGCGAGGCGAAGATCTCGACCTCCATGCGGAAGGGCTCGAGTGGGTGGCCGGAGATGTAGAAGCCGAGTATCTCCTTCTCGCGCGCGAGGCGCTCGCTGTCGGTCCACGGCTGGACGTTGGGGAGCGTGTGGCCGATGTGCGAGGACTGTGATTCCTCCGCTCCCATGTCGCCGAAGAGCGAGCCCTGGCCGCTGGCGATCTCCTCCTGCTTGAGCGCCGCTTCCTGCAGCGCGGAGTCGAGCGCGGCGAGGTGCTGCGCGCGGTGGGATCCCAGTCCGTCGAGCGCGCCGGAGCCGATGAGCGCCTCGAACACGCGCTTGTTGCACGAGCGGAGATCGAGCCGCTCGCACAGGTCGAAGAGCGACGTGAAGGGACCATCGCGCCGCGCGGCGAGAATACAGTCGATCGCGGTGCGACCCACGTTGCGGATGGCGCCGAGCCCGAAGCGGATGCGCTTGTCGCCTACCACGGTGAACTTGTACCCCGACTCGTTCACGTCCGGCGCGAGCACCTCGAGCCCCATCTCGCGGGCCTCGTTGATGTACTTCACCACGCCGTCGGAGTCGCCGATGCAGGAGCTCAGCAGCGCGGCCATGAACTCGGCCGGGTAGTGCGCCTTGAGGTACGCGGTGCGGAAAGCGACTACGGAGTAGGCGACTGAATGCGACTTGTTGAAGCCGTAGCGCCCGAACGTCTCGATCTGCCCCGCGAGGTCCTCCACGATGCCGCGGTCGAAGCCGCGAGCGACCGACTTCTCGACGAACTTCCCGAGCTCCTCGCGGATAAGCTCCGCGTTCTTCTTCCCCACCGCCTTGCGGAGCACGTCCGCTTCCGAGAGCGAGATCCCCGCGACGGTCTGCGCGAGGCGCATCACCTGCTCCTGGTACGTGATGACGCCGAAGGTCTCCTGCAGGATCGGCTCGAGCTCGGGGAGCGCGTAGGTCACCGGCTCCTCACCGCGCTTGCGGCGGATGTAGACCTTGTGCATCCCGGTGTCGAGGGGACCGGGGCGGAGCAGTGCGTTGGATGCCACGAGGTCGCCGAAGCGGTCGCAGCGCATGCTGCGGAGCACGTCGGTGGCGAGTGGAGACTCGAACTGGAACACGCCCGCCGTGCGTCCCGAGCGGAGCATCCGGTACGTCTCCTCGTCGTCGAGGCCGAGCTTCGCGAAGTCGATCTCCACTCCGTGACGCGCCTTTATCGCCTCGAGCGCGTCGTGCAGCACGGTGAGAGTCGTGAGGCCGAGGAAGTCCATCTTGAGCATCCCGGCCTTCTCGAGGTAGGTCATGTCGTACTGCGTGACCACCACCGTCTCGTCGTCGCCGTTGCTACCCGCGCCCTTCGAGCTCTGCGTGCAGACGGGTACGTACTCGTCGAGCGGACCGGGGGCGATGACTACGCCAGCGGCGTGCACGCCCGCGTGGCGCGAGAGTCCCTCGAGCGCGATCGCGTAGTCGAGGAGCTGCTTGTACCGCTCGTCGTTCCTGTAGAGCTGCTTCACCTCGGGGATCTGCGCGATCGCTTCCTTCACCGTGAGCGAGAAGTTCGGCTGGTTGGGGATCAGCTTCGCGAGCTGGTCGGTCTCCTGCGGGGTGAAGCCGAGCACGCGACCCACGTCCTTCACCACGGCGCGCGACTTCATCGTCCCGAAGGTGATGATCTGTCCCACCGCGTCGCGCCCGTACTTCTGGCGGACGTAGTCGATCACCTCGCCGCGGCGCTCGAAGCAGAAGTCCACGTCGATGTCGGGCATCGAGACGCGCTCCGGATTCAGGAAGCGCTCGAAGAGGAGATCGAACTCCAGTGGGCAGACGTCGGTGATGCGAAGCGAGTAGGCGACTATCGATCCGGCCGCCGAGCCGCGCCCAGGTCCCACCGGGATTCCGCGATCGCGCGCCGCCTTGATGAAGTCGTGCACGATGAGGAAGTAGCCCGCGTACCCCGTCTTGGTGATGACGCCTAGTTCGTAGTCGAGCCGCTCCTGCACGCGCTCGGGGAGCGGGTCGCCGTAGCGCTCGCGCGCTCCCTCGCTGGCGAGGCGGACGAGGAGCTCGTTCTCGCTCGCGACTCCTTCGGGAAGGGGGAACGACGGGACGTGGTACTTCTTCTCGAAGACGACGTCCACCTCGTCGGCCACGCGGAGCGTGTTCTCGAGGACCTCGGGGTGGTCGGGGAAGATCTCGGCGATCTCGGGCGCGCTCTTGAAGTACAGCCCGTTGTCGTAGTGCAGGCGGTCCTGGTCGTTGCGATCCTTCCCCAGGCCGATGCAGAGGAGGATGTCGTGCGAGTCGTGGTCCACGTCGCGCAGGAAGTGCGCGTCGTTGGTGGCGACCACCGGCAATCCCACCTGGGACGCGAGCGCGAAGACGCGCTCGTTGAGCTTCGACTGCAGCCCGCCCGCGTCGTGTGCCTGGACCTCGAGGTAGTAGCGGCCCGGGAAGACCTCGGCGTACCACGCCGCAACGGCCTTCGCCTCGTCGTAGTGCTCCGCCATGAGGTGCGTGGCGATCTCGCCCGCGAGGCAGGCGGATGAGACGATGATCCCCTCGTTGTAGCGCTCGAGGAGCTCGCGGTCGACCCTCGGCTTGGAGTAGAAGCCCTCGGTGTAGGCGAGCGAGGAGAGCTTGACGAGGTTCCGGTAGCCCGTGGCGTCACGGGCGAGAAGCACGAGGTGGTAGTAGGGCTTCCCGCCGTTACGCGGTCTCGCCTTCTCGCGCCGGTCGCCCGGCGCGACGTAGGCCTCCATCCCGATGATGGGCTTTATGCCAGACTTGCGCGCCTTTTCCTGGAATTCCCACGCCGCGTGGAGGTTACCGTGGTCGGTGATAGCCAGCGCCGGCTGCTCGAGCTCCTGAGCCCGGTGGATCAGGTCGGCGATCCGGTTGGCGCCATCTAGGAGCGAATACTCTGAGTGACAGTGGAGATGGACGAATGACATCTGGTTCGCGGAGGGTGGCGCGCCGGTGCTCTGGCGAGGCGCAATCACTAATAATACGCGGCCAGAGGCCGCTTTGCCTACGGTGGGGGTGGGATGGTACCGGAGGGGTCAGGTCTTACATCGTGCATCGGGCTGCTCTACAGCCCGATGCACGATGTAAGACCTGACCCCTCCCGCTCGCTGTATCTGGCTACCTCCGCTACCGGATGCTATAGTAAACCCTATAGCCATGCGCCGAATCGCCATCCTGGCCGCCACTGCGGCCTGCCTGATCTCGCCGGGCGCGCATGCCCAGGCGAGCGGGAGCTCGGTTCCGTTGCTCGAGCTGCCCGCGAGCACGCGTGCGC
>JBIQMO010000015.1:0-41731 GCA_044463245.1 Gemmatimonas aurantiaca
GTCGAGAAAGTGGTCCGGACAGGTCCCCAAAAGGGGCGAGGTGAACGGAAATGGCCAAGATTCCAGCCAAAAACCGTAACACGTCGCGCGCGCGCGGAGCCACAGTGAACGCTGGGTCCACGGGTTCACCGATGGTGAACGGGCCGCGCACCGAAGGCCAACGGCGTCTCCTCGAGGTGCCCGACTCGCTCTCGACCATCGCGGAGCGGTGCGGCGTCGGCAAGACAGTCGTGAGCTACTGGCGAAGCGGCGTGAAGACGCCCGGGCCCGGCCCGCGCGGCGCTCTCCGTGACGCGTACGGCATCGATCCGGGCGACTGGGACCTCCGGCCGTCTACAGGCTCCACGAGGCCTCAGTCGCCCACGCATCGGGTCCAGGCGCCGCGGCCAGCGCCATCCGGCAAGCCGACGACGCTCGAGGAGGTGGAAGAGCAACTCACGCACCTCTATGCCCTGCAGGGGCAAGACGTCGAGCCGTCGGTGGCGGTGCGTCTCGCCGACAGCGTCGGCAAGCTCCTCGCGATCAAGGCGCGCCTCGAGCGCGAGAACGAGCTCCTCGAGGACAAGGTCGTCCGGTCGCACCCGTTTTGGCGGCGGCTCAAGGCCGCGGTGCTCGAGGCGCTGAAGCGCCACCCGGACGCGGCGCGGGATGTCGCGGAGGCGCTCGAGCGCGTGGAAGGGGCCGAGGCCTCGTGACCACGTCGACCGCAACGCCCGTCCGCCGTCGCATCCGCCAGAAGGCTGAGCGCCTCACGGGCGCCGCGGACCTCCGCGAGGCCATCCTCCAGCAGCTCGAGGAGACGACTCGTATCCGCTTCCCGTCGGACCGCTACCGCGATGACCCGGTGGCCTTCTGCCGGGAGATCCTCGGCATCGAGCCCTGGGCGAAGCAGGTCGAGATCCTCGAGTCGGTGCGCGACAACATGCGCGTCGCCGTCTCGTCGGGCCACAAGTGCGGGAAGTCGATGAGCGCAGCGATGCTCGCGCTCTGGTACTACTGCTCTTTCCCGAACGCGCGCGCGATCATGTCGTCGACGACGGCGCGGCAGGTCGACCAGATCCTCTGGCGCGAGCTGAAGATGGTGCGCTCGCGCGCGGGTAAATGCCTCGCGTGCAAGACGGCCGATCCGGAGGATCGCGAGATCCCGCGGCCGTGCCCTCACTCCGCGCTCATCGAAGGCGACATCGGCGAGCTCGCCCGCACCGGACTCAAGAGCCCCGACTTCCGCGAGGTCTTCGGCTTCACCGCGCGCGAGGCCGAAGCCGTCGCCGGCATCTCTGGCGCGAACCTGCTCTACCTCATCGACGAGGCTTCCGGCGTGCCGCCGGCCATCTTCGAGGCGATCGAGGGCAACCGTGCAGCGGGCGCGCGCATCGTGATGATGTCGAACCCGACGAAGACCACGGGCGAGTTCTTCGAGGCCTTCCACTCGAAGCGGGCCTTCTACCACTGCATCACGGTCTCTTCGGAGGAGACGCCCAACGTAGCCGCCGGCCGCGCCGTGGTTCCCGGACTCGCTGGACGCGCGTGGATCGAGGAGAAGAGGCAGGAGTGGGGAGAGGACTCCCCGCTGTACAAGATCCGCGTCAAGGGAGAGTTCGCGCTCTCCGAAGACGGCAAGATCTTCTCGACGCACGCGATCGAGCAAGCGGAGCAGCGGTGGCACGAGACTCCGGAGATCGGGCGGCTCTTCATCGGCCTCGACCCGGCCGGCCCGCAGGGTAGCGGGGACGAGACGGTCTTCGCTGTGCGACGAGGGTGCAAGCTGATCGAACTCGTGGCGCACCGGGGTCTCACCGACGAGGCGCACCTCGTCCACCTCATCGCGCTCGTCAACAAGCACAAGGCGACGAGGGAGATCCCCGTCGTCGTGCTCGACCGCGAGGGCTCCATCGGCTCAAGCCTGTACGGCATCGCTCGTGACTTCTGCGAGCGCAACCGGGGCGCCTTCGAGCTCGTCGCCGTGCGCGCCTCCGACCGAGCGCACCGGCAGCCGATGGTCTACGACCGCCAGCGTGACGCGCTCGCAGCAAACCTCGAGGCGTGGTTCCGGGACGGCGGGGCCATCCCGGAGGACGTCAAGCTCGCCGGCGAGCTCCACGCGCTCGAGTGGGAGCAGCATGCGAACGGGCGCCTCAAGGTCACGCGGAAGGATCGGCTCCGGAAGGAGCTCGGCCGCTCGCCGGACCGCTACGACGCGCTTGCGCTCGCCTGCTGGGAACCGATCTCGCTCCGTGACGAGAGCCCGAAGGGCAACGCGCCCGAGGCAGACGACGATGACGGTCCGGGGCCGAGCCTCGATCCGTATGCGAGCGCTGACTTCTGGGGGCGCCGGTGACCCAGGGCCGGCGAGCGCTTCTCGCGCTACTCCAGAGGACCACGGCTCGCGTCGTCGCAGAGAAGATCGGCGCGACGCCATCGTCCGTGTCGGAGTGGGCATCCGGGAGGAAGGCTCCGTCCGATCGGGCAAAGCGCGCGCTGGCGTTCACCTTCGGAATACCCCGAGAATCATGGCGTGAACGTCGCTCCGTTCACCGTTCACCGGGCCGGTGAACGAACGAAGTTCGCCGGGTGACACGCATACGTGTGCCACCGTGAATGCGTGGGATGGCGTGAACGGATTGCGGCTCTCCTCGGCGTGTCGACCTACTCGGCCGCGCCATCGGGCCTCCCGTCGCTCGATTCCCCTCAAATCGAGGCGCTCCGGGAGCAACTCGGCGGTCAGCTCCAGCCGATCCCGTTCTCGCAGACGCGCTGGTATCTAAGCGACCTCGAGGCCGCGGAGCACAACGCGGACGCGGGGCACCTCGCTGGCGCCGCGCGCCTCATGCGCTCCGCTCGCAAGGACGGAGTGCTCGCTGGCGTGCTCTCGACGCGCACGGGCGGACTCGTACGGCTCCCTAAGCGATTCCGAGGCGCCAACGAGATCGTCTCAGCGCTCGAGGCCGGCCGTGATCTCGCGCGAAGCGTCTTCGACGAGATGTTCCCCGCGAGCGAGCTCGAGCTCCTCGCCGCCGACGGCGTCCTCCTCGGCGTGGGCGTGGGCGAGCTCGTGCCGGTCGAGGGCCGGGACTATCCGGTCTTTGTCCGCCTCGACCCCGAGTTCCTCACCTACCGATGGGACGAGAACCGCTGGTACTTCCGGTCCGTCGCTGGCCTCCTGCCGATCACCCCTGGGGATGGCCGGTGGATTCTGCACACGCCGGGTGGACGGCTCGCGCCGTGGCAGAACGGTCTATGGCGCGCCATCGGCCGCGCGTACATCCGCAAGGAGCACGCTGCGCTCCACCGCGACAACTGGGAGGCGAAGCTCGCGAACCCGGCGCGCGTCGCTGTGGCCCCGCAGGGTGGGTCGGAAGAGCAAAAGCAGTCCTGGTTCCGCCAGGTCATGGCCTGGGGCGTGAACACCGTCTTCGGGCTCACGCCGGGCTATGACGTCAAGCTCCTCGAGAGCAACGGCCGCGGCGCCGACTCCTTCCGCGAGACGATCGCGGATCAGAACAGCGAGATGACGATCGCGGTGGCCGGGCAGACCGTGACCACCGACGGCGGCGCAGGCTTCCAGAACAGCGACATCCACAAGAGCATCCGCGCCGACCTCATCAAGGCCACGGCCGACGCGCTCGCGTACACGCTCAACACGCAGGGGCTCCCGCAGTGGATTGCGGAGCGCTTCGGCGAAGAGGCGCTCGAGGGCGGCGCGGTTGTCGAGTGGGACGTGCAGCCGCCGAAGGATCGCAACTCGGAGGCCTCCGCGCTCGTCACCGTCGCGACCGCCGTCGACACGCTCTCGAAGGCGTTCGCAGCGCAGGGGATCGAGGTCGACGCCCAGGCGCTCGCCACTCGCTTCGGCGTGCCCGTGACGGGCCGCAAGCCGCGCTTGCAGCTCGTGCCCGATGCTGACGGCGCCGAACCCATTCCGGAGGCCGCATGAGGCGCCAGCGCTACGCGCCACACGGCATCCTCGCGCTCGCCCCGCAGGCGTTCGGCCTCGTCTTCGATGTGGCGGAGCCGTCGGCGCGAACGGTGGACGACGTCGCGATCGTCGACGTGCGCGGGCCACTGGAACACCACGCCGGATGGTGCTTCGACAGTTACGACGCGATCAAGTCGCGGGTCGCGAGCGCCATCGAGCAACGGCCGCGCGCGATCGTCCTCTCGATCGACTCGCCCGGCGGCGTCGTCTCGGGCTGCTTCGATACGGCGCGCGAGATCCGTGCGATGGCCGAGGAAGCCGGCGTGCCGCTCTACGCGTACGTCGACGGCCAGGCGACTTCGGCCGCCTACGCGCTCGCCTGCGCAGCGGAGCGCATCTACGTGCCAGAGACGGGGTTCGTTGGCTCGATCGGCGTGATCGACGCGCTCGTCGACGCCACGGCGCAAGACGCGATGTTCGGGGTGCGCTTCTCGCTGGTCGCCAGCGGCGCGCGGAAGACCGACGGCAACCCGCATACGGTCACGAGCGAGGACGCGCTCTCCGCGGCGCAGAAGCGAGTCAACGGGCTCGCCGAGGTCTTCTTCGCGCACGTGTCCGAGAGCCGGAAGCTCGACGTGGACGACATCCGCGCGATGCAGGCCGGCGTCTTTCACGGCGCGGAAGCCGTCGCGCGCGGTCTCGCTGACGAGATCGCCACGTTCGATGAGGTGCTCGCACAGGTGGCGAGCGGAACCGTCGCATCCGCGGAGCGGATGACAGGAGAGCAGGTCATGGCCGATACCGACTACGAAGACGGCGTCGCGAAGCTCCGCAAGGCCGCGGAGGGCGACGACGAGAACGCGAAGATGGCGCGCAAGATGCTCGCCGCCATGGAGGACGACTCCGACGCGGCGGAGGCCGAGGGCGACGACGACAGCGAGCCGCCGCCGTCGAAGGACGACGACGAGAGCGCGAGCGCCGAAGAGGACGACGACAAGGAGGAGGCGAAGGCCTCCGCCGCGTCGACCGCGATCAGGCTCTCCGCGCGCGTCGCGAGCCTCGAGGCGAAGCTCGCCGCCAAGGAAGAGGCCGAGGAGCGCGGCAAGCTCCTCGCGTCCCGTCCAGACTTGCCGGTCGAGACGGTCGAGTGGCTCAAGACCGAGCCGCTCGCGGTGGTGAAGAAGGCCATCGCCAAGATCCCGCAGGGCGTCGCTCGGCGGGCCGCCTCGACGGCCGTGGTCGGCGCGACGCGCGGCCAAGGCCAGGGCGATGGAAGCGCCTCGCGCCTCGCGCCCGAGGCAAAGGCCGACCTCGACCGCCGCATGGGCCTCGTCGCGACGAAGCCCGGCATCGTCGAAGACGGAAACAAGCTGGTCCTCGGCGCCCCCGTGCCCGTGACCGGAAAGGGAGCGTGACGCCATGGCGCAGCGAATGAGGCGACGCGAGGCGTGGTCTTACTACGAAGGCGTTCTGACGAGCGCCGAGGTCGTCGAGAAGGGCCACATCGCCTGCATCGACCTGGACACCGGGACGCTCGTGAAGTCGAAGGAGGACGCGAGCCTCCTCCCGATCGGCTACTTCGAGCAGGATCTAACGGGCGACGGAACCAAGACGGTTCGCGTCCAGCTCTTCAGAGAGATCTGGGTAGACCGGTTCGCCAACGACGCCGATACCCCGGTGGTCGCCGCCGACGTCGGCAGCGTCTGCTACCTCCTCGACTCCGAGACGGTCACCGGGGACGCGACGGGCCACTCGATCGCCGGCCGCGTGTGGGGCGTGAGCTCCGCGGGCGTCCTCGTCGAGATGGCTCTCTCCATCGGAATCCAGGGTCCGCAGGGGCCGCAAGGCGAGCCGGGCGCCTGAGCGCCGCTGACGGAAAGGAACACGGCCCATGCCCGCAATCACCCCCGAATTCATGTTCGACCTCGAGTCGAATATGCGAACGATCACGACCGACGAGTACAGCCGGCTCACCAAACATCTTTGGTGGGATCGCATCGCGAAGACTCAGACGTCGGAGTCGAAGAAGGAGCGCATCAACTGGCTCCTCGAGACCGCGAAGATCGAGCGACCGAACGCCAAGCACGGCGGCGGTCAAGCGATCTTCGAGGACATCGTCTCGCAGACGACCGAGCTCGAGCACGAGAGCGCCACCGGCGGCCTGAAGCTCAAGAAGGAGCAGCTCGAGGACCTCGACGGCAACGGCATCCAGCTCGCGACGCATTGGTCGAAGCAGATGGGCGCCTACGCTGCGTACTGGCCTCAGCAGGTCGTTGCCGAGGCGATCAAGGCGAACCCGACCGCCTACGACACGAAGGCGTTCTTCGCGAAGGACCACCCGGTCAATCCCTTCGATTCCTCGGCGGGCACCTACGCGAACCACTTCACCGGCTCGGCCAGCGGAGCCTATCCGGGCGCGCTGCCGATCGGCGGCGCGACGACGGTGGAGGTTGCTCTCGCTAACCTCGCGAAGGCGGTGGCCTACGCGGCCTCGATCAAGATGCCGAACGGCGTCACGCCTCGCTTCCTGCGTCTCGCGGGAATCCTCGTTCCGCCCGCCCTCATGGCGCGCGCGGTGCAACTCACCAACGCCAAGAACATCGTCCAGAGCGCGGCTTCGGGCGCGCTGACCGGCGATGTCGAAGCGATCATCCGCTATCTCAGCTTCGGTCAGCCCATCCAGGCCGACGAGCTCGGCGCGGGCTTCTCCGGCGGCTCGGACTCGACCTACTACCTGATGATGGAGGAGATCACGGGCGACCAGCTCGGGGCCTTCATCTACAGCAACCGCGAGCCGTTCTCGGTCATCTACAACGGGCCGATGACCTCCTCGGAGCTCGCCCGTAAGCGCGAGTTCGAGTGGCTCACCGAGGGCCGCAACACGGTGCAGCCGGGTCACCCGTACCTGCTCTTCCGCTGCGACGCGACCTGACAACTTCGCGCGCGGCGTGTGGGTGTCCCCCTCCCCATGCGCCGTGCGCGGGACTTCTCTCGATCGATCCATGGCCTACCTCGACAAAGCCGCGTTCGCGATCCTCACGGTGATGCCGGCGGAGTCCGTCGACGCGATCGAGGTTGTCGCGCCAGGATGGATCGACGCGCAACTCGAGTACTGGTCGAAGCAGATCGACTCGCGCCTCTCGAAGCGATACGCGACGCCGTTCGCCGCGCCGTATCCCGAGGCTGTGACGGGGTGGCTTGCGCGGATCGTGACGGTGCGATGCTTCCTCAAGCGAGGCGTCGACCCGAGCGACATGCAGTTCGACGAGTACAAGGCCGACGCCGCGGCGGCGATGGAGGAGATCAAAGAGGCCGCCGACTCGAATGAGGGCCTCTTCGATCTCCCGCTCCGCGCCGACACGACGGCGAGCGGGATCAGCCGCGGCGGTCCCTTCGGGTACTCGGAGGCGTCGCCGTACGTTTGGACCGATGGCCAGGCGGAGACCGGGCGCAACGAGGATCGCAACGGCGGAGGCTCGTATGGCTAACGGCCTCAAGGTCCTGAACGACCGGATCGCCCGGCTCCGCATCCTCGTCGACCTCCCCGAGGATGCTGCGCCGGTCGTGGCGCAGTCGATCGCGAAGGAGATTGATCGTCAGATCGCGGCCGGTACGGATCCCGACGGGAACCCGTGGGCGCCGCGCAAGGCCGACGGCGGCAAGCCGCTTACGCGCGCGGCGAAGGACATCGTCGTCGGCGTGGTCGGTAAGACCGTGATCGTCCGCATCAGGGCGAAACACCTCGTGCTCCATCACTTCGGATTTTCGCGGGGCAAGGTGCAGCGGCAGGTCATCCCGATCGGCAAGATCCCCGACCGCTGGGCGACGGCGATCCGCGCGTCCGTCTCGAAGAGGTTCGGCGACATCATGGGGAGGGCGTGATGGCGACGGTCTTCGCGCTGACCAAGCTCTACGACGACGTCGTCGCTCGCTTCGCGCTCGAGGGCGCAGACGTCGCGAGCTACTTCGGCTGGCGCGAACCCGCCAAGCACAAGACGACCGCGAAGCGGATCGTGTGGGTGCCCGGCGATGAGGTCGGGGCGCTCGGCGCGTTCGGCGCGGCCAGGAACCCGGGCCGTAACCCGCGCTCGCTCGCGACCCTCGGCGAGCTCTTCTTCGTTCTCATCGGTGCCGTCGACGCCTCGGCGCCCGAGGACGAGCGCAAGCAGTACGAGGCGACGCGAGCGCTCCTCGATGCCTGGTATCGAGCCGCCTACCTCGCCGCGAGGGGCACGTTCTCGGTCGTCTCGGCCGAGTGGCTCGCCGACAAGCTCGAGCGCCGCCACGGCGCCGCGGTGCGCGTGACCTGCGCCATCGACGCGATGGTGCCCGACGCCCCGCTCGAAGTCGCGCCCGTCGACACGAAGGCCGACATCAGCACCACGGAGCTCGACGTCACCGAGCACACGGAGACCGGATCATGAGCCAGCCCAAAGTCACGATCACCGAGCTCGACGGCGCCCTCGGCGTGCTGCCCCCGAGCGCCGGCAAGCTCCTCGCCCTGGTCGGCCCTGCGTCGTCGGGGCCCCTCGATACGCCGGCGACCTTCGCGCGCGTCAAGGACGTCGTGGGCACGTTCACTTCGGGGCCGATGGTCGAGGCCGCAGCCCACTTCATCGAGCGCTACGGGCGCCCCGTGCTCCTCGTGCGTACCGGCGCCACGGTGGCTGGCGATCCGGGGACCGTCGACGACGACGACGTGGCGGGAACCAGCGTCGTCACGCTCGACTCGGAGGGCCTCCCCGACGACGACTACGAGGGCTACTTCAAGGTCATCGCCGGCGGCACGATCGGCACGGCGGGGATCACGTTCCAGTGGTCGCTCGACGGCGGGCGAACGCTCTCGGCGGTGACCGCGCTCGGCACGGACACCTCCTTCGAGATCCCGGGCTCGGGCGGCGTCACGCTCGAGTTCGGCGAGGGCACGCTCGTCGCGGGCGACGTCGTCACCTTCCGCACCACGGCCCCGAACTGGAACAGCACCGAGCTCGGCACCGCGCTCGACGCGCTGAAGGCCTCGGCCGCCTCCTGGGAGATCCTGCACGTCGTCGGTCCGATCGACGCGACCGCGTTCGACCTGATCGAGCTGAAGATCGCGGCGATGGCCGCAGCCGGGAAGTACCGCGCGTGGATCGGCAACGCCCGCATGCCGAATGTCGACGAGACCGAGGCGGCGTACCTCACCGCCGTCGACGCCATCTTCAGCGCGAAGTCCACCGTCGTCGGCGACCTTTGCGCTGGCGCATGCAAGCTCACCTCGAGCGTCAGCGGACGGAAGTACAAGCGCCCCGTCTCGTTCGTCGTCGCGTCGCGCGAGGCGTCGGTGAGCGAGGAGATCGACATCGCCGACGTGAACCTCGGCTCGCTCGTCGGCGTCTCGATCCGGGACGACAATGGCAACCCGGACGAGCACGACGAGAGCGTGAACCCGGGGCTCGACGACGCGCGCTTCACCGTGCTCCGCACCTGGGATGGCATCCAGGGCGTCTACGTGAACCGGCCCCGGATCTTCTCGGCTGAAGGGTCCGACTTCCAGCTCATGCCCCACCGACGGGTGATGAACCTCGCGCACGAGGCGCTCCGCGCCTACTTCATCCGCCGGCTGAACAAGCCGGTGCTCGTCGACAAGAAGACGGGCTTCATACTCGAGAGCGAGGCCCTTGAGATCGAATCGGGTGCCCGCGCCGCCATGCGCGCCGTGCTCCTCGCGAAGCCGAAGGCGAGCGACATCCAGTTCACGCTCTCCCGTACGGACAACCTGCTCTCGACCAAGACGATGACGGGTCAGGCACGGGTGATCCCGCTCGCCTACCCCGAGTTCATCGACCTGGACGTCGGCTTCCTCAACCCTTCGCTCCAGGTCGTCGCAGCCTGATAGGTGAGCCATGGCAGACGATATTCGCGTCAACGGCAATCAGCATTCCTGGGGCTCGATCATCGTAAAGATCGACGGTGATCGGTACTACGGGTTCACCTCGATCGGCTACAGCGATTCCCGCGAGCGGGTGAAGGCCTACGGGATGGGGCGGCACCAAGCGCCCCGAGGCCGGTCGCGCGGAAAATACAGCGTGGACCCCGTGACGCTGAAGGGCTGGAAGGGGAGCGTGCAGGCGCTCCGCGACGCCCTGGCGGCCCGCTCGTCGGACGGCAGGTCCTACGGCGACGTCGAGTTCGAGATCGTCGTCCAGTACATCGAGGCCGACGACACGCCGATCACGGTGGAACTCGAGCGCTGCGTCTGGACGAAGAACACGACCTCGGAAGAAGAGGGTCCCGACCCGCTCTCCGATGAGATCGAGATCGACTGCATGTTGATCAGGCGCAACGGCCTGGTCCTCTTCGACGAAAGCCAGGGGAGCCCGTGATGACCGAAGCCGAAGAACTGAAGGCGCGCATCGAGAAGGCACGCGCGGAGCGCGCGGAACTCACGAGGAGCACGGCCGAGCGCGACGAGATCGAGGCGCTCCGCTCGCAGGCCGAGGCCGAGGAGCGCGCGCTCAAGGACGAGCGCGCCATCGCCGCAGCGGTGCAGGAGCATGGCCCCATCGGCACCAAGATCGCCGTGGTCGAGACGCGCCTCGGCGCAATCGTCGTGAAGCGGGCGAACCACCTGCACTTCAAGCGATTCCAGGACGCCGAGAGCCTGAAGGTCGTGACCATCGAGAAGCTCGTCCGGCCGTGCCTCGTGTACCCGGACGTGTCGACCTTCGAGCAGATCATGGAGGAGCTCCCCGCCGTGTGGGTGCCTCTCGCCAACGCTATCTCCGACCTCGCCGGCGCCAAGTCCAAGGAGGCCGCGGGAAAATAGAGGAGCTGCGTCGAGAGGCGCGCCACGACTTCGGGAAGTGGGCGGCCTGCATCCTCGCAGCTCTCGGAAACGAATCGCAGGAGACCGACCCCGAATACGTCCGCGCCTTCACCGGCGCCGTCCTCTTCGCCGAGGCGATGCACGACCTCAAGCAGATCCGCCGCCTCCTGACGCCCAAGGAATAGACGCATGGCCACGCCCGAGACCGCATCGTTCGCCATATCGCTCGAGGACAAGACCTCGGGCGCCGCGGAGAGCGCCGCGTCGGCGCTTGGGAAGCTGCGCGACAAGATCGACGGCGACAAGAAGGCGCTCGCCGAGATGCAGCGCGCGATGAAGGCGCTGCAGTCGAGCACGGTCGTCAACGTCGACGCCTTCCGGGAGCTCCAGAGCAAGATCGAGAAGCAGAAGATCGCGATCGCAGACGCGACCGCGTCCTACGTTTCGCTCGGCGGCAACTTCCAGAAGATCAAGCGCGAGAAGCCCGGGGGCATCTTCGAGCAACTCGCGGCGCAGGCCGGCAAGGCACCTGGGCCCCTCGGCGGCATCGTGTCGCAGCTCGGCTCGATGCGTGGCCTCCTCGTAGGCGGGGCGATTGCGGCGGGCATCATGCTGGTCGTCGCGGCCATCGTCGCCGTAGCGGCGGCCTCGATCGCGGCCGCGGGTGCGCTCCTGAAGTACGGCATCGGCCAGGCTGACGCGCGCCGGAACGAGCTCCTCCGGCTCGAAGCGCTCACGAAGCTGCGCCGCCGATACGGCCAGGTCGCGGGGAGCGCCACGGAGATGCAGGCGGCTATCGACCGCGTCTCGGGCTCGACTGCCCTCGGCCGCGGCAAGGTCGAGGAGTACGCCTCGCAGCTCTACCGCATGGGCCTCCGAGGCGAGAACCTGAACGCGGCGCTCGAGGGCATGACCACGCGCGGCGCCGTCCTCGGCGACCAGTACGCGCGCTCGTTCGCGGGTATGGCGGCGGGCGCGGCGAGATCAGGCCGGTCGGTGCGGGCGCTCGCCGACGACGTCCAGGCGCGTCTCGGCGGACTGGCTCGGCGGCAGATGCTCTCGCTCGACGTGCAGAGCCGAAAGCTCCGCGAGAACCTTGGCGCGCTTTTCGACGGCCTCCGCATCGAAGGCTTCCTCGGCTCGCTGGACGATGTGACGTCGCTCTTCTCGCAGAACACCGCGAGCGGTCGAGCGATGAAGCAGATCCTCGAGACGCTCTTCAATCCGCTCATGGACGGCGCCGAAGACGCCGGGCCGGTCCTCAAGCGCTTCTTCCAGGGCATGGTGCTCGCGGCTCAGGGTCTCACGATCAGAATCCTCGAGCTCCGCGTCTGGTTCAAGCGCACGTTCGGCGACTCCAAGCTCTTCGCTGGCCTCGACTCCGGGCGCGTAGCGCTCGCCGCGGGATCTACGGCCTTCGCGGGTCTCGCGGCGGCGGTGGTCGTCACGGCTGTGGCATTGGCTGCGCTCGTGGCGCTCATCGCTGGCCCGTTCGTGCTCGCCTTCTACCTCGGATACAAGGCGGCGCAGAAGGTCGACCAAGCGATCGAGGGCATCCGCGACGCCGTCGATTGGTTCCAATCGGTCGATTGGTCCGGCATCGGCAAGTCGCTGATCGATGGTCTCGTCGGCGGCCTCCGGCGCGGTCGCGACCTCGTCGTCAACACCGTGCGGGACCTGGCGACGTCGGCGAAGAACGCGCTCACGAGCGCGCTCGATATCCACTCACCCTCCAGGGTGTTCGCGAACCTCGGCGTCCAGATCCCGCGCGGCCTCGCCGCTGGCGTCGACGCGGGCGCGCCCACGGCGGCCGGCGCCGTGGAGGACATGATCAGCATCCCTGGCGAGCTCGGCGGCGGGGACGCCGGCTTCGGCGGCGCTGGGGCGTCGTCCGCAAGCGCCATCAGCGTGTCCATGGGCGATATCCATGTGCACACGACGGCGGATGATGCCCCAGGCATCGCGCAGTCGATCAAGGACGAACTCGCGCGCGTGCTCGAAGGCGTGGCGATCACGATGGGGGCGCCGGCATGAGCTTCGACCCGCTCGCCGCTCCCATCGACTACGCCCTCGTCGCCGGCAAGCGTACGCCTGGGATCGCCGAGATCCACGGCGCGAGCTCGCCGCGCAAGTGGGACGAGCGCAAGGGCTACGGTCTCTCGGGCGCGACCGTCGTCTTCCGCGGGGTTGGGCTCGCGAAGCCCACGATGGTTCTGCGCCTCTACACCGCGGAGGATTGGGCGGCGTGGCACGAGTTCGCGCCGATCGTTGCGCGCCCGCCGTCCGGCCAGCGCCCGCGGTCGCTCGAGATCTGGCACCCGATCCTCGAAGACCTCGGCGTGCGGTCGGTGGTCGTCCAGGACGTCTCGCAGCCGGAGCAAACGACCGATGGCGAGTGGACGATCACGATCAAGTTGATCGAGTTCCGCCGCCCTGTCTTCGCGCTCGCGCGACCAGAAGGCAGCCAGACGACCGTGACGGACCCGGTGGACCGAGAGATCGAGATGAATCGCGCTCGGATCTCGCAACTCACCCAGGAGCTCGCGGAGCCATGACGCGGCCCTTCGCCACCGTCGCCGGCGAGCGCGTCACCTCGGCCGAGGTCCACGTGCCCTACCAGGGGCCGTGGTTCGCCGACGTGGACTTCGAGGGTAACCCCGACGTCTCGGGCCAGGTCACGATCACGCTCGGCGAACTCGAGCTCGTGGGCACGGTCGACGCTCGCTACGACGGCACGCGAGGCCTTCAGCGGCGCACCCGCGTCGTCGCCGGCGCGGGCGGCTGGGCGACGCTCCTCGAGCCCAAGGCGTACCACAATGACGGCGGCGTGAAGGCGCTGCTCCTCGCGCAGGACGCCGCGCGCGCGGCCGGGGAGACGCTCGGCTCGTTCAACCCGGCGACGCCTACAGTGGGAGTTGACTACGTGCGTCGGTCCGGGCCGGCGTCGAGGACGCTCGAGGGCGCGGCCGGCGGCGCGCCCTGGTGGGTGGCGTACGACGGGACGACCCACGTGGGCGAGCGCGCTTCGTCGACGCCAGCGACGGACTCCTATGAGGTCCTCGACTACGACTCGCGCGGGCGGCTCGTGACGCTCGCCGTCGACGACCTTCGATCGGTCGGCATCGGCTCGGTCCTCTCCGAGGGCCTGGACGCCCCGCAGACCGTCCGAGAGCTCACCCTCGTCGTCACCCCCGAGGAAGTCCGCGTTGTGGCCTGGTGTGGCGAGCAGGAGGCGGCCGGGAGCCGTCTCGCAGGGCTCATCCGGTCTCTGGTCGAGCGCATCACCGACGAGCGGCTCTGGGGTCTCTGGCGGTATCGCGTCGTGCGCATGTCGAGCGACCGCGTCGAGCTCCAGTCCGTGCGTCAGCGCGTCGGCCTCCCGGACATCCTCCCGATCGCCATGTGGCCCGGTGTCGCTGGCGCGCATGCCGAACTCGCGCCGGGCGCGGAGGTCCTCGTCGAATTCATCGAGGGCGACCGGGCACAGCCGGTGATCACGCACTTCGCGGGGAAGGCCGGTCCCGGCTTCGTGCCGACGAAACTCGCGCTCGCGAACGGCACGAAGGGCGCCGCGCGCGTCGACGACGAGGTCGAGGTGACGATTCCCACGGGCACGTTCCTCGTCGCAGCGACGGCTGGCGTTTTGAATCCGTCGCCGGTGAAGGTCACTGGCAAGATCACGGCCGGCTCCTCGAAGGTGGTGATCGGATGACCACGGTCATGCAGGACGTGATCGCCGAGGAACTCGCCAAGCTCGAGCGCACGATGGACGCCCCCGCTGCGCCCTTCGGCTACGGCTCCGATCTGAGTTGCGCTGACGACCTCGCAGCCGACATGGCCGAGGTCGACGGCTTCTCTACGCTCGCGCTCGCCCAGGCCATCGTGCGGCGCCTCGACTGCCCCCGCGGCGGTCTCCCCGACGATCCCGACTACGGCATCGACCTCCGTAGCTACGTGAACCGCGGAACGACGAGAGACGGGATCCTCGCCCTCGCCGGCGCCGTGAGGTCGGAGATCGAGAAGGACGACCGCGTCGATCGTGTCGCGGTCACCGTCACGCCGTTGCCGACGGGCCAGGCGCTCGGAGTGAGGCTCGTCGTTACGCCCGCGGATCCGAGTCTCGGCGGCTTCGCGCTGACGCTCGCGGTCACGAGCGCGCAAGTCGTGATCGATGAAATGGGGGCCGCATGAGCTCGATCGACGATCTCACGAAGCCGCTCACGGTCGAGGAGATCAAGACCGGCATCTACTACGCGCTCGAGCTCTCCGGCGTCTCGACGACGACGTGGAAGCCCGGCGCCGTGGTGCGGACGCTGATCGCTGGCGTCTCCATCGTGCTCGCCGGCTTTTCGCGTCTCCAGGCGGAGATCGCGAAGAGCGGCTTCCTCGAGCTCGCGGAGGGCGCGTGGCTCACTCTCGTCGCTCGGCACGTCTACGGCGTCGAGCGTGACCTCGGCTCGTTCGCAGCCGGAACCGTACAACTCGACAACGCCGGCGGCGGCGTCTACTCGGGCGACCCGGGCGATATCGTCCTCCTGAATCCCACGACTGGGCAGACCTACCGCAACACCGAGTCCTACTCGATCGGCGCGCTCGAGACCGGCGTAGAGGTCGCGATCGAGGCGGTCGAGCTCGGCTCGGATGGTACGTCTGGGCCCAACGCGATCACGGAACTCGTGACGCCTCTCCTCGGCGTCAGCGTCACGAACCCGACAGCGATCGTCGGCACCGACGAGGAGACGGACGCGGCGCTCCGGCTGCGATGCCGGGAGAAGACGGGCGTCGCCTCGCCAAACGGTCCTCGCGATGCCTACGCCTTCTTCGCGCGCTCAGCGAAGCGTGCTGACGGAACGTCGGTGGGCGTGACCCGCGTCCGCGTCGTCCCCGACGGCGCCGGCAACGTGAACGTCTACGTGGCCACGGCGACGGGCGGTGTCACGGGCGACGTCGACGACCCCGACACGGATCTCGGGGCGATCGCCGACGCGATCTACCGCAACGCGGAGCCGCTCGCGGTCACGGCAATCATCGAGAGCGCCTCGGCCAAGTCGATCCCGGTCACGTACGAGATCTGGCTCCGCGACACCACGGGCCTCACCGACGATCAGGTCAAGGCGCTCATCGCCAACGCGCTCACGGCGTACATGGCGAGCGAGCCGATCGGCGGCGAGATCATCCCGCCTGCCACGACCGGCACCGTGTACCTCTCCGCGATCGAGACGGTTATTGGCGCGGCCGTGCCCGAAGGCGCACTGATCAAGCTCGTCGTCACGGCGCCGTCAGCCGACACCGCGCTCGATCTCTCCGAGGCGCCCGTGCTCGGCACCGTCACGCCTACCGCGGTCCACCAGATCTCTGGAGGGTCGATCTGATGGCGTCCACGGCCTTCCAGACCGCGATCCTTCGGGTGATGCCTCCGTGGCTGCGCCGTACGAACGGCGCGAAGCTCCTCTGGGTCATCGGCGTCGCTGTCGACAGTCTGGCCGACCAGACTGCGGCCGGCGTCCGCACGCGCTTCCCTGGGTTCGTCTCGGACGCTCTGCCGCTCATCGGTCGAGACCGGCGCATCGTGCGCGGCCCCGGCGAGTCGGACGCCAACTACGCCGGGCGCCTCCTCCGATGGTGGGACGACCACGCTCGCCGCGGCGGCCCGTACGCGCTCCTAGAGCAGCTCTTCCGCTTCTTCGGCGCGAACATCGTCCAGTCGGATCTCGTCTACCACTCGGGCACCCGCTACGTCCTCGACACGCTCGGCACGATCACGCGCGACGTCATCGCCTGGGGCGCGGACGGGACGGCGCTCTGGGCCCAGGCGTGGCTCTTCTATCGCCTGGATGCGCATCCGGGCGTGCTCACCGAGGAGGAGATCGCTGCGTACAAGGCGATCCCCGACGCGTGGAACGCAGGGCACGTCCTTCGGATCGAGAACGTGCTTGTCTGGCCCGGCGTCGAGCTGTGGGGCTACCCGTCGGGCACCTGGGGGGACCCGGTGGACGCCGTTTGGCCCGAGCTCGACCCGATCTTCGTCAACAACCTCGTCTACTCCACAGACGTCGAGTTCGGCGGATCCCCCATGACTATCGGAGGCGCCGAGGTCTCCATTACCGCGAGCGAGTGACATGCCGAAGAACCTCACGGACGATCCGAACAGTTTCGACGCAGAGATCACGGTCCCTGTGGACTCGGATGCGCGAAACGCAGCGAGCGTAGAGACTCCGTTTCAGCAGCTCGCGAATCGTACGGCATTCGTCGGCAAGTACGTCCAGAGCGACGAGTGGACGTACCCGGCCCCGAAGGAGCGGACGCTGGTGCTGGGCGCCAGCGAGTTTTCCGTCATATCTGGCACGTGGGGCGGGCTGCCGATGATCTACAGCGGGCGGTCCAACGGGGCCGATATCGCGATGCAGATCTCGGGACTCCCGAGCGGGGCAGAGATCACGAAGGTCGAGTTCATGATCAGGCCCGGCGCCTCCCGAGCGACGGTCGGGAATCGGGTCACGTGTGACATCGCGGTGTACGACCCCTACGACTTCTCGACGCTCGATACGCCAGCGGTTCCCACCTACAGCGACTCCGCCACCGACGACGGCACGTCCAACGTGCAGGTTGTGACCATCGCCCCCGACTCTCCGATCGCTATCGACCGAGAAGCGGGAAGCCGGGTGTACCTGTACGTGAGCGCAGGCAGCGACGCGGGCACGAATTTCGACGCGGTGTACGCCGTGCGGCTGTCCTACAACGACCCCGGCCCGCGGAACTTCTGACGGCTACTCACCATCTTCATTGCACGAGGTCTGGCGGAACCGCTCAAGCACACCCATCACGGTCCACGGTCCGTACTCCCAGGCCGATGCCGAGTGGTCGGCGTCGGCGTCGCCGTACACGCACCACATCGCATGGTGAATCAGCTCGTGTTCTACGATCTCCATCCTCCGGGCTTCCGAAGTCGATCCCCACTCCATGGCGGACACGATGATGACGTGGCGCCGATTCTCGCGCCTACCGAGGTAGTAGCAGGCGATTCCGCTGTCGCACCATCGGTCGATGTTCTCGACCCATGCGATGCGGATGCCGCGGATGCACTCGGCCTCCTCGGGCGTGAGATCGATGCCCTCGATGATCGAGAAGGCTTTTGCCACGGCCTCGGCGTCGGAGATCACCCAGCACGGGCTCGCCGAGTCCGGGAAGCACCCGCCCAGTCCCACCGCCAAACCCACCAGCATCGCGATCGTCCGCATAGGACCTCCAGGGTGACATACGCGTGCGCCCCCGACGAGATCCCCCGAGCCGAGGTGACCCATGGCTGAATTTCCCGAAGAGTTCACCGACATCGGCCGCGATCTGGTCGACGGAGACATTCTCCTCGTCGGCAAGAAGAAGTCGGCGCTCTCCCGGATCTACACGTACCTCGTCTCGAAGGGCCTCGCGGTCGCCGCGAACGTCGTGCCCACCTCGCGCGCGCTCTCGGGAGCCTCGCCGATCCGTGTGGGCGGCGGCGCGAGCGCGGACCTCAGCGCGAACCGAACGATCTCGATCCTCGCCGCCAGCGCGAGCAACGACGGCTCGATGAGCGCGGGGGACTTTTCGAAGCTAGCTGGGATGCGAAACCCGGCCCGCGCGATCTTCGCGAAGGCGGGCGTCGTCGAGTCGGGCACCACGTCGTACGTCGTAATCGACGCGAGCGCGTGGTCGGAGGAGTTGGACACCCACAGCTACTGGTCGCAGCCGACCAGCGGCAGCTTCGCGTACGGCGACGTGACTGCGCGCACGTTCGTGGTTCGAGCGCTGGGCCGTGTGAACAAGTCGACGGCCGCCGACGAGATCCGCATCGCGGTGCACAAGAACGGGACCATGATTCCGGCGGAAAGCAACAGCACGGGCTTCGCCTACGCGTCGATCGCCGGGCAGTACGTGCCCATCGGTCTGGTGACCACGGTCACCGTGGCGAACGGTGACGTGATCGATCTCAGGGTCCGATCCGGCTCCGCCACGAACACGATCGGGATCGGGTTGGCCATGGAACTCGAGGAAGTCGTCTCGTGACCGCCACCGACGTCATCGGCTACCTCGTCACGGCCCTCGGCGCGGGAGGCCTCTCCGCCATCGTCTCGAAGGCCATCGATGCCCGCCGCGAGCGGCGTGCCCGTGATGCGGATCTCGCAGAGCGCGCCTTCGACGCCTTCGAGCACGGCCGCGAGGACACCGAGCGCCACGTCGCGGGGTGGACCGAATGCGAGCGGCGCTGCGCCAAGCTCGAGGCCGAGAACGCGCTGCTCCGGGAACGGATCGAATCGCTCGAGCACGAGGTCGACTGGATGCGCCGAATGATCACCGCCCTCAACGAGGGCAATACGAACACCGCGCCGAAGCTCGTCGGCGGAAAGAAGGCATGATGGAACTGGTCAACTGGATCTGGAACCACCGCGACGAGATCCTCATCGCGGTCGGCTCGATCGGAGTGGCGGCCGAGGGCGGCGCGCTGGCGCTCCTCTCGCTCGCGCGTCTCCTCTCGGGGCTCGCGAAGCTCACGGGCACCGACGCGGACGACCGCGCGCTCGCTCGCATCATCTCCGCGCTCGAGTCCTTCGCCGCGTGGATTCCTCGGCTTCGCCGTGGCGCCGGCGCGCCGCCCATCGACCCCCGAGGTTCCGCTGCGCTTGGGCTCGTCCTCGCCATCGGCGTGGCGCTCTCGGGCTGCGGCGCCTCCGCGATGGACATCGCCCGCGACACGACGGCCGGGGGCGCGCTCGCTCTCGTTGCCGTGGACCCGGTGATCGCCGATCGCTACGACGCGCTCACGCTCGACTGCGATTCGGGCGCGATCGACGCAGACACGTGCACGGACCGACTCCGGCGTCTCGACCGTGCGGAGCGGGCGATCCGCTCGCTGGCGTCCGCGCTGACGGCGGTGGATCTCGCTCTGGGCGCCTACGAGGACGGTCGGGAGTGCGGGCTACGGCCGGCCCTCGAGGGTGCCGCACGGTCCGCGCGCGAGCTCGTGGCAGCCCTCGACGCCGCGGGGATCGACGTGCCCCCGCTCGTCCTCGCCGTCGCCAATATCGCCGTGACGGTGGCGGACGTACCGGACTGCGAGGTGAGCGCCGAGGACGTGGAGACGGCGCGGGCGATCGTCTCGGGAGGTTGGCTGTGAAGATCACGATCGAAGGAACCGAAGAGGAGATCCGGCGCGCTCTGGAACGCATCGGTCAGCCGAAAGAAATCGTCGAGCCAGCCCGCATCCCGGCGCCGTTCCGGGTCGAGCCTCTCCCGGCGGCGCCCGTATGGATCACGCCGCATGGCCTGCGCGATCTCCAGATCAAGGAGATGCGGGTGGGCGACGTCGTCCCCGACCCGTACACGATCACGTGCGAGGCGCCGTCGTGAAGCCCTGGATCGTCGACCTCCTCAAGGGCGGCGCGGGGCTCGTGGTCGAGGGCATCCGCGCGGCCATCGACCGGCGGCGCCGGCGCAAGGCCAAGCGCCGGGCGAAGGACATCCTCGACGACTACCAGTGGCGATCGACGGCCGCGAGCCAGCGGGCCCATGAAGCGGCGCGCCGGCGCGGGGAGCTGGACCGATGAGCGCTCGCGACTTTGCCGGCGCGGCGGGCGCCATAGCAATGCAGTCGCTGCCGTACGTGCTCGTCGGCGCCCTCGCTGCGCACGGCCACTTCGTTGCCGCAGGCGTCGTCTACGCGGCGCAGGTGGTGTTTTGCCTGCGCATGGCAGCGGTCCTCGAGGCAGAGGAAGCCGAGGAGACTGGGCGATGAGCCGCTCCCGCCACGTGCCACCGCGCCATCCGCTGCGCCGCGAGACGGCAGACGTCCGGCGCGTCCAGCGTCGTCGCCTCCGCCAGCATGCGCGGGCCCACGTCCACGCGGGGCGCCCCGAGTCGATCGAGCGCGAGCGCGGCTCGGAGGGATGGTGCACATGGTGACGCAGCCGGTCGACCCCTGGTCCCCACTCGCGCACCGCGCCAGCCCGCTCGGGCTCGGGTACCGCCGTGGCAAGCTCCAGGAGGCCACCGTGGCCCCGTGCGCGACCGTCGTCCACACGTCGGGGGCGGGCGTCCTCGCGCGCGCCACGTCGGCCCGTCACGCGGCCTGGCGGGCTCGGATGGGGCTCGCCGAGGGGGACACGCTCGGCGCCACCGTCGCGCTCTACCAGCGCGTCATGGACGCGAGTGGCCACTACGTGATCGGCCAGGACGGGACGATCGTCCAGGTCGTGCCCGAGAGCCACTGCGCCTGGCACGTCGGCGGCGCGGGGAGTCGGCCGTACTTCACCGCGCCCTCGACCTGGGGCCGCTCGCGCCGGTACGCCTGGTGGCGCGCGCGGTGGCCCGGCTACGAGTCACCGCGTGACCTCGGCGGCGGCCGGCTCTGGGAGCCGTACCGGGAGCGCGGCGTCGAGATCGCGCTACGGAGCGGGATGGCGATCGGGTCGGCGAACGCCAACACGATCGGGATCGAGGTCGTCCCGCCCCTGCACGGCGCGCGCGCTCCGTGGAGCCCCGAGGCGTGGGAGGCGCTCGCTCGGCTGGTGCTCGACGTCCACGCGCGGCACGGCATCCCGATCGAGCGGGACCGGTGCATCACGCACAGCGACGCGCACCCTCTCTCGCGCACCACGTCGGCGGGGAGCCCGTGGGATCCGGCGGTGTCGCAGTACACGTGGGAGCGGCTCGAGGGCGTCATCCGGACGATGGGCGAGCGCTCGGCGGTGGTGGCGTGACGGTCGAGTTTCCGGTGCTCTGGCCACACCGCCGAAGCGAGGTGGAGAAGCTCGAAGCGCTCGGGTGCCCACGTTCGGTCCCGTGGGCGATTGTGGCGCCGCACGAGGAGCAAGCACGCCGCAACCACGGCCAGTCGCTGACGAGGCTAGCGGAGCGGGGCGGGCTATCCCCGGCGGAACTCGTCGCGGTGCTCACGGATCGATCATGGCGCGACGTACGCTGGCTCCTGCCGGAGACGATTGTGGCGCTCCTGGACCGCATCCTTCGCGAGGCTGTGGCGTGACGGACCCCCTCCGCTACGCCCGCCGGCTCATGGAGGAGGCGAGATCAGCGGAGGTGCTCGCCTGGGGCGCCGAGGCGACCGGGGACGCACAGGCCCTCGACGAGCACCTACGGCGAACGGCCTCCCTCTTCCTCGCCGCGCGGTGGGCAGCGAGCGATCCGCGTGTCGGCCCGCAGCTCCTACGAGAGCACGGGATCGACCCGATGACAGCCTTCGATCACGAGCTCGAGGAGACGCGGAAGATCCGGCTGCCGCCGCGCTGAGCGCCGCTCAGCCGTGGTGGCCTAGCTACCGCGCCGGCATCGCCCTCGACCGCACGCGAGCGCTCACGATGACCGCCAGGTCTCCGTCCTCCTCGAGCACCATCTCGAGGTCGTACCGGCGGCCTGAGAGCCGCCAGCGGGCGCGCCATGGGCCGCTGAGGTAGTCGCCCTCGCTCATGCGCCGGGCCTGGCAGGCGCGTCTGGTGAGCTCGCGCCTGGCCCCCTCCGGGCCGAGCTCGGGGAAGGCGTCGCCGAAGGCCCTCGACGCCGAGAGCGTCGCGTACGGGACCGCCACGTCGTAGAGCGTCTCGCCGCCCTCCTCGGGCTCCGGAGGCGCCGCCGGCTCGGGCAGCGCCACCTCGACACCGAGCGCGGCCGAGAGACCCGCGGCGACGCCGGCGGCGATGCCGGCCGAGCGGATCCCCTCGCCGCGCTCGAGTCGCGCGATGTGTTTGCGGAGCACCGGCTCCGGCAGTCGCGAGACGCCGCCGGCCGCGCGCCGGGCGAGCTCCTCGACGGTCCACCCGCGGGCGACGCGGAGGGCTCGGATGTCGGTGGTCATGTCAGCGCGATGCCTCCTGTGCGTCGCGCTCCTCGGCGATGACCCAGAGCGCGCCGTCCCGCTCCCACCACTCCGCGATGCGGTCCCCCGTCTCGCGCCCGTAGGCGGCGATCGCCTCCTCGGCCGACTCACCCCATGGACCGAGCAGCTCGCCCGGGCTCTGGCTGTAGCTCCACGGGGTCTCGCCCTCCCGCAGAGACACAATGCTCTCGATGGTCATGTTCATCACCTCCGTGCGAGGCCCGAGCGCTCGGCTCAGGCCCCGAGGCGGAGCCGGCGATCAGGCGGCGCGGATCGTCGCCGGGATCCAGTCGCGGACCTCCGGAGCCTCGTCGCCCCACGGACGGTACTCGCCGATCACGTCGTCCCACTCGGCGTAGTGGTAGACGACCGATCGATCGCCGCGATCGAGCGTCCGGCGCACGATGCCGCCCTCGGCGGTCGCAAAAGAAACCTCGAGCGGCTGATCCTGGTAGCGACGCGGGGTGATGAACACGCCGATCTGATCCTCGTCGAGCGTGATGTGCATGGTCATGGCGATCTCCTTCGTGATGTGCCGCCGGCGTCCACCGGCGGACGGGCCGATCCTCGGCTCCGTGCGAGCGCCCACCGTGGTCGGCGCCCGAGGCGGAGGCGAGGATCAGCGGGCCGACGCCTCGACCATCCTGCGATAGCGCTCGACCCGCGCGACGAGCATGGCGTCCGTCTCCGCCCACGCAGCCGCGGGGTCGAGGGCCTCCCAGGCCTCGGCGCGCAGATCGTGGATCGCGGCGCTGCGCTCGGCGTCCATCGCATCCTTGACGGCCTCGGTGTAGCAGAGGGCCGCGATGTGCTGCGCCTCGACGGACCGCGCCTCGTCAGCGGTCGGGAGGCGCTGACCGAGCAGGCGCGCCGCGTGGAGCCGTCGCGCCTCCGCGCGCGCCCGGTGCGTCTGGGCGAGGATGGCGGCCTCGTGCGCGGTGGCGGGACGGGTCGAGCGGTGCTCGGCGAGCGCGGCCTCGGCGGCGCGGAGCATGTCACGATCGGTGAGCTGGTGGCGATTGCGGCACATGGCGTTCTCCTGGATGTAGCCGCCCCGGAGGGCGATGCGGTTGGAGCAATGGAGCCCGCCCGGAGGCGGGAAGGTGCTGGCTCGTCGACGCGGTGGCTATGCAGCCTCAATGGGCCTCCCCGGAGGGAGGAAAGCGTCGACCCTCTCTGCATGCCAGATGCGGAGGCCGCGCGCAACAGGAATTGGTTGTCATTTTCGGCCAATCGTCACGCCTCCCCCGCCACCACCGCCCCGAGCACCACGCCCTCGGCCGTCGTCCACCACCACGCCGCACGGTGGCCGAGGTCGATCCAGTGCAGCTCTAGCCAGGGCGGCCCGTCCAGCTCGAGCACGCCGCGGGTGAGGCCGAGGGTCCAGTGGGTGGTGGGAAGGGGGCGCATGCGGGGTCATCGGGCGGCGCGCCGACGGGTTGCCCCCGCGCCCTCCCCCGTCCGCTCAATCAGGTCCGCCATGGCCCGGCGCAGGCGCGGCGAGTCGTCGAGGCCGTACTCCGTGATCACGCGCGTGATGACCCGCATCGCGTCCGAGGAAACCTCGGGGAAATGGAGGATGCCGGCGTCTTCGTGCCCACCGCGATTTTGCGCGGTTTTGCGCTCCATGCGCCTCGCGCGTCCGGCTTCGACTCCCGGCGCCTCCACCACAAATAAAGGGGTTTCCGCGGCCGCGTGATCGTTTGCGTGATCGCCGCGGACCCTGAGCTTGGCCACCTCGGCGCAGAGCTCCGGCCAGCCGAAGTACGTGTAGCGGTCGATCATCGCCCCGACGGCGTTGTGCGTGACGCGCTCGATCAGGTCCTTGTTGGCGCCGTCCGAGCGAGCGTACGTCGTGAACCATCGTCGCCCTGAGTGCGTCCCCATGCGTTCGATCCCGAGCGCGTCGCAGTCGCGATAGAGCGCCTTGATCGCCTGGTTCTTCGTTCGCGGACCGAGCGTCTTCCGGTCGGGCGCGATGAAGTCCTCGGGCGTCGGCGCTCGCCCGTAGACCATCGCCCAGCCCTCGGCCCCCCACACGTCGAGCGCGGCGCGGAGCTCGGGGTGGACCGGGACGAAACGCTCCATCGTCGACTCGTCGCGGGCCGTCTTGAGCGGCTGCCCGTCGTACTGATCGTGGACGTGCAGGAGCCAGAGCGGGCGCGCGGCCGTGTCGAGGTCGCGCCAGCGTCGGCCGCACGCCTCGCCGAGACGTAGACCCGCGAGGTAGAGCAGCGCGTAGAGGATGCGGCGATCCGGGTCGATCTCGCCCGCAGCGCCGATGAGCCTCGCCGCTGTGCCGCGATCGCCCGGTGGCGTCGTCCGCGTGCCCGCCTTCGGGAGCACGCCACGCGGGAGCCCGGCGGCCACGTTGCGGGTCACAACTTCCTCGAAGGCGGCCGACTTGAGCATGCTGACGAGCACGCTGTGGATGTTGCGGATCGTGCGTGCGGCGAGCCCCTCGGCGCGGAGCGCATCGACGAGCGCGGCCACGTCCTTCGGCCGGAGGCCGTCGAGCGGGCGCTTCCCGAGCCGTGGCGAGATGTGCGTCCAGTAGCGCTGCCGATCGTCGTCCGCCGTGCGCGTCTTGCGTCGAGCCAGCCACCCCGTGGCGTAGGTGTCGAGCGACGCCGCCGCGGTCTGCTCTTCCGGGCCCTGGTACGTCCCGAGCGCGACCTCGCGCTTGCGCTGCCGCTCTCGGCTCTTCGCCTCTCGCGCATCGGTCCCGACCTTCTCGCGCATCGTCCTGCCCTGCCAACGAAAGCAGGCGTAGTAGACCGTGCGCTTACCGATCTTGCGGGCCCAGACCATGGAGGCGGACGATGGTGGCACGTACGGCCCCTGCGCGGCCACCCGGCTTCGATGCGCGCTCGACGAGCCACGCCTCGACCTCGGCGCGAGAGAACCGGAGCGTGCGCGCTCCGATGCGATGCACGGGAAGCCCCTCGCGGCGCACGTACGCGCGGACGGTCGTCGTGGTGACGTCGAGGAGTTCGGCGACGCCGGCAAGATCGAGGTACTCGGCCTGCGCCGGCTGCACGGACCGGAGCGCGGCGGCGACCTCCTCGCGGATGAGCGCTCGGAGCTGCTCTGGCGTCGTCACGATTACGGCCGCGTCACCCATCGCCGCCTCCTCTCGTTCGCTGGACGAATAGGTCCGCGCACACGTCGTCGCGCATGGTGTTGCGCTTGGCGTACCGTTCCGATAGCGGGCTTCTTCACGCCTCACCCCACGCGTCCAAGAGAGCCCTGGCCAGGGCCTCGCCATATGCCATCGGCCTCAGATCCGCGTGACCGATATGCTGATGATCCCTGGGCGACTCGATCCATGTGATCGTGAGTTCACCTTCGTGGGCCGCCCACGATGCATAGACGATGCGGCCAGTCTCCATGAGCATGGCCCAGAGGCACCCCTGCGTCGCCGGGTCGGCGAGGTCGGGGATGCATGTCGCAAGCTCGGATGCCTCGCGCAGGGCCTCCGGATAGGCGACGCGGAATTCGTCGACTGGATGGCCGGCGGTCAACGCGCACATGCCACGCATCCACCGCCACCGCGGATGCGCCGCGAGCCGGCGCGCGAGGTCTTGTTCGTCGGGGGTCATCGCTGCGCCTCCACGATCGTCACGCCGCTCTCGCGCAGCTGCGCATCGCACGCAGCCTGCGCCTCCTCGCGCGTCGACCAATCGATCGGCATCGCGTCGCCGTTTTCGTCCACGTCGGGAGGCGAGACGATCGCGTTGCCGACGAACGCCGTCCACCGTGGTCGCCCACGCTTCCCCTGGCCCACACGGCGCACGGTCGCGATGACGTCGCGATAGCCGTCACGCACGAGCTTCGTCGGCTCTCCGTCGCGCATGTCGACCACGCGCCACGGATGGGCGAGCGTCGGGAGGTAGTCCAGGAGCGTCTGCGTGAGCCACGGGGAGCACGCGCTCAGTTCGGACTCCATGGCTTCGGCGACTGAGTCGCCAGCCTCTCGAGCGCAGTCCCGGAGCGAGCGCTCGAGCTCGCAGATCGCTCGGCGGACGTATCCCGGTAGGTTGCTCATCGCCTCTCCTCCATCCACTGCCTGCACTCGGGGCAGGTCACGCGCCCCGGCTCGTACAGAGCCGCGACGTAATCGCCCGGGCGCAGGTCCGCCGTGGTCCGGCCGCACGCGAGCGCGACGAAGGCGCCGCGATCGAACGACTGCGGGGCCATCCAGTGCATCACCTTGCGGGGTGAGTCGGTCATCGCCCCCTCCTCGCCGCCCGGCTCAGGCAGTAGCTCGTCCGCAGGTGCGCGCGCATCGATGCCTCGGCGCTCCCGGGCCTGTAGCGCTCGCAGTCGGCGCAACGCGCGTAGACGCGCCCGCATCCCTGGCAGCGCAGGACGACGTCAGCGACGGGCGCAGCGTCGCCGTGGTGGGCCTTGTCGCAGCGGGCCGCCTTGCGGGGTGAGTCGGTCATCGCTCGCCCGCCCTGGTGGTGACAGCGCGCAGCCGCTCCTCGGCTGCCGCCTTCGCCTCGCGCATGGTGGCGAACGGACCAGCAATCCGCGTGATGTGCTTCGGATGTGGCCAGCAGAAGCCGATGACGTTCCATCCCCCAGCGCGGGCATCGCGAACGACCTCGGCCCACGCGATCCGGTGGATCGTCGTCCGGTACCGGCCTGCGCTCTTCTTGTGCCATGGTCGGCGGGGCGAGTCGGTCATGCGGCCTCCTTCACGCGCTCGATCACGCTCACGATGCCCCCCCCGATGACTTCCGCGCATCGGACCGCGACCGCGTTCCCGAGCGCTTTACGCGCGGCGCCCAGGTCCACCCACGCGGGAAAGCCATCATCCACTCCCGCATGGTGATCGAGCTCCCAGCCAACGTGCCGAGTCCATCCCCGCTCGATGGCGACGCGCCGCGCCTGTTCCAGTCGCCACAGACCGTCGGCGTCGGGATCAATGCCGCTCGTATCAGCCTGTCCAACGAGGGCCGCGGCTTCCCCACACGCCCGGCTGAGCCACCCCGGTTCGTCCCGTAGCTGGACGCGGTCGGGGTCGGTAGCAACGATGAACAGGCGGCGTCGAAGGTGGGGCGCACCGAGTTCTCCGGCGGACAGATCCGTCCACTCCGCATCGAACCCGAGAGCGGCAAGATCGGCCAGCACTCGGGGCAGTCCGGCCGTCCGCAGCCCGAGCACATTCTCGATGACGACGATGGAGGGCCGTAGCTCGCCGACGATGCGCGCGTACTCGAACCAGAGCCCGGAGCGCTCGCCGTCGAGCCCCCGTCGTTTACCGGCGTGGCTGAGGTCTTGACAAGGGAACCCTCCGCAGATGACGTCCACGGGAACGAGAGCTGAAGCGCCGACCGTGCGCACATCGTCGAACCTCATCGCGTCTGGCCAATGCATCTCGAGCACAGAGCGGCACCACGCATCGCGCTCGACCTGCCACACGACGCGGCCGAGTCCCGCGCGCTCGAGGCCGAGCTCCAGGCCGCCGATCCCGGAGAAGAGTGAGCCGATGGTGAGGTCACCCACGCTCACCCTTCCTCGCCTCGTCCGCGCCTGCGTGATGCAGCCGCAGCGTCTCCTCGAGCTCCGCGGACGCGATACGCGATCTGATTTCGTCGGTGACGGCGTGGAGCAGTGGATGCTCCTTGCCGAACTCGCGGAGCAGTCTGCGCGCGAGTTCGACCCCGGCGAGGAATCCGCGGAGATAGTCGGGGAGATCAGCCATGGTCGGCCTCCTCTCCGCGTACGTCACGACCGCGTCGGGCTCGCACTCGCCAGGGGTGACCCACTCGCCATCCACCAACTCGTTCGGTACCGTGCCCTCGCCCACGCCCACCGCGAGCTGCGCCTCATCGAGGCGCTTGATGCGCTCCTGATCGATCCGGCTCCGGACCCGAGCAAGCTTCCGCTCCCGAGCACCCTCGAAGACCTCTCGGCCAACGATCCGGATGCCCTGCTCGAGCATGATCGAGACGTCCGCCATCTCGAGCGCGAGGTCGTGTGCGGTGACTCGCCCGCGCTCGAAGTGGTTCACCGCGGCGACGAGTTCGCCGCATTCTTCCTGGAGCTGGCGTAGCTGCGGACCCTGGCCCCAGGTCGCGATGGCCTCGTCGTAGATGTCAGCCACAGCCACCTCCGCTCTCGCCCGCGCAGTCGGGGCAGGGCACCCACTCATGTCGACCGCGATAGGAGCCATCGCCCCCGCACGTCGCGCAGGGCTTCGGCGGCGTCGACTTCCGCGCCGCGAGCGCCTTGCGCCGAGCGTCGATGCGCTTGCCCGCGGGCGAGTCCGAGGCCGGCCGGTACGAGCAGTTGCCGGGCACGCATCCGTTAGCCCCACTCTTCGCGAGCGTCCAGCCGCAAACCTCGCAGCGGCCTGGAAGGCTAGCATTGTGCTCAATCACGATGCGATGCGCTTCGTCTTCGGTGATGGAAGTGGATGCGGAGCTGTTACTCCAGCACACGTTGCCAGGCGCACCCTTGATCCAACCCCATGTCGTGCCGTCACAGTTTCGATGGCGGTTTGTTGCCACTTGCCATGGCACACTATTATTTTTGATCGGCTTGTTTGCGTGGTCGGCCTCGCGCTCATCCATAGTCGTTCTCCTTCTTCGAGAAATCCGGCACTAGCTCGCCACGTTGTGCGGCGAGGCGTCTGGCCTGGGAGCGGGATTGCGCCTCGTCACCCTGCGAGGCGCTCGCCTTCGCTGCCGCGATTTCTTCGGGCGTCACGCGCTCGCCGTCGCAGTAGCGAGCGGGCTCCGGCGTGAGGTGCTCGCGCGCCCACGCTTCGAGGGCCCGCTCCGCTTCGTCGCTGATGCTGACGTCGATCTCTTCCAGGCCGACGCTGTCCCAGATCGTCTCCGCGACGCTCTCGGCCACGCTCTCCGCGCTCACCCATTGAGCGACGTCGATGGCGATCATTCGGCCAACGTGGAAGCTCTCGGCCTCGTACTCGACGACTGCGTGACGGACCGCTTCTGCGCGCGTCGAGAAGCCGGAGAGGAGCCGGCCTCCCTCGATGTACCAGCCCCATTCCTCGGGCTCCTCCACCCTCGGCCCGCTCAGCGTCATCCGCGTAGCCCCGTCCTCGCCGACCACGCGGACAGGGTGCTCGGCCGACTCGTGGATGTAGCGTGCGGGGTCCGCGCGGAAGTCAGCGGATGAGACGGCGTGGTCACCCTGCGGGGTGGGCACGTGTTCGGCGCGCTCCAGGTCCTCGGCGGCCTCGAGCCAGTTGTGCGCGTCTAGCCACGCCACCACGTCCGCCCGCTCCGCCTCGCGACCTTCGCGGAGGCCGCGCTCGTAGGCGGCAATCATTGCCTGATCCGGTGCCCGGAAGGTCCAGTGAGAGGCGCACGTTTCGCAGAGGAATTCGGTGCCCGGGTGACGCTTCGCGGCGGCTCTTGCCGCATCGCAGCAGCTCACGACTTCGGCTCCTCTCCGGCACGGGAGATGCGCGCCCATATCTGGTCGCACGTGGGCAGGAGTCCGCCGCCGTGCTCGTCGCACAGGTCGACCTCCGGGCCCTCGCCGAAGCCATCCCGGTGGATACTGTAGTTGCCCTCGGCCGGGCCGTCGCAGTACGCGCACCGGCTGTGGTCCGGTGAATCAATCGGCATCGCTCGGCTCCTCTCCGGCGAGGCGGGCGGCTTCGCGCTCGCACCAATCGGCGCACCGGCCGGCTTCCGTTCCCTTGATGTGCAGCACCCTGATTGCCGGGTCGTCTCGGTCCTCTCCGGCGAGCCGATCTGCGTGATTGAGGCGCTCCAGCGCGAACCCGCGGAACGCCGCCTCTGCGCGCTCCAGCGCCTCCCGTGCCCCCTCCGCCTTGGCCCGGGCGAGCTGGGATTCGAGGTCGGCACGTAGCTCCGCCAGCTCGATTTGAGCCGTCGGCTCGGCGTCGCGCAGATCGCGGACCGCATCGATCACCTCCTGCGGCTCGTACGGTGTGCCGTCCTCGTAGATCATGCCGAGGATCGAGCGAATTGCGTCGAACGCCATGACGTGCACCTCGGCGGAGGCGCGAGCATGGGCCGTCAGCCGCTCGTCGAGTTCGTCGCGCTCCCGCTCCGCCTTCGCCTTGGCCCGGGTGAGCTCTTCGCGCAGGACGTCGCGCTCCGACTCCATCACGCAGAGCCGAGTCTCGTCCTCCTCGTAGAGCTCCTTCCAGTCGTCCCTGTCCCGCTCCGCCGCGCGGAGCTGCTCCTCGAGGGCCTCGCGGAGGGCGCGTTCGGCGTCGTAGGCAGTGAGGACCGTATCGATGTCGGCTGGCGCGTGGGCGATGGCTTCGGCGTCCCCCTGCGTAGTCGGCACTTCCACGAAGCGCCATCCGGTCAATCCGTCTTGGCGCGGCACGCCCACTTCCCAGACGCGCGCGAAATCGGCTCGGAACGTGGAGTCCCCCGGGATGACCGGGACCCAGTTCCGATCGCCGTCGGGGTCGTCGAGTTTCCACGGCCCCGGCGTCGCCTTCGCCCACCGCGCCCGGATCTCGTCGATCTCATTCGCCATCGGTCGTCTCCAGTGCGGCGCGGAGTCGCTTCATCGCGAGATAAGGCGTCCGGTCTGCGCGCTTCGACTCAAATGCATCACACGCTTCCCGCGCCGCCCGCTCCACGGCCATCAGCCGCTCGACGCGCTGGCGCTCGGTTTCGAGCTGCGCCTCGAGCAGCGCGTTCGCAGACCGGAGCTCGTCGATCTCTCGGCGCTGCCACTGCGCGAGGGCGACCTCTTCGTCGCGAGCGCCGTCGAGGTGGGGGAAGGTTTCGTCAGCCATGGGCGGCCTCCCCGTGCGCGCTTGCCTTGATCTCGTCGCAGAGCGCCCGAACGTCGTCGGGCGCGAGCCCGTGTCGATGGCCCTCCTCGACCATCGCCTTGCCGACGCGGCGCCGATCCTCGGCCGACAGCCGGCCGAACGTCGGCACGTGGTCGTGAGCCCACACGAGGTAGTCGGACTCGCCCTGCGTGGCGCGGAGGGCCGCGATGGCCCGGCTCACGGGCGTGTCGTCGAGCGCGGCGGCGAAGGCGCCATCGTCGACGCGGGGCGCCTCCTGCGGGCGCGCAGGCGTGTCCCCGTCGTCGAGCCACGCGCGAAGGGCATCGGCGACGTCGGCACCCGGCTTCGCGATCACGGCGTCTGCGAGCTCGGGGCACCGGCTCTTCGTGACGATGAAGCGGTGCTCGTGATCGATGTCCGCGACGACGTCGAACTCGTACTCCATGCCGTCGCGCTGCACGGGCGCGAGCCCGATCTTCCGCGGCGTCTTCTTTCCGCGGGCGTCCTCCTCGAGGACGTACTCCGTCTTCGCGCGCATCGTCGCGATCACGTGCCCGGGGTAGGCCAGGATCGCGTCGATGAGCGCGTTGTGCAGCGGCGTCACGTCGCGCCATGCGGCGAAGCTGTTGCCCCGCGTGCGGGCCGATGCCTGGTCGACCAGCTCCAGCGCGCCACCGCGCCCGTTCCACGCGTGCGAGAGGCTGTCGATCACGAGCGCCTCGTAGCCCTCGCGCGCGGCGTCGCGGATCGCGTCGACGTATTCGCGTGGGTCGTGCTTCTCCATGTCGAGCGCGTCGAAGTCGGCGACGGTGCCGGCGTACTTCGACGCCGAGCCGCGCTCCGTGTCGATCACGGCGATGCGCCCCTCGGGGCCCACCAGCCCGCGCGCCAGCACGAGCGCGGTGTACGTCTTCCCCGAGCCGGACGGGCCCACCAACGCGACCCGGGCGCGCGCCTTCTTCCGGGTGGCTTTCTGAAATCGGCTCATCGGATCCTCACGTGCGTGCCGGTGTGCAGCCTGGCGATCCCGTCGAGGGCCTCGCCGCTCTTGAGCGCGTCGCCGATCGCCTTCTTGTCGGCCTCGACCTTCACGCGCCGGAAGCGCTCGGGGAGGCTCTCCGGGGTCACGTCGTCGGCGAGCACCACGGAGGGCGCGCTCGCCTGCACGGTGACGCTGAACCGCTCGCCCTTGACCTTCTTCTCTCCCGCCGTCTCGAGGCAGGCGAGCAGGTAGCTCTTGAGCCACCGCGCCCTGCCCTCGGCGGCGGCGCGCTTCCGGGCGAAGAAGCGCTCCTCCTCGCCGAAGCGCTCGGCGTCTGCCTCGTGCATGCGGACCATCGCGGCCACCGCGTCGACCTTGTCGACGAGGGCGTCTCCGGCCGCGTCGAGCACGGCCTCGACCTCGGGCGTGATCTCGCCGTCCGTCTCCTCGAGGAGCGCCATCGCCTCGCGATAGGCCTCCGCCAGCGTATAGAGCTTCGTCATGCCGACCTCCGCGTCGTGTAGTCCACCGCCAGATCGATCCGCGCCTCCTTACCCGCCTTCGTGCGCCGGTCACACTCGGGCGCGACCGCGTACCTCGTCGCCCACTTCTCCGGCTCGAGGACGGCGGTTCCGCGGCGCATTGCGGGCGTCTCCGCACGCGGTGCCGTGCAGGCGACGTACTCCGCGTGGTAGTGCTCGGCGCTCCGAATGAGCGCGCGAAGGGCCGTGCTGCCGATGGCCGGGTGGGCGTGGTACTCGGCGGCGTTCACGACGCGCCCCTCGCCGAGACCACGGTCTCCTCGAAGACCTCGACACCTGGCACGGAGAGCGCCGAGCCACGCGCTCGCACAAGGGCATTGAGGGCGCCTTGATCGATGACGAGGATCGCCAGCGCGTCCTGGTGGCCCGCCGCGGCGGCGCGCACGACCTCGACGAGCGAGACGGCTCGCGCCTTGACGATGGTGCGCGTGGAGACGCCTTTGAGTCGGGTGACCTCCGGGATCACGACGGGCTCCGGGATGGGTTCCGGCTCTGGTTCCTCGAAGACCGGTGCGTCGTCCATCGGCGCGGCCTCCGCCGCGAGGCGAGCGGCCTCCTCGGCGGCTGCGGCGCGCTCTCGTTCGAGGCGCTCCCGCTCTCGGCGTGCCGCCTCCTCCGCTTCACGGCGCCTCCTTTCGGCTTCGCGCTGGTACGTCGCGATGCGGCCCTTGAGCGTGCGCTCGGCGTCGGAGAGCGCCCCCGCGGGGGCCCTGAAGAAGGCGTCGATCTGCTTGCCCGCCTCGAGCACGGGCTTCTTCATCTCCGTGCGCGTCGCCTCGAGCTTCTTCGCGACGCTCTTGATCGCGCGCAACGCCTCGCCGGCCTGCGCGAAGGTGAGATCGTCCGTGATCTCGATGGCGAGCGCGTCCGCGACGCCTTGCTCGACCGTGGCGAGCATCGCCGTCGCGGCCTGCTTCTGTGGCTCGGGCACGATCGCGAGCGACTCGGCGACCAGGTCGGGATGCATTTCGGTGTTCGTCGTCTCCATCACGCCACGCTCCTTTCGCGCTCCTCGAGCGCCTCCACAGTCATGTCGGTTCGAGCCTCTTCGGCCCAGCGCCGTGCATACGGGATGCACGTCTCGCAGCCGTGCCAACCGCCCGGGACACCGACGTCGGGCTCCGGGTGCTCGTACTCGCAGCCGTCTCCAAGCGGCTCGCCGCACGACGGGCACGGCGCGCCCGACCAGAGCAGCTCGTGGACCACCTCCGCCTTGCCGCCGGCGTCTAGGTCCGCATCGAGCGCGACCCGCCGCTGGCGGACGACGCGCCCGCCCAGGCTGGGCGAGTACGCGCCGAGAAAAACGACGTGCACGCCGCGCCGGTCGACGTAGGCGACGCGGGCCACGTCGGCGCCCTCCTGGTCCCGCACGCGCTCCAGGGCGAGCTGGACGAGCAGCTCGGCGTGGGCGAGGAGATCCGCGGTCGAGATGCACAGCTCCGCGCCGTCCTGGAGGGTGATGGCGATGATGTCGCTCACGCCGCGCCTCCGAGATCCGTCCCGTCGATGTCGCGGAGCACCGCGCGCACCTGGTCGCGCATCCGGGCGAGCCGGACGCGCTCCGACGCGGAACGGGCCGCGAGGAGGCGGCGGCCGATCTCGCGCTCCTGGGCGCGCAGCTCGTTGCGGGTGCGCTCGACCCGGGCGCCGGCTTCGATGCGCGTGAGCGAGCGCCTCAGCATCGCGTTGGCGAGCTGCGCCGCGGGGGTCGGGGGCGGAACGAGCCGGAGCGGGGGCGGCGGTCGGGTATCCATGGCGGCAACCTCCTTACGAGAACCAATATACGGGTTCCCGTACCGAGAGGCAAGCGTCCTGCGTGCCGATTTAGGAAAAATGTGCGTTTCCCGGATAACCCTTCAGGGCTATTGCGTCCCGAGGCCACGGGCGGATACACATGCTCCTAGCGGGGTGGACGTGGACGTCACCGAGATGTTGGGTCGGGCGGACGGGGATGTGATGGCGGTCGCGGCGGCACGCGGGTATGTGCTGGCGCCCTGGGACCGCACGTACGCCGAGGCGCGCGGGCGCGTGCTCTGCTACCCGGAGCACGCGCCGCCCGGCGAGCGAGACGCAGCCGTTGCGGCGCTGCTCGTGGCGGCGGAGGAAGACGGGAGAGCGTCGCGCGTGCGCCTCATCAGCGCAGGCTAGCGGGCCTCTCCCGTCGCGGCGTCAGGGCGCGATGTAGGTGCAGTCGGCGGGCCGAAACGTGACGGACGATCCGTCCGCGGCATCGCCCGGGTCGTGGTAGACGGCCGTCGCGTGGCCATCCGTCGCGATCGTGAACTCCCACCAGCCACCCGACACGTCGCCGTAGTCGTCGAGCGTCACGGCGCAGTAACCATCGGACGCGCCATCCTGCGTGGAGAGCCAGTAAGCGGCTTCGCCGGCCTCCACGTACCCGTCGGAGGCCGAGCAGCTGACCCATATACTGCCGTCCCGATAGCCGATCGCCTGGTATTCGAGGAGGGCCACATCCGCGATTCGCTGGCAGGTGAGCGAAAACTCGACGGGCAGCCCGTCAGGCGGCGAGCTCGAGCGGCACCCGGCCAGCGCCAGCCCGATCGCCAAGGTCATCCATCGCCTCATCGTCCCCTCCTAGTGCCGACCCGCGCGCCCCCTCTTCGAGGGCGTGGGCCCCGTTTGGTCGCGCCTCGTTAGGCCCTTTTTGTCGGCCCGGTCAAGGGCCGCCTCGGTCGTCTTCGCCGCCCTTGCCGCTTCGTCCGGCCCGAGCTGAGCCCGGAGCGCGAGCAACATGAAGTGGTAGGTCTGGATCGTCGGCTCGCCCGTCCACGGGTAGGCCCTGAGTTGCGCGAGCTCGGCCTCGGTCAAGCCGTCGGCAAAGGGCGTCTCGAGGAAGTCTTCCAGCGCCGGGTGAGGCTGGCCAGGTCCGCCTAGGATCTCCGTGACCGAGTATCCCGTGGCCTCGGCAATCGCCTGGAGGGAGTCGGCGCGTGGCCGGTACTTGTCCCGCTCCCAGTCGTAGACCGTCTGATATCCAGCGCCGAGTCGAGCTGCAAACTTTGCCCGGTTGAACCCCGCCGCCTCACGCGCCTCGACGATGCGAGCCCCCGTCGTCGCCCCAGTTAGGGGAGGTCTAGCCATGTGCGGAGGTTGGAGCGGCATCATAGCGGGAGCAATATAGGGCATGTCGTATAGTAGCATACCAATCGGGCGCTAGATGTCACGGGTTCCCTTGACCGGCCTACGGGAACCCGTATATCATTCGGTGATGCAACTGTCCCATTGGATCAAGCGGGAGGGGCGGGGCGCGATCACCCGGATCTGCCGAGAGAGCGGCGTCGCTTACTCCACGATTTACACCGCATATCGCGGCCAGCGGATAGGCCGGTACGCCACGGCCAAGGCGATCAGCGACGCGACCGGCGGGGAGGTGACAGTCGAGGATCTGTGCACGCCTCAGGCCGTCGAGGCCGTGGAATGACCCGCTCCGACGTCGAGCTGCTCGCGGAGTGGTGCGCGGGGGTCGCGCCGTGAAGCCCCGCCGCGCCATCTGCGATCTGTGCTTCGGCATGGGCGAGTCTTGGGACGGCCATACGTGCCCCGACTGCGAGGGCGCCGGGATCATCAACCTGCCCGTCGAGGATGGCGGCTACGAGCTGCCCGATGAGCCGCCGCCCGGGTGGTGCGAGGTGGAGCGGTGATCGACCTCCGCCTCGGCCGCTGGCAAGACGCGCTCGCCGACGTCGAGATGGTCGACGCCGTCATCGTCGACGCGCCGTACTCAGCGAAGACGCATGCGGGCAGCGACGCAGGAGCGTCAACCACGAACGGCATCGTCAAGCGGTCCAATGGACGCGTCGAGAAGAAGCGATACGACCGACAGCTCATCAACTACGCCGCCTGGACCGAGGACGACGTCAACGAGTGCGTCGACTTCTGGTCGCCGCGGTGTCGCGGCTGGTTCGTCACCATCACGGACCACGTGCTCGCACCCGTGTGGGCCGCCGCGCTCGCGATGCCGGAGAACGGCGGGCGATACGTGTTCGCGCCGATCCCCATCGTCGAGACCGGTTCGCGCGTACGCCTGACGGGAGACGGGCCGTCCTCGTGGACGTGCTGGCTCATCGTTGCTCGTCCGCGCACGCCCGAGTTCGTCCGCTGGGGCACACTTCCGGGCGCGTACATCGGCAGCGGCAAGGGCGACCGCGAGCACATCGGCGGCAAGGACTCGTCGATCATGCGCGCCATCATCGGCGACTACACGCGGCCCGGCGACCTCGTCTGCGATCCGTGCGCGGGCAGCGGGACGACGCTGATCGCAGCAGCGATCGAAGGCCGGCGCGCCGTGGGCGCCGAGATGGACCCGGCGACGTTCGCGAAGGCGCAGAAGCGGATCGCGCGCGGGTGGACGCCGTCGTTGTTCGCCGAGATGCCGGCGCAGGCAACGCAAGAGAACCTCTTTTGATCGAGGCGGAAGTGGCGCAGACGAAGAAGTTCCCCACCGACGAACTCGTCCTCGACGAGCGCTGCCAGGCGCGCGCCGACGTCGATCACGATGCGGTCACCGAGTACCGCGATGCCTACGCCGCGGGCACGGAACTGCCGGACCCCAAGGTCTTCATGGTCTCTGGCAAAGCGTACGTCGTCGACGGCTACCACCGTGTGCCCGCCGCGATCCTCGCGAAGAAGAGGTGGCTCCGGTGCGAGGTCGTCGGCGAAGGCACGCTCGACGATGCGGTCTGGTACGCGGCGGCGGTCAACCAGACGCACGGCGTCCGGCGGACGAACGCCGACAAGCGGCGCGCCGTCCGGCTCGCGCTCGAAACGCCGATCGGACAGGAGCAGTCGAGCGCCGAGATCGCTCGCCACGTGGGCGTGTCCGACAAGCTCGTGACGCTTGTACGCGAGGAAGTCGAGCGCGAACTTCGTGATTCACGAGGTTCGGGCCACGTGGACCAACCTCGGAATTCCGAGGTTGCCACCCGGGTCGGCAAGGACGGGAAGCGTCGGCCGGCGAGGCAGCCACGGGCCCGCACCGTGGTCGAGCCCGAGCCCGATGCGGGCCATCCGTGCGACGGCGTGCCGGAGATCGTCGAGGAGCGCGATCCCTTCGAGGGCGTGCCGGCGCTCGCCGACACCGCCGCGGACCAGGGCGCGCCGGCCTTGGCGCAGTCGATCCCGCCCGTCGGCGAGAAGCTCCTCGCGGCGGCGGCCGAGATCAAGCGCGCGCGGCATGCGTGTCGGAAGCTCCTCGGTGAGGAGCTGAACGCGTACGCGCAGCGCACGGAGGAGGCGCTTCGTGGCGCCGAGTACGCCCTCCGGTACGCCGTGCCCGAGGTCTGCCCCGGGTGTGGTGGCGAGGGGTGCAAGCGATGCACGGGCCGCGGGTGGGTCGACCGTTCGACGGCAGAGCAGATGCGCGCGAGCGCGAAGGTGCTCGGCCGGGAGACCGCGGCGTGAAGACGCTCCGCCCCTATCAAGCCGAGGCGTGCGACGCGATCATGCGCGACTGGGACGCGCATCGGTCGACGCTCCTCGTGCTCGCGACAGGGTGCGGGAAGACCTTCACGGCGTCGGAGGTGATCCGCAGGCGCAAGGGCGCAGGGCGCGTGCTCTGGATCGCGCACCGCGAGGAGCTGATCACGCAGGGCAAGGAAGCGATCGAGGCCCACACGGGGCTCACGTGCGGCATCGAGAAGGCAGAGCAGCGCGCCTCGGTCCACGGGTTCTTCGGCGTCGACGAGGTGGTCGTCGCGAGCGTGCAGACGCTCCAAGGGCGCCGCCTCGAGCGCTTCGGACGCGACCACTTCGGCACCCTGATCGTCGACGAGGCGCACCATGCGACGGCGAGGAGCTACCGCGCGATCCTCGAGCACTTCGAGGGCGCGAAGGTGCTTGGGCTCACGGCAACGCCGGACCGTGGCGACGCCGTCGGGCTCGGGAACGTCTTCGAGAGCGTGGCCTATCGGTACGAGATCCGGCGCGCGATCCGCGAGGGATACCTCTGCCCGATCGCGCAGAAGCTCGTCGAGTGCGCCGATCTCGACCTCTCCGACGTGAGGACGGTCGCGGGCGATCTGAACCAGGGCGAGCTCGAGCGCGCGATGACCATCGACGCCGTGCTCCACCAGGTCGCGGGCCCGCTCGTGCGCGAGGCTGGCGATCGCCCCACGATCGTCTTCACCGTCTCCGTGGCGCAGGCGCACGCGCTCGTCGACGTGCTCGCCGGGTACACCCAGGCGCGCGTGCGGGCGATCGACGGGACCACCGTCCCCGAGCTCCGGCGCCGCTACCTCGCCGAGTTCGCCGCCGGCGAGACGCAGTTCATGATCAACTGCGGCGTCCTCACCGAGGGCTTCGACGCGCCGAGAACCGCGTGTATCGCCGTCGCTCGGCCGACGAAGAGCCGGGCGCTCTACACGCAGATGATCGGGCGTGGAACGCGTCTCTTCGAGGGCAAGCAGGACTGCCTCGTCCTCGACTTCGTGGGCAACTCGGGGCGCCACAAGCTCGTGACGCCGCTCGACGTGCTCGCCGGCAAGCCGCTCCCCGAGGACGTGCAGAGGGCCGCCGAGGAGATGGTCGCCGATGGCATGCCCTCGGAGGAGGCGCTCGCGAAGGCAGAGCAGGACGCCATCGACCGCGCGGCACGCGCTGAGGAGCGCCGGCGACGCGAGGCGAAGATCCAGGCCGAGGTCGCGTACCGCGCGCAGCTCGTCGACCCCTTCGCGATGTTCGATGTCGAGCGGGGCGAGACCGGGCCGCGCGCCACCGAGGCGCAGCTCGACGCGCTTCGGCGTGCGAAGATCCCGCTCGACTACGTCCCGAGCCGGCGTGAGGCGAGCGCGATGATCGACCGGCTCAAGGAGCGTCGGTCGAAGGGGCTCGCGACTTACGCGCAGGCCCGCCAGCTCATCAAGCGAGGCCTGCCCGGCGACAAGATGACCTTCGAGGAGGCCCGCCGCGCCCTCGACGCCATCGCGAACAACGGGTGGCGCGTGCCGCAGGTCGTCGCCGACTACTGCCACGGCAAGTACGGGCAGGAGGCCGCCGAATGAGCGCGCCCGTGCGGCAGCAGCTCCGCCGCGGCGTCGCGCAAGCCGACGTCGACGTGCGCCATCCGGGCGAGGCCGACGAGGACCTCGTGCAGCGACTCGCCGTCCACCCGCTCTACTTCGACGCGACGGACGCTGAGATGTCCCAGGCATGCGGCGTGCCCGTCGGACGTGTGCGCGCTGCCCGCCGCGAGCTCGACCGGTCGCATGCGCTCCGCGGGATGGCGGCGCACGCGCGTGCCGTGGCGCAGCAGACCGGATGGACCGGGCGGCCTCGTGACCTCGTGACCGTGGCGCTCGAGGAGTACGCGCAGCGGGCCGGGCTCCGGGAGGCGCAGCGCGTGCGCAGGGCGGCCGAGAGGGCCGCGGAGAGCCTCGCGTGTGCCGAGGTGGCGCCGAGGCCCGAGGAGCGCCCGAGCGAGGCGCACAGGGGCGGCAATCCAGGTTCTGGGCGGGCTGGCGTGCCCTCAAACGCCAGCGGGGCACCTCGTGCGCGAGGTGACGTTGGTCGCGAGGCCAGCGGACTGCGGATGGCGACGGGCGACGGGACGACGGGTAGGCCGGCGGCCTGAGCTCCGAGCCGGAAGCGGGCTCTCTGTCCTTCGTGGACACGACTCTAAAAATGAAGTCGTGTCCAATGGGGGGTAGGGGGGTCTGCCTTCGGCTCCGAGCTCAAGGCCTCCGGGTAGGGAGACGGAAGGGCGGTAGCAGGATGCAGATGCGAGATCGTGAATCGAAGCGTGCCCAAGCCATGGCGCTACTCGCCGCGGGCCTTTCCCGCCGCGCCGTCTGCGCGGCGACGGGGCTATCGCGGACCACTGTGGGCCGGTTCGCGCGCGGGGAAGCCCTCGAGAGCGACCGCGCGCGCTACCGGAAGCGGCCGGGCGCCAGGCTCTCGCCGGAGGACTACGAGACGACGCTCGAGAGCATCGCTGCCGGTCTCGGGCTGACACGCGAGCGCGTGCGTCAGATCGAAGCGATCGCGCTCAAGCGGCTCTCGTCGCCCGCGCACCTCGACACGGTGCGGCGCCGGCTCGCCCATGCCGTCGCTGACCTGCGCCTGCTCCGACGTGAGGGCGTGCCGATCGAGGACGAGTGGCGCCAGGCCATAGTCGTGCACGACCTGACGTGCGCCGTGGAGTGGCTGGAGGCGGGCGCTGCGGGCGACTTGCGGGCCATCCTCGACGACGCGGATCGGCGCGGGGTCACGGAGTACCGGTCCGGGCTCGGGAGGGCGTCGGAGTTGCGCATGTTCGCCTTTGGCGGCGGCATGCGGGGACGGAGGGCGGCGTGAGGCTCTCGTTTGTCGTCCCCGGCCCGCCCGTTCCCAAGGCGCGCGCCCGACGCGGCAAGGGCGGCCGCTGGTACACGCCGGACGAGACGCGACTCTACGAGCGGCACGTCGGGGCCTGCGCCCGGGTCGCGCTCGCGCTGGCGAGGCTCGCATCGCGCTGGCCCATGGACGCCGAGTACCGCCTCACGGCGCGGATGTACTTCGCCGACCGCAGGCGGCGCGACGCGGACAACGTGGTCAAGTCGCTGGCCGACGGGTGCATCGGCGTGCTGTGGGCCGACGACCATCGCGTCGGCATCGCGGCGGACCCGTGGCAGATCGACCGCGACAACCCCCGCGTCGAGATGGTGGTGGAGGTGATCGATGCGTGAATCGCAGCGCCCATCGGTTGCCGAGGAGGTGCCCCTCGGCAGGCTCCGCGAGGACTTCTGGATCCGCCTTCGGGAGGCGCGCACCCGTGAACACCAGGTCACACATGGGCCCGCCGGGCCGGGTGTGGTCGCTGGTTCACACCCCGGGGTCAACAGTGCCGGGGGTCTGATG
>JBIQMO010000016.1:0-41029 GCA_044463245.1 Gemmatimonas aurantiaca
CCTTGCCCGTAGACGCGTCGCGCCTGAGCCAGGGGCGGCGCAGCCGGTCCACGAGATCGTACGCCGTGGGCAGGTTCGCGGCCACGATCTCCTCGCTCGTCAGGTGCGATTGATCACTCGAGCTTTTCGCGGCCGAACCGCCCGAACCGCTCGCGCCGGAGCTCGAGCCGCCGCCGGCACTCGCACAGCCGATGAGAAGGAACGTGCAGAGCGTAACGAGAGCGAGATGGAGATTGCGCACGGGGACCTCGGAAGTGGGAGCGGACTTACATCGATGGGAAGCGCGCGGCGGCCGTGCTCCGGCCGCCGCGTATCCGCAGGATGAGACAGCCCTCGCGACGGGAACCCCTACTCCGGTGCTCCGCGCTCGAGACCGGGAGGCACCCCCCGGCCAGCCTGGCCAGCCTGGCCGGACCGGCCATCCGATGATAAACAGCGTTCACTTTTAGGACTCCCCCTCCCCTCGCCGCGACTCCCACCGCACACAGCTCCACCGTACTACAGCCCTGAAACGGCTCGCGAGGCTACTTGCGCATTTGGTGAACGCTGTTAACTTGAGCGCGCACCGTTCCGGAGATCCACATGGTCATCCGCAGAAAATCATCAAAGGGCGATGGCGGTCCCGCCACGCGCCAGCGGATCCTCGACTCCGCACGCGAGCTCTTCGCCCTCCGCGGCTTCGAACGCGTCACCATGCGCGACATCGCCCACGCGATCCGCTACACGCCGGCCACGATCTACCTGCACTTCCGCGACAAGGCCGCGCTCCTGCGCGAGCTCGTCGAACAGGACTTCCTCACCCTCTCCGCTCGCTTCCACAAGCTCTCCCGGCTCGAAGATCCCGTGGAACGGCTGCGCGAGATGGGATACATGTACGTGGAGTTCGGGCTCGCCTACCCGAATCACTACCGCCTCCTCTTCATGACGGCGCACACGGAGTCCATGGCGAAGGCCGGGAATGGACCGCTGACACTCGGCACAGGCAGCCCGGAGCGCGACGTCTACGCCTTCCTCATGACCACCGTGGAGGAGTGCCTCGCGACCGGCAAGTTCCGACCCGAGTACGGGAACGTCGAGCAGGTGTCCCAGATGCTCTGGGCCGCCATGCACGGCGTCGTGGCACTCTCCATCACGAAGGGAGATGACCCCTGGATCACCTGGAAGTCGCCCACGCGCACGGTCGCGCTCCTCATCGACACGCTGCTGCGCGGCGCGCTCGCCACGCCCGAGGAGTGAAACGTGGTCGACCTCGCGATCAGGATGCTCCTGCACGACAAGCTGCGCTTCGCGATCACCGTGGCCGGTGTCATCTTCGCGGTCGCTCTCGTGCTGGTGCAGACTGGACTCTTCCTCGGCGCGATGAAAAATGCGTCCATCGCCATCGAGAACATCGACGCCGAGCTCTGGGTCACGTCGCTGCACGCCACCAACGTCGACTTCGCCCAGGTCTTCCCCGATGGGATCGTGAACCGGGTGAGGGCCACTCCGGGCGTGGCGCGTGCCGACAATCTCCTCGTCTCCTTCGCCACCATCGCGCTCCCCACGGGCGCGCAGGAGATGGTGGAGGTCTACGCCATGGAGGACTTCACTGGATGGGGTCTCCCCTGGCACGTGACCGAGGGAGATGCGGCCGACCTGAGACGCGGCCCTTACATCATGCTCGACGAATCTTCCCGGATGCGCTTCGGTGACTTCGCGGTGGGCGAGTTCCGCGAGCTCATGGGGCGGCGCATGCAGATAGTCGGCCGCACGCGCGAAGCGCTCTCGTTCACTACCACTCCCATCGCCTTCATGTCGCTCCCGGTCCTGCGCGCGCTCTGGTCGCCGCAGCTCGACCGCGGCACTCACTACGTACTCGTGAAGCTCGCTCCCGGTGCGGACGCCCAACGCGTACGCGCCGAGCTGCGGCGCAAGCTCCCGTACAACGATGTGCTCACGCGCGCAGAATGGGCCGAGCGCTCGCGCGCGTACTGGATCGCGAAGACGGGGCTGGGGCTCAACATGTACATCACCGTGCTACTCGGCGCGCTCGTCGGCGTGGTGATCGTGGCGCAGACGCTCTATGGATCTACCATGGAACATCTCCGTGAGTTCGGAACCGTGAAGGCGATCGGCGGGAGCAACTCCGACATCTACATCATCCTCGCCAAGCAGGCGGCGCTCGCCGCGGTGATCGGCTTCGTGGCCGCAGAGCTTCCGACCTGGGCGCTCCAGCCGGCGCTCGCCAGCATAGGACTCCAACTGATCGTACCGATGCACATCCACATGGCAACATTCGTCGGCACGGTGGTGCTCTGCCTCCTGGCCGCCTCGATACCCTTCCGGAAGATCTCCCAGATCGATCCGGCACTCGTCTTCAGGAGCTGAAGCATGAGCGCCGTGTATGCGCCACCCGCGCTCACCCACACAGTGGTCGCCGAAAACATCACCAAGCGCTATCACGATGGGAGACACGTGGTGGAAGCGCTGCGAGGCGTCACTCTCGCAATCGCCCCGGGCGAAGTCGTCGCGCTCGAGGGACCGTCGGGCTCGGGGAAGACCACGCTCCTCTCCATCCTGGGGTGCATCCTCTCCCCCACGAGCGGGCGCGTGACGGTCGCCGGCGTCTCCGCCGAACGGGCCAGCAACGTGGAGCTGGCAGCCATCAGACGGAGGTACATCGGCTTCGTCTTCCAGCAGTTCAATCTCTTTCCATCGTTGACGGCATTGGAAAACGTGATCTACGCGCTCAAGGTGAAAGGAATCCGTCGCGACGCGCGCCACCAGGCAGAGGCGGCGATCGAAGCGGTGTCGCTCTCCGACAGGCGCGACTTCCTCCCGCGCGACCTCTCGGGCGGGCAGAAGCAGCGCGTCGCCATCGCGCGCGCCATAGCGGGGAACCCGCCGCTGCTTCTGGCGGACGAGCCGACCGCGAACCTCGACTCCGATACCGCGGGGCGCGTGCTCTCGCTGCTGCATGGGCTGGTGCGCGAGCGCGGACACTCGCTCCTCGTCGTCACACACGACCGGAGCGTGCGCTCGATCGCCGACCGCGTGGCGACGATCCGCGACGGGACACTCACCACGTGAGCGCGCGCATGCGAACTCGATCGTTGAGCCTCTGGCTGGCCGCTTCCATGGTGGTGATCGCGGCGGGTGTCTTCCTGGTGCTGAGCACCCGCGTGGCGCACCCGCGTTCTAGCACGTCGAGCACCACGAGCGCCGCGCCCGCGGCGGTACCGGAGTCCACCGCCCGGAGCGTTCGCGCCGAGGGGCGTGTAGTGACGTACCCGGGCGCCACGGTGGATGTTGGGAGCGAGGCCGGCGGACGGGTGAAGGCGGTCCTCGTGAAGGAGCGCGACAGCGTTCGCGCGGGCGAAGTGATCGTGGAGCTGGCCTCGTCCGAGGAGCGCGCCGCGCTCGAGGAGGCGCGCGCGCGTCGCGCGGAGGCCGAGTCGCAGGTGAAGCTGCTCGAGGCCAGGCACGGACGCACGGCTACCCTCGCCAAACAAGGGCACGCCTCCGCCGCCGACCTGGACGATGTCACCTACAACCTCGCCGCCGCCCGCGCGCGCGCCGATGCCGTCGCCGCCGAGGTGGAGCGGCTCGAGGCCGCGCTGGCAAAGCGGAGCATTCGCGCGCCGATCGCCGGCGTGGTCATCACCCGCTACGTCGAGCCGGGAGAGGTAATCCCGCCCGCCACGCGCCTGGTCACGATCGCGGATCTCGACCGGATGCGCGTCGAGGCGCAGGTGGACGAGTACGACATCGACCGGATGAAGGTGGGCGCGCCGGTGCTCATAACGGCGGAGGGATACGAGGGACGCGACTGGGTGGGGAAGGTGGAGAGCATCCCCGACGCCGTCGTCCCACGACAGCTCCGCCCCGAGGACCCCGCCCGGCCATCGGACACGCGCGTGCTGCTCGTGAAGGTCGCGCTCCCACCGGGGTCGCCCTTCAAGCTGGGGCAGCGCGTGGAGCTACGGATCGGGAGCGACGGGGTCAGGTCTTTAATTTCGAGGCGTATGGGCAGTAGCCCATACGCCTCGAAATTAAAGACCTGACCCCGTCGCTCCCCAGCGCTACCGCAGCCACTCCTCGAGCGGCACCGACGCGTCGGTGCCGCTGTCGCGGTACTTCACGATCACCGGCGTCTGGAGCGCCAGTCCCTGCTCCGCACCCCAACCAGAACGAATAGCGCGCGAGCCCGGTACGACCACCGCCGCTGCCGGAATCTCGAGCGGCCGGTCGCCGCCCGCGCGATACACTGTCTCGCGCACCAGATCGAACACGGGCACGGCTCGCGTCAGGATGACGCCTGACGCGAGCACCGCGCGCTCGCGCACCACGGTCCCCTCGTACACGCCGCAGTTGCCGCCCACGAAGACGTCGTCTTCGATCACCACCGGCACGGCGCCCACCGGCTCGAGCACACCGCCGATCTGCGCGGCGGCGCTCACGTGCACCCGCGCACCAATCTGCGCGCAGGAGCCCACGGTGGCGTGCGAGTCGACCATCGTCCCCTCACCCACGAAGGCGCCTACGTTCACGTAGGATGGCGGCATGCACACCACGCCGCGAGCCAGGTGCGCGCCGCGCCGGATGCTCGACCCGCCGGGCACTACGCGCACCCCCCGGTGCAGATCGAGCGCCTGGGTCGGGACGGTGTGCTTGTCGAAGAAGCGAAAGGGAGAGTTGGCGGGCGACATGTCCACCAGCCGGCCGGCGCGGAAGGCGAGGAGGATTCCCACCTTCACCCATGGCACCGCATGCCACACGCCATTCCCGTCACGCTCCGCTGCCCTCAGCTCGCCGCGCTCCAGTGCGCTGAGGAGCGCATCGACCACCTGCTCCGCCTCCGCCGGGAGCGCCTCGCCAGCCGGAGCACCGGAGAGGCGCCCGATGCACTCCGCGAGCTCGCGATGCGATCCCCCGTCCATCACGGCAGTGCACCCGCGTGCACGAGACTCTCCCAGAGCAGAGGCTCATGCCTTTCCTCCAGCGGCACGAGTGGAAGGCGAAGCACGTTGCGCGCACGACCGAGCATCGCGAGCGCCGCCTTCACGGGGATCGGGTTGGACTCCACGAACGCGGCCCGCATCCACGGCTCCAGCCGCTCGTGAATCGCGCGTGCCACGCCATACTCGCCCGCGAGGCAGCGGCGCACCATCTCCGTCATCGCCCGCGGCGTCGCGTTGGAGACCACCGAGATGACGCCGTCGCCACCGGCCTCCATGACCTCGAGCGTGAGCAGGTCGTCGCCCGACAGCACGCTGAAGTGCCGTGGGCGATGGCGAAGTATCTCCGCGATCTGTGCGAGGTTCCCGGATGCCTCCTTGATCCCCACGACGTGCGGCAGCTCGGCGATCTCCAGCGCCGTCTCCGCCGCGATGTTGCAACCCGTGCGTCCCGGCACGTTGTAGACTATCACTGGTAAATCCGACGCCTCGACGATCGCGCGGAAATGCTGGACGATGCCACGCTGCGGCGGACGGTTGTACATCGGCGCCACGTGCAGCAGGTGCGTGACTCCGATCGCGCACAGCGAATGCGAGGCCGCCACCGCGCGGCGGGTATCGTTGGATCCGGCCCCCGCCACGATCGGCACTCGCCCGCCGGTCCGCTCCACCACGACTTCCACCACTCGCCGCTGCTCCGCCGGCGTGAGCGTGGCCGCCTCACCGGTGGATCCGATCGGGACGAGGAAGTCCACTCCCTGCTCGATCTGCCAGTCCACGAGCGATCGCAGCGCCGGTTCATCAACTTCGCCGTCGCCGCGGAAGGGCGTGACCAACGCCGTGCCGCAGCCGGCGAATCTCCCGTTGTTCATGTATTGAGCATCTCCTGCCGATAGCTCGACTCGAAATTAATGCCGCCGGCTACGCCGCCGCGGCGACTCCCGGCGGTAGGCCGCCGAAGAAGGTTGCGTGCAGGGCACTCATGGCAGGTCGCAGATGCTCGGCGTCCACCACGAGCGTCAGGTTGATCTCGCTGGCGCTCACGGAGATCATGTGCACCCGGAGCCCGTCGAGGGCGTCCAGCGCGCGAGCCATGATCGTGCTGTCGCCTCCCAGTCCGGCCCCCACGACCGCGACCACGGCTCGCCCCCGCTCGACCATGACATCGCCGAGGTGCGCCAGGTCGGCCGCGATCGACTCCACGGGCGCCAGGGCATCCACGGTTACCGAGACCGATACTTCCGAGGTGGCCACCACGTCGACCGATGTGCCGTGCCGCTCGAAGACGTCGAAGAGTGCGCGCAGAAAGCCATGCGCCATCAGCATCGCCGAGCTGCGTACCTTGATGACGGTGACGTCATCCCTCCCCGCTATCGCGCGGACGGGAAGCACGGGCGCCGTGGCCGTGATCCGCGTACCCCTCGCCTCCGGCCTGAAGGAATTGAGGACGCGCACCGGGATCCCCTTTCGCATCGCCGGTGCGATCGTCGCCGGGTGCAGGACCCGGGCGCCGAACGCGGCCAGCTCGGCGGCCTCGTCGAAGCGGATGTGGTCTATGGTGCGCGCGCACGGATCGATCTTCGGATCGACCGTGAGCATCCCGTCGACATCGGTCCAGATCTCGATGGCCTCCGCATCGAGTGCCGCACCAATGAGCGCCGCGCTGAGGTCCGAGCCACCGCGCCCGAGCGTGGTCGTCACGCCATCGGCGGTGGATCCGATGTAGCCACCGAGCACCGGTACGCGGCCCGTTTCCACCAGCGGACGGAGAACGTCTCCGGCCGCGTCCGCGATGGCATCGGGGAGCGGCAAGGCCCGCGTGAAGCGATCGTCGCTGATGATGACCTTCCTCGCATCTACCGCCTCCGCGCGGATCCCGTCGGCGCGCATCGCGGCAGTCACCAGCGTCGTGGAGAGGAGCTCGCCGTGTGCGGCCACCGCATCGAGGCTGCGTGGCGTGACGTGCCCGAGTATCGCCAGCGCTTCGACGAGTCCCATGAGCGTATCGCACGTGCGATCGATCTCCCAGCCGGCTTCGTCGGCCATGGGATCGCGGCGCACGAGCAGCTCCATGATCGTCAGGTGTCGATCGCGCAGCGCGGCCAGCGCCTCGCGTGCCCGGGCGCGATCGCCGCGCGCGGCATCGTGCGCCGCCTCCAACAGCGCGTTGGTCGTACCCGCCAGCGCGGACACCACCACCACCGGCGCGCGCGAGAGCCGCGAGCGCACTATCGACACCGCCCGATCGATGGCCGCGATGTCGGCCACCGAAGTCCCTCCGAACTTGAGCACGATCATACGGGGATCATCCCGCGCGCCATCATCAGCTCGGCGTTGAGCAGCGATGCACCCGCCGCGCCGCGCACTGTGTTGTGGCCCGATGCCACCAGCCGGAGGTCGAGTATGGGATCGCGGCGAATGCGCCCCACGGTCACCGTCATACCGCCACCCGCTCCGGCATCGCGGCGGGGCTGCGGACGGTCCGGTGCGTGCGTCACGCTGACGGCGCGCTCGGGAGCGCTCGGCAGCTCGAGATCGGCCACCGCGCTCCGCCAGCCCGTGAGGGCGTCCAGCGCTTCCTCCGGGCTCGCCCTGCGCTCCAGCTCCACCGCGATGCACGCCGTGTGGCCGTGCTCCACCGGAACGCGGTTCACCTGCGCACTGATGGCGAAGCGCGCCGGCGCCACGCCGGAATCCGCGATCTGCCCGAGCATCTTGAGCGTCTCCGTCTCGAGCTTCTCCTCCTCCGCGCCTCCGATGAACGGAATCACATTGCCGACGATGTCGAGCGAGGAGATGCCCGGGTAACCGGCGCCGGAGATCGCCTGGAGCGTGGTGACGAAGAGACTGCGAACCCCGAACGCCTGGTGCAGCGGCGCCAGCGCGAGGGTGACGATGATGGAGGAGCAGTTGCCGTTCGCGACGATGGCGCCGTCCCAGCCGCGCCGCCGGCGCTGGACTCTCAGCAGCGCGAGATGCTCGGGGTTCACCTCGGGGATGACGAGCGGCACGTCCGAGTCCATCCGGTGGTTCCTGGCATTCGTGAGAACCACGCGACCAGCTCTGGCGAAGTCGGGCTCGATCACGCCGGCCGCCGACGCATCGAGCGCCGAGAAGACTACGGGAGCGGTCACCGCCTTCGGCGTGCACGGAAGCAGCGTGAGCTCCGCCGCCGCGCGAGGGATGGCGCCTTCGAGCCAGTGCACGGCGTCACGATAGCACCGTCCCTCCGAGCGCTCCGAAGCAGCGACTTCCACCAGCTCGAGCCACGGATGGCCATCGAGCAGGCGGATGAAAGTCTGGCCCACGGCGCCCGTGGCGCCAAGGACCGCCACGGGGACGCGGCTCGTAGGTGGGGTGATCATTCTTCCCGTTGTTCGCTGGTGGTCCGGCGCGCGCCCGCGTCCGGCTTCGAGCTACCGCGCGCGCACTCGCACCGGTAGACCATCGCGCGGCCGCAGCGTGACGAGCGGCTCGAGCACCGGCGCCTCCGCCGACTCGTAGCGCAGCTTCCAGCGCTGCGCCAGTGTCGCCAGCACCAGCGTCCCCTCCATCCACGCGAAGTGCTCGCCCACGCACATGCGAGTACCGGCACCGAAGGGGAAGTACGAGAACTTCGGCCGCTCCGCCTGTGGCTCGGCGGTCCAGCGGCCGGGGTCGAAGCGCTCCGGCTCGCTCCACCAGCGCGGGTCGCGGTGTACCAGATACTGCGACATCAGCACGATCGCGCCGCGCTTGATCGTGTAGCCTCCCGCCTCGAAGTCCTCCTGCGCGCTACGTTCGAGCGTCCACGCCGGTGGCCTGAGCCTCATCGACTCGGCCAACACGGCACGCGTGTACGTGAGCCGCGGGAGATCGTCCACAGTCGGCAGACGCCCGCCGAGCACGCGGTTGAGCTCCGCGTGCAGCTCCGCTTCCGCCTCCGGGTGCTCGGAGAGCAGGTGCCAGCTCCAGGTGAGTGCGTTCGCCGTGGTCTCGTGGCCGGCCATGAGCAGCGTGACCACCTCGTCGCGGAGCTGCTGGTCCGTCATCCCCGTCCCGTCCCCCTCGGCGTCGCGCGCGGCGACGAGCATCGAGAGGAGATCGCCGCGATCGGTGCCATCCGCGCGGCGCTCGGCGATGAGGCGGTAGATGAGCGCCTCCATGCGCCGGCGCGCGCCGTGCAGATCCCGCACCCACGCGAGCGGCGCATACTCGAGGAGCGTACCCAGTGGAAGGATGGAGTAGTTGAACATGCGGAGGGAGAGATTCATCACCTCCTCCACATCGTGCGCATCTCGTTCGACATCGACATCGAAGAGCGTGCGGCCGGCGATGGCGAGCGCGAGCCGCATCATGTCTCCATGCGCGTCGCGCAGCTCGCCGTCGCGCCAGCCCATCTGCATCCGGTTGGCGTATTCCACCATCGTGGAGGCGTAGCTCACGAGCCGCTCACGGTGGAAGGCCGGCTGCACGAGCCGCCGCTGACGGAGGTGATACTCGCCCTCGCTCGTCAGCAGTCCCTTGCCGAGGAGCGTCTCGGTGCGCTCGAGCGAGCGCCCCTTGGTGAAGCTGCGCTGCTGCGTGACCAGTACCCGCTTGATGTCATCCGGGTGCATGAGCAGCACCACGCGCTGCGGGCCGATGCTGATCTGCGTGACATCGCCAAGTGCCGCCATCTCGGCGAAGAGCTCGAGCTTGCCGTTGACGATCGCCTTGAGGAAGTAGCCGGGGTAGCGCTGGCGCGGGCCGGGCGGCGTGGTGCCGGAGCGTGTGCGTACCGGGCGAGGACTGCGCCCGAGAAGTGTCGCGAGAGAACTGGTCATGAAAATGTCGGCCCTGGCGTGCCGGCCCCTATTCAGTGATTTACGGACGCGCGTGCGCGAGCGCCCGCGAACGGCGGGCTCGTCACGAATGAGTCGCGCACGCCGCTGGCGATCGCCACACATAGTAGGACATGCCAGCGGACGTCTTCCCCTACTGTCGGGCGCCGGCGACTCGCCGGCGCGGTGCGCCAACGACGTATCCGCCGCGGGCATCAGGGAAGCTCCAGGCTCATTAGCAGGTCGGCCATGGTGAAGATCCCGCACCGCCCCGCCAGCCATCCAGCGGCCGTCAGAGCGCCGTCAGCGAAGACGCGGCGGTCGCGCGCGACGTGCTCGAGGGATATCTGCTCGAAGCCGCCGTCGAGGAGGAGCGTGTGCGTGCCCGGCACGTCGCCCGTGCGAACACTGGTGATCGCCACCTCGCCCCCTCGTGCCGCCCGTGCGCGGCGTGAGAGCTCCAGTGCGGTACCCGACGGCGCGTCGCGCTTGGCCGCGTGGTGCGCTTCGACAATATGCGCGTCGAAGGCACCGAGCCTCGCGGTGAGGCGCGCCGCGTACTCGGCGATCTGCAGAAAGACGTTGGCGCCCAGTGAGAGGTTGGGCGCGGCGAGCATAGCGCCGTCGTGCGCCAGTACCTCACGCTCGACCTCCGGGCGCGCCGCCTCCCAGCCAGTGGTGCCCACCACCACCGGGCACCCTGCGCGCGCGCAGGCGCGGACGTTCCAGGGCGCGGACTGCGGAGTGGTGAACTCGATCGCCACGTCCGCCCCGCGGAGCGACTCGCGCGTGATCCCCATCCCCTGCCCGTTTCCTTCCGCGCCGATCTCCGCCGCGATGATGCAGCCGCGCTCGGGGGCGAGGTGGCGTAGGGTCTGACCCATCTTGCCCAGGCCGATGAGGGCGAGGCGGGGATGTGGGATCATGCGGCGATCGGGCGCGGGGAAGGTGCCCTCTGACGGGCACGGAGATCAATGGAGCGAGGAGACAACCGACAATCAATAAGACGGCTCGAGGCACCGTTTCCCCTACCCCGGAACATGGATTGGGGGTGCGCCTTATTTTTTGTCCTGCGCCTTGTCCTTCGCCGCCTCGCTGTAGAGCGTCGTGTCCTGGGGCATCGCGGTAAGCTTGATGAATACCTTGCGCGGCATGTAGCGTGTAGCGGCTGTACGGAGCTCGGTGGGGGTCAGTTGCTCCTCTCCATAAGGTGTCGGGATCCGGTCCAGCGGGATCCCCAGCCGGTCGAAGAGCTGTATTCGCTGCATCCAGTAATCGTTGTCCTGGAGCTCGACCTCCAGCTGGCGGCGCTGGATCGACGCGGCTCTTACGAGCTCCGCTTCCGTGGCCCCACTGTCGCGCACCGCATCGAGGATGGACTTCATCTCGCGTTGCATGTCGCGCATCCGCTCGGGCGCGGTATCGAAGTTGATCAGGAGCTGGTAGTGCTCCTTGGGAAGCGGGTAGGTCCGGCCCAGCACCGCTACGCTGTACGTCGCTCCCAGCTCCTCGCGCAGCCGGGTGCGCAAGCGACGCGTAAGCACCGTGGCCAGCGTTGAGAGATGCTGCCGCTCGGTGAGATACACTCCTGAATCAGCCGCCGGCAACTCACCATCGAAGACGAGGAGCGTCGATGCCTTGGGGATATCGAACGGCCGCATGTTCTTCACCATTTTCACCAGGAAGGGGCGGACACCCGGATCGCGCGGCGTCTCCCTTTCGTTTGTCGCGGGCAGGCTCGCCAGATAGCGCTCGACCAGCGGCCTGACCTGCTCCGCCGTCGCGGCACCCACTATGGTGAAGGTGAAGTCGCCGGCGTTGCCGAAGCGGTCGCGATAGACCGCCATCGCTTCGTCCAGGTTCGCCAGTTCGGCCAGCCCCGTCGACACCGGCAGGAGGCGCGGATTGCCACGAGCAAAGATCTGCGCGAGCTGATCGAAGATTGAGAAGGAGCGACCCTCGTACTTCGCGTAGTTCTTCCACGCCTGGAGCGCGGCCGAGTCGAGCCTGGGTGCGGTGAACTGCAAGTACAGCATCTGGAAGAGGAGCTCCAGATCCCGCGGTGACCCGGCCAGGTCGATCGACTCGTCGCCGTAGCCGATGTCGACCTCGAACTTCCGCACACCCGAGGTCGCGAACTGCGCCGTGAGATCGCCGCGATCGTGCGAGCCTAAGCCCGCCGCCTCGGTCATCATCCGTGCCACCATCCGCCCGGTGGTAAAGAACAGCGAGTCTGGCACGCGAGAGAAGCCGCCGGGACTCCAGGCACGCAGCTCGAGCTCGTCGGGATCGTTCTGCGTGGGCTTGAAGATTACGCGGGCGCCGTTGGAGAGCGTCCACTCGGTGATGCCGGCCGCCGTGTGCATCGTCTCCTTCATCACCCGTCCGGGCACCGGCGGCTTCTCGAGGAGCGGCCCCTCGGCGAGGGAGCGCACCTCGGGTGCGGCTAGCTTCGTGCTCGCCACGGAGTCGAAAATCGCCTCTACGCTCTCCCGGGTAGGTGGCCGCGTGTGGGCCAGTTGCGGCAGTGTGAACATGACCTTGCGGCCCCTGGCCGAGCGCCAGAAGCGCGCAGCCTTGGCCATCCGCTCGGGCGTGATGGACGGCAGCAGCTCGCGCGCCAGTGCCAGCTCCTGCTGGGCGCTGAGCAGAACGCCATGACCGGTCAGATAATGCCGCACGTATTCAGCCGCGTACGCCTTGGACGGGCGCGCGGTCGCACTGGCGGCCGCATGCTCGAGCTGCACGAGGAGTGCTGTCTTCTTGCGCTCGAGCTCCGATTCGGGAATGCCATGCTGCGCCACGCGTTCGATCTCGGCCACGCCCACCGCAAGCGCGCGCTCCAGGCTGTCGGGCCAGGCGATGAGGCGGATACCTGCTACGTCGAGCGGGCGCGCGACGCTGCCGCGCTGCACGTTCGCGGCTATGAAAGGTCGCGACTCGAGCTCGCGCATGCGCAGGAAGCGCTCCTGCAACGACTTGAGCAGGAGCTGCTCCACGAGCTGCTGCTCCACCCGTGCGCGCGCCTCTCCTTTCGTCTCCGTCACAGGCCAGAACACCTGCACCGACGGCAGGATCGGCCCGCGCTGCACATCGACGATGCCGTCTGCTGCTACCACGACGCTCGGGGCCGGGCGCGCCCGATGCTTGGCCGGTTCGGTGATTTTCCCGAAGCGCTTCACCAGCTCGCGCTCGATCGCCTCCGCATTGATATCGCCCACCACGACCACGGCCATGAGATCGGGCCGGTACCAGTCCCGGTAAAATCGCTCCACCGGCTCCCGGTGGGCACTCTCGATCTGTGCGGTATCTCCGATTGGCAGCCGCTCCAAGTAGCGAGACCCAGCGCCTAAGAGCACCTCGCGCTGATGGGCCTGGAGTTTCTGGCTCGTGGTGTCGGGGAGCCGCGAGCGCCACTCGCCCATCACCACTCCTCGCTCGGCCACGATCTCCGCCGAGTCGAGCGTGACGCCGCCCGAAGCCCAGTCCTCGAGCACGGTGAGTCCCTGCTCCAGGAAGCGCGGCTCGTCGGTGGGCACGGTGAGCATGTACACCGTCTCATCGTACGACGTGTACGCATTGAGGTCGGCGCCGAAGCGCATCCCGCTCGACTCTACAAAGTCGGTCAGCGATTGGTGCGGAAAGTGCCGCGTACCGTTGAAGGCCATGTGCTCGAGGAAGTGGGCCATCCCCTGCTGATCATCGTCCTCGAGAACCGAGCCGGCGTTCACCACGAGTCTCAACTCGGCGCGACCGGCCGGCATCGCATTGGCCCGCACGTAGTAGCGCAGCCCGTTCGCCAGCGTGCCGGTGCGCAGCGCGGGGTCGCGTAGAGTGTCCGCGTGCTCGAACGTCGATTCGCCAGCACTGCCGACGGTCGTGCCGGATGCGGCGGCGAGTAGCCCGATCGATGCGATTGCGATGGCGACCGGACGAAGACGCCCTCGCTCGGTCCACGCACGGAGCTGGTCTCTCATGGCGCCACCCGCGACAGGTGATGCTCGCGCTCGAGGAGGATGTCGATGAGCTCGTTGAGATCCTCGTAGACCGCATAGCGATTCACGTTGTCCCGTACACGCACGACTATCCCATCCTGGTCGATGAGAAATGCTTTGCCGTTCTTTACTTCCCCGCCCTTTCCGAACGAGTAGTTGATGTCGTTGCCGCTAAGGCGCTCGAATCGACGGGAGTCCGGATCCGGAAGCTGCATGAAGTCCCCAGTGGTCATCGCCAGCGGAGCATTCACTCCGTATGCCTCCAGCCACTGCTTGGTGAGCTCTGCCTCACGCTGCGGAGTGATACCGTCCTTGAGGTAGAGGAAGTGGCCATGTGTCCTGCTGACCACCGTTATTTCGAGATCGGGGAAGCGCGCCTGGAGCCGCCGCAGGGGGACCAGATTCCTTGCGCAGTACCCCTGCAACCGAGACGGAACCCTCGGTACGCCGCTGCACTCGTGATTGTCGAGGAAGACCACCAGGGATACACGCCCTGGGGTGGGGCGCGGCCCCTTGGATGGATCGTAGCCGAGCCAGATGTCCGCCTCGATTGGCTTGGCGTGCTCGCCGAGTGGAGCGCCGAACCGGTAACTCTCCGGCAGCATACCCGTGGCCTGCGCCCAGTTGTCCCTCTTGAGCTTGACGTAGGCCGCAGTGCTGTGCCGGAGGCTGTCGAGGAAAGTTTGCCTGCCCAGCACCGCATTCAGCAGGGCGTAGTAGCGCTGCGCGAAATCGCCTCCCGTCTCCGCCCCATCGCCGAACGCTTCCGTGGCGCTCGTGAGCTCGTCGATATCGCGCTGGGTGAGCGAGTCCAGAATCACGCCCACCTTCTGCGCGATCCGCAGGATCCTGGCGGTGGTGGCGCTGTCGGGGTCAGTGCCAAAGAAGCTCGATACTGCTGTGTAGAGATCCAGCCGCTTCACCCGGTCCGCCACCCGCGGCGCCCAGGCATTTACCAGATCCTCGGCCATGGCGAAGCGCGGAGCTCCGACTCCTCTACTGCCTCGTGCGAGTAGGACTGGTAGCACTGAATCAAGCACGGCTGCCCGCTCCGTACTGTTGCTATCCTCGATCGCGGTCAAGCGCCGGTTCACCAGTGTGCGGGCCCTGTCGTCCCATTCCGCCTGTAGGTACAGCCGGAATAGCGCATAGAAGTCCGATAGCGAGACAGTGTCCGCGCCCGAGAACCTCTCTCCACACCGGCGCGCCGTCTCCACCACGGCTGCGGATAGTGGACGAGGTCCCTGCACATCGAGCGAATCCAGCGGCAGCGTATCCACCCAGACTCCGGTGGTGAGGTCTCTGCGGCTGTCCGTGTAGCTGAGCGACCGCACGACCGCAGCCTGGCACTCCTCGACTGTCGTGTATGCAGCGATGTCCACTGTAGTATCAGGCCAGGTGAAGAGCGTCTGCGCCGATGCGGGTACGCTCAGGAGCACGGCGCCCGCGGCCAGCAGTCCGAATCGGTAGATCCGAGTCGGCAGGGTTCCGTAGGGCATCAGATGGCGTCTATGGTCGAGGTGAAGCTGAAGTCGCGCACCTTGAGCGGCGGCACGATCGCGGGCGTCGGCGCACCACCCTCCTTGCGGGTAGGCCGGAAGACGGGCACAGGCACCCCGAGCTGCTCGATCGCGTTGAGCATGAAGAGCGGCGACTCCGTGAAGCGGAAATTCTTCACCGCCTTGGTGATCTTCCCGTTCTCCACGAGCCAGAGCCCATCCCGCGTAAGACCGGTCGCCAATATGCTCGTCCCGTCGAGAAGTCTGACGTTGGAGAACCTCGTGACGACGAGACCGCGCTTGGTGGTGCGGATCATCTCTTCGATGGAGCTCTTGCCCCCGCTCATCCGATAGCCAGTAGCCCCGCGGAGGCTGTGCCAACCGGGGAGTCCTGCGATCGCGGTCTCCAGACGGTTGCCGAGAGCGGTGAGCACCCCGTGATCGATGAAGGTGACCTTGCCGGGCCGCTCGGTGTGGGATGCGACGATGCCGAGCGCGGGATCGGCCGTATCGTGGCTTATGGTGATGCGCGAATCCACCACCTTGAGTCCGAGCTTCGATCGCCAGAGCTTCATGGCCTCGTCGGCCCCCAGAGACCAGGGTGACCCACGCCCACCCTCCGGGGTTTCGCGGTACGAGAACGTCTTTACGAGAATCTCCACGAGGTCGGCCACGGCCTGCGGCTCGAGGATCACCGTGTAGCGCCCGGGCTCGAGTGCCACCGGGTGCTGCGAGGCGATGCACTTCTCCAGAGCCCGCGCACCAAGAGCGGGCGCATCGATGGCTGTCCAGTCGAACGACGAGAGCCCCGCCCACCCGGAGCCAGTGCCCGTCTTGTCGCGCACCGTGAGGGAGCACTGCGCCTGCGTCCACGCCTGGTAAGGCTCCTCCCAGAAGGCGCTACGTCCGGATCGCAGCTCAGGGAACGCTGTGCCCAGGACGGTGCCAGATGCTGCCCGCACCTCCAGGTAGCCCGCAGAGAGCATCCCCTTCGCCTCCGCCGGCGCTATCAGCGAGCGAGCTATCTCGCCACGCCGCTCGGTCGTGAGGCCGTAGGTAGCATCGCTCCAGATCGCGCCAGCGGGGCGCTCGTACTCCGGCAACTCGGGATAGAAGCCCACGCCGTGCCCCATGTTCGATCCCATCCCCGAAGCACGCTCAGCGGCGCGTACCGCCGCCTCCAGCGAAACGTCGTCGAGCTGGTCCGTGACCGCGCGGCCGGGCACCCCGTTCTGGATGCTCCTCTCTACGAGGATGCTGTCGTGACGCCGGTCGGAAGAGAGGCTCACTCGGTTGCGCGCCCAGCGCAGCTCCCCCTGCCACCAGCTCGAGAGCACGACCCTCGTCTCCCCGCCACCGCGAGCGAAGGCGGTGACGCGCCGAAATATCTCGTCGCACTCCTCGCGCGAGAGCACGCGCCCGCCTTCAGCTTCCACGAGCCTGGCCGGCTCGTCGCCACGCAGTCTCGAGCGACCCAACATCGGAGCTCTGCTCATGCCTTCCTCATCACGTCAATCAGCGTGAGCTCCTTGAACACGGCCGGCGGCGCCGTCACGCTGTGGTAGGTAACTTGGGCCGGCTCTCCCTTGCTCGCGGCATGTCCGAAGCGACGCAGCGATCCCGCACCGCCAACCGCCGCGAGACTCTTCCAGAGATCGGTTGCGCGAAAGAGGAATCCGGCGCCGTTGAGCCTTGCGACCCGCTTCCCGTTATTCACCCGATACACGCGCCCCGTGCCCAGCCCGCTCGAGCCCTGGAAATCCATGTCGACTCCCATCTCTCGGACGGCGATCCCCTTCGTCAGCCCAGCGACCGCCGCGTCGAAGTCGAGCTTCGCGCTTCCCGGAGCGAGCGCGATGTTGGGCGTGTGCGTGAGCGGTGCCTCCAAGGCCGAGGGCGCCGTGGCGCAGCCGTGCGAGCGCACGGGCGAGCCGCGCTTCCTGTACAGCGCTCCGAGCCAACCCGCGCCCTCGCGCGTCGTCTGGAAGTCGGCGAGCACGCCACCCTTCACGAGCTGGAATTCGTCCGGCGCCACGCCTTCGTCGTCCCACTTCGCGGTAGCGGCACCACCCTTCTCCGAGCGGTTGGCCGTAACCGTCATCGCGGGTGCACCGGCCTCGTAGCTGCCCAGCATCGCGAACGGATCGCTCAGGTAGCTCGTCCCGCCCGCGTTAGCTTCGTAGCCGAGCGCACGATCCAACTGCGTGGCGCTACCGATAGTGTTGTCGAGCAACCGCGCCACCGACCGGGCATCGCACGCCGTGTCGTAGCGTCCCACCTCCACCGGCTCGACTGGGAGCTTGGCATCCTCCTCGAGCTGTGCCATGAGCTCTTCGATGTACTGGCGCAGCGGCTGGCCCTTGTAGAGCTCCCACCCGAGGCCGGCAGGCGTGAGACGATCGAGCGCTCCACTCATGGTCGGCTTCCCCTTCCTTTCGAGGCGGACCACGAAGCTCCCACTGGCGCGATAGAGCCGTTGGGTAAGATAGCTCCCGTCCGATGAGGCGTACGCCTTGTCCTGAACGTCGAATCGGCACCCGTTGCCGGTCACCCCGAAGTCGGGGTGCCGCAAGACGAACAGCGTAAGGCTCGCGAGGTAGTCCACTATCTCGAAAGGCGACATCTCGAAAGGATCGATCTCGACCGGCATCACCCAGTGCTGGTCCACGACGACCGGCACCGGCGCGAGCTCCGCGGAGCGCCCAGGACCGAGCGCGTTCACCTTCGCCTGGTGCACCGCCTCGCGGCCCAGCCGCGCCATCTCGTCCGGACCCCATACCGGGCTGGACGCGAAGCCCCAGTAGCCGTTGACGAGGGCCCTCGCGCCGACCACCATCGATTCGGCGTCGCCAACGCTCGTGATGCTCGGTGCGAAGCTTCGTGTCCTGGTGTGCGAGAGCCGCACATCGCTGTACGAGGCGCCAGCGGCGCGCGCCGCCTCCAGCGCACGGAGAGCGAGCGCCTTGAGGCGCGGATCCTGGATCGGTGGCACAGCTTCGGGCTTCGACCCGAGCTGAGCGCGAAGCTGACGTGGGATGGCGGCGAGTGCCGCCGCGCCCGCGCCCACCTTCAGAAGGTCGCGGCGGCTAATTGGCATCGAGTGGGATCGCATTCGGGAGGAGACCAGGGCCGAATGCCCTGCGTCGGATCGGAGTACGGATCATGGAAGCGTCTCGGTGACGACGACCCGCCCGGTGATACCGAGCGGCTCGATGTGGAAGGTGTAGCTACCGGGCTCCTTGAACTGCCGGCCGCGCGTGTTGTCGAAGGGCGAATTGGCGTCGCTCATGAACGGCCGGATGTTCCCCGACTCGCAGTGCGCGGGGTACGCATCTCCGAGGGCGGTGCAGAGCTCCTCGATCCGCTCGGCGCTTGCCGGATTGTCGAAGGTCACTCGCAGCGAATCCGGCGTCTGATTGGTCCAGAAGACGTAGCCGCCGGGGCGGATCACCATGGACTTGGACGTGACGGTGGGTGGCCCACCATTCGGCCCGGGCTGGATCAATACTCCGTTGATCAGAGGCAGGGTCACGGTGAACAGCGTGGTGTCCGCCCTTGTGACTCCGTACGCCGTGGTCCGAGCGACCAGCCTCGCCTCGCCGGGTTGGAGCAGACCGATTTTGCCTCTGACCGGATCGACGTGGACCACTTCCGGGTCGAGCGACTCGTATTCGATCGACAGCCCAGGGATGGGATTCCCATCGGGGTCCAATGCTTTCACGGTGATCGCCGGCTGGAAGGATCTCCCGCTGGCGAACAGGAAGAACAACTGACCGTAGGTACTTCCCGGTATCGGCACCATGGACCATACGACGGAGTCGCCAGCCGGCTCCAGCGAGAACCCATCAGCCGCCTCCAGTGAGAACACATCGAGCGGTGGCGGTGTCTGGTTAGATGTGACGTTCACCATCGCCGTATCGGCGTGGCGGACGTTCCCATCCGCCAGGAGCTCGGCGATCACCTTCACGCCGTTACCTGGCTTGCGCGCCTGGAGCAGTCCCTCGGGTGTAACCCAGACCGTAGTCGTGTCGCTGGAGCGGAAGGTGGATGCGGGCAGCCCGCTCATCGGCGAACCGTTGGCGTCCCTCGGCGTGGCCGTGAGCTGGAGCTCGTTGTACGGCGCCGCGGTGGAGAGGTTGATCGCGCCGTGATCGAGCGTGAGCGACATGTAGAGCGCCGCCGGATCGGTGATCGGCGAGTACGGCGCGACCGGCTCGAGGCCGCCGCACCCTGCAAGGATGGTGGCCAGGAGAAGCCAGCCACCGATCCTGGCCGTGCTGCTGCGCCGCGCTGGCAAGGCACGCTCGGCAAGGCTGAGTGGAGATCGCATATCTGGGATTCCTTCAGGCATCGCGGGATATGCAGCCGGTGAAGAGCGGATTGGTCGTGCGCTCTTCGACTGGTATGGGAATGGTGACGTCGGTGCCGTAGCTCGCCGCAGGGGCTGGGTAGGCGCCGGTGGGATAGACCCGGTCGCTCGGCCGTCCGTAGTAGCGAACCAGGCGCCGCATGTCCGCCTGGCGGTGCCCGGTGAGGAAGAGCCAGAACGCCCGCTCGCGGAAGAGAAGGTCGATGCGAGCGTCAGGAGTGCCTGGGTCCTCGAGCGGCGCGAGTCCAGCCACCCCTCCCGTGCCGGCGTTCCAGAGGGTATCGGTCTTGGCGGAGTCGGCGGAGCTGGGGTGCGTGGAGTAGGTGCCATCGGTGCGCAGCGCGTTGAGCATGGTGAGCCAGCCGGCATCCCCTCGGGCCAGCTTCGCCTCGGCTTCGATCAGCCGTGCCTCGACTCCGCTCGCGAGGACAATCGGAGTGCCGCCATCGGTGGCGTACTTGTCCGGGTGATAAATCCCCCACCCGTAGGAATTGGTGCCCAGCAGCGTGCTCCCGATCCGCGGGTCTCCGCTGGTGCGGTAGTCCAGACCGTTCAATCCTTCCCGATCCGCCACGGACAATTCCCAGCGCCAATCGCCGGCGAAGGCGAAGCTCGCGTTCGCGGTGTTCCCGCCGACGAAGGTGACGAAGTATTCGTATCCGTCAGGCACCGAGGCCGCCGCGGTTGCCGCCTCGGCGAGCTCGCCGAGGCCGAGATACGCTCGCGCCTGTGCCATCCGGGCAAGATTGACGAATCGCGTGCTGTCGCCCACAAGAGTGAGCGCCGTGTCGAGAAGGGCCAGCGCGTGCGCGTATACCTCGTCCGTGCTGGAGCCCGGGCGCAGAGTGTAGTCGCCGTCGAAGTCGAGGGTACTGAGCGGGATCCCGGAGCAGAAGAGCTCAGCGAGGAAGATCTCGGCGTACGCCTGCAGGACGTAGGCGTGCCCGGCGAGCGCGCGCTGCTCGGGGGCGTAGCGCGTGAGCAGGCCGATCGCTTGCGAAGCCTGGCCACGCACCCGCTGGAGATCGGAGTACGCCAAGCTGACCCGGCGGTCTGCCACATCCTCGGGCATCGACCGCGCGTCCACTGGTGACGAGGCGCCTCCCAGCTCCGACGCTCCGACCTGAAGCTCGTCGCCGAGCAGGCCACCTATGGCAAGGACGCTGGAGGAGGGCTGCCCCACTCTAGAGGATCCGAACGCGCTGCGGAGTCGATCTCGCAGGCCATAGTATGCGGCCAGCGCACCTTCTGGTGTCTTCGTGATCGCGGGGTCAGCGATGTCGGGTGGCAGCTTGTCGCTACCGAGGATGGAGTCTGGCGAGCAACCAGCGACGAACCCGGTCACGCCGGCTAGCAGCACGAGCCCGCCCAACCTCGTCACGAGGCGGGGCATGGCTACCTTCAGCGCGCACCGTTCCGATTTCCTCGCTTTCATCACGCCGCTCCTGTTCGTCTCTGGTTCACTGGGCGTTCAGTAGTTCGCACTGACTCGCACCTGCCAGCTGCGTGGCTGCGGCAGGACGCCGGTATCGGTCACGCCGTTGCCGGTTGCGTAGGCATTGACGTTCGGGTCGATCCCCCGGTAGTTCGTGACGAGCCCCAGGTTGGTGCCCTGGAGCGAGAGGCTCAGGGCGCGTGCTCCCACTCGCTGCGCCAGCGACGCGGGAGCGTGGTACGTCACTGCCAGGGTGTTGAAGCGGAAGGTGGAGACGGTCTGGATCCACGAGTAGCTGGTAGGGTCCAACACCCTGGCCTGGTCGGCGAACGACGAGTTAGGAACGTTCCAGCCAGCGGTGAATGGAGCGAGGCGCTGCCCGACCTCGTTGTTCTGGGTCATCCCATCCTCGTAGTGAAACCCGGCCGTCACAGCGATCGCCCCTCGCAGGAAGGTGAGCGTGGTGTTGAGATTGGCCGTGTAGTTGGGCAGCGTCCCTCCCACAAACACGGCCGTGTCGCCGACGAGTACCTCGTTCTCCTCGAGGATCCCGTTGCCGTTCGCGTCGGCGTAGCCGAGCAGCGGTTTCGTCCACCGGCCGAAGAGCGGATAGCCAGCCGCCACGCGCGCTCCGCCGTCCGGGCCACGCGCGTGGACGTAGAACGGCTCCACACCTGGCCCAAGCTCCACCACCTTGTTGCGCTGCTGGCTCACCGCCAGTTGCACGTCGAACGAAACCGGGTCGGTGCGGAGCACTCGCGCACCGAGGGAAGCTTCGAATCCGCTGTTCCGGATCACGCCGATGTTCCTCAGCGTCGTCACGCCGGTGCCGTAGACCGATGGCGCCAGCGGGACGGAGAGCATCGCGTCCCTGGTAGTCTTGCGGAAACCGGTGAAGCTGAGCGTGAGGCGATCGCCGAAGAGGTCGGCATCGAATCCGCCCTCGAGCTCGCTCGAGCGCTCCGGCTCGAGCTTGGTGTTCCCAATCGACTTGAGCGCCAGTCCATCCACCAGCTGGCCGTCTATCATCACGGGAACAGCCGCTTCGTAGAGGCGCAGCTTGTCGACCGGGCCCGGCTGCCGTCCCGCTTGCCCGTAGGCCACGCGTAGCCGGAGCAGGGGGATGAACTCCTTGAAGGGAAAGAACCCCTCGTCGGAAACGAGGTAGGAGAAGCTCAACTTGGGGAACGCTGGCAGCTTCACGCGCGTGCCGAAGGTGCTGCCACCATCGAGCCGGATACCGGTGGAGAGCCAGAAGCGCTTGTGGCTGATCTGCGGCTCGACGTACCAACCGAAGGTCGAGTTATCGACGGCGCGCTGGTCCACGGCCATGGTGGAGGTGGATGGGCTGGGCAACTCCGTCCCCCTGGCCAGTCCCAGGATGCTGCCGGTCAAGTCCTCCACGGATTCGCCGGTGTAATTGGCCCCCATTGCGAGCTGCAGCTTGAATCCGTGAGGGAGGGGGACACGCGCCTGCGTGCGCACGTTGATTGTTTTAGTAACCGAGTTACCGCGTGCGGTCCTGAGCTGACCTTTGGCGGAGGAGGTGCCGATGATGTATCCGGCCGGGAAGAGGGTCTCGTCGGAGCGCTGCACGACGTTGATCCCGGCGTCCGCGGTCGCCGTGAGCCAGGAGAGCGGACGCCAGTTCAGGTTGGCCCCGTTCGTGAGCTCCGTAGCCCCCGACGTGGCCCGTTCGTAGTAGCTGCCGGCGAGCGTCTCCTGAGTGGGGGTGATATTGACGCCATCTGGCACGTCGTAATAAGTCCCGCTGCTCCGGTCGAGAAACACGCTCATCAGTCGCCCGAGCTGCTGCTCCAGCGAAGACCGCTGCTGCTCGGTGCGTGAGATGCTGGCGTTGAGCGAGACATCGGCTTTCGAGCCGAGTTGCGCCAGGAGCCGGCTCGTGGCGCCCCAGCGCGTGAGCTTCTGCGGGCGATCCATCCAGTCGGGCACGTCCGTCCCCTGTACGGCGCGGAAGCGGTCCGCCTCGTACGACGGGAGCTTGACCAGGCCGATCTCGTCGCGATAGCTGCCTGTGACGTTGTACGTAAGCGCCTGGCCCCCGCCGGAGACGCCGATCGTGGCCGCCGTGCGACTCCCCTGGTCAAGCACCGTGAGATCCGGATCGTTGAGCATCTGGAAGCGCACCGTGCTGTCCGCCTGACAAATAGGGCTTGCCGGCGACCTGTCCGTCCTGTTGCTGATAGGGCAGAACACTCGGGCATCGTCTGCGATCGTATGCCCCCACCGGAGCATCAGCTCAGGGTAGCGCCCCGGTATTTCGGTCATCCCCCGCTCGGCGCTCACCGCCCACCGCGCGGGGCCCGACTGTCCCTTCTTGCTGGTGATGACGATGACCCCATTCGCCGCATCCTGACCGTAGAGCGTAGCGGCCGAGGGGCCCTTGATTACCTCGATCGTCTCGATGCTGTTGGGATCGATGTAGTCGAGCGGCGAGGGGGCAGCGTACTTGGAGCCGTTCGCCAGGTTCGCTCCCCGCTCCCCCGATTGGTCGGAGTAGACCCGCACACCGTCCACGATGATGATCGGGTCGTTGCTCAGTCTGGGGCTGCTCGCGCCCCGCAGCCGGATGCGCGCCGGATCGCCTGGCGCGCCCGACGTCCGCTGGATCACCATCCCCGGCACGCGCCCCTCGAGCAAATCCGTAACACTCGTGACGGGCTGCGTGGCGACGATCGAGTCAGCGTTGATGACGGTGATGTCGTTTCCCAGCTCGAGCCTGCGCTGCTTCCCGGTCGCGGTAGTGACGGTCTCCTGCAGCCGGCTCATGGCCATGTGCAGCGTGAAGTCCCGGCGCACCACCTGGCTGTCCGGCACCACTACTACCTGCTCCTCGCTGCCGTAACCCAGAAACCTGGCCACCACGGTCTGCATCCCCGAAGGCACTCTCAGCCCGTACCACCCGCTGTCGTTCGCGACCGCGCGCAGGTCGGTTCCCTTGATCGTCACCACCGCGCCGCCGAGCGGGCGGTTGTTGGCGGCGTCCAGCACCCGTCCCATCACCACTCCTATCCCCGCCTTTTCCGCCTCCGCCTCACGCTCCCCCTTCCGCCCCTGCTTCACCAGCGTCACGGTCCCCGCCTCCGTAACGACCGCCTTCGCTCCCGTCCCTCGCAGCACTCTCTCGAGCGCAGCGCCCGCGCTGATGCTGGCCTCCTTTATCGTCACTCGTCTGTCGACAGGCACCACGCGCGGCGTGTACGCCAATCCGAGTCGCGCCTGTCTGTTGATCTCCTTCAGCGCATCGTTGAGGCGCACGTTCTCGAGATCGAGTGTGACCATCCGGTCGAGCGGCTTCGTCGACTCCGCCTGCATAGCACTGCCCGCGGCGCGCGCCGCATCGGTGGGCATGGCAGGTATCGATGGCGTGGTCGGAATGGGCGCGGCGCGGCCGGCGTTCGGGGGCGGCCCCTGCGCCGCAACCGGTGCCACCAGGTAGAAGGCCAATGCCATACCGAGCGCGATCATCGAAGTACGCACACGCGGGATCCTCGTCTCAGAGTGTCGTCTCAAGGTGTCGGGTACCGAACGGCGGATCGGCGGAATTCTTCTGACACATTGCTTCGCTAGCGTCGCACCGACTTCGTGGTCAATCGCACCTGCCGCCCGTCACGCTCGTAACGGACATCGAGCGCCGCGGCGACGATGGTAAGCGCCTGGTCCACGGACTGGTCGTCGAACGTCGCCGTCAGTGGCACGCGCGCGAGCGAAGTGTCGCCGAGCGTTATTTCGACGTCGTACCATCGCTCGAGCTCGCGAATCGCGCTGGCGAGCGGCATCTCCTGGAACTCGAGCGCCCCGTGGCGCCAGCTGAGCAGCGCTCGCAGGTCCACTCCATCCACCGTGGTCGGAGGGCCCGACGTGGTGAGGAGACCCATCTGCCCGCGCGTGAGCTCCACGCTCGGTGATGCGGCGGTTGTCGTGGCCGCGTGAGCGGCCGCGTCGCGCCGCAGCGCCACCACACCGTCGGCCACGACAACCACGGTCGCGGTGTCGCCCGGGTAGGCGCGCACGCTGAACTCCGTACCCAGATCTTCGGCTACCGCCCCGGGCGTACGCACCCGGAACGGCAGCTCGTCATCGTGCTTCACTTCGAAGTACGCTTCGCCCTCCAGCTCTACATCGCGCGTGCTCGAAGCGTAGCCGGGAGCGACGCGCAGCTTGCTGTCGACGCTGAGCCACACGCGCGTACCATCCATCAGCATGACCGTCGCCCGCTGCCCACGATCGGTGGCGTACTCGTGGCCGGACTGGGCGATCTGCTGCGGCGCCCGCGTCATTCTGTTCATCCCCCACACGGCCACCACCGTCACGGCCGCGGCGAGCCCTACCGCTGCCGCCAGCGCTCGCGCGATGCGCGATCCACCACTCGGACGCCTACCCATGGTGAGCGACGCGACGCGCATCGCGCGCACGGGCGGACGATTACTCTGTGCCGCGTCGATGCGCGTGTGGAGCGCGCGCCAGTCGGCCTCCTCATCGACTACCGGACGCACGACGCCACCCTCCTCCCAGATCCGCCTGAGGAAGGCGATGAGCTCCACGTGCGAATCGTCGGCCGCGATCCACCGGTCGACCGCATCCACCTCTTCGGGCGTGCACTCGGAGCTGAAGTACCTGTCCAGAAGACTCCACTCCGGCTCACCGGATAGAGCGTGTAGGCGATGGGGGGGCGTGCTGTTCGTCATGCCTTAAGTACCGGCCAGCCTCGGGCGACCCCTATCACATCCATTTCACATCCATTCCGCGAGCGCCTCGCGCAGCCGCTTGAGCGCGTTGCCGATCTGGATCTCGACGGTCTTGGGGCTGATCTGCATGACACGCGCGATCTCCGCGTAGCTCATGTGATGCTGACGCCGGAGTATGAAAGCCTCGCGGCATCGGGGAGGGAGCTGCGCGATCGCATCATCGATGGCCATCGCCATCTCGGACGCCCGGTACTCCTCTTCGGCGCTCGGCGCCTCGACGGGCGAGTAGATCGCTTCCAGCGTCTTCGCCTGCCGCCAGCGTCCCTCCGTATCCGACCGCGCGCGCTGGTTGAGAGCATGGTTGCGGACCGCCGCGTAGAGATAGCCCGACAGCGTGTTGGTGACCATCAGCCGGTCGCGGGTCATCCAGATCCGGAAGAGCACCTCCTGCACGATCTCCTCGCCCCCAGTTCCGGTCACGTCGATGCGAGCGGCGTAGTAGCAGAGCGCCCGATAGTACCGCCTGAAGAGCTCCGCGAATGCGTCCTCGTCACCCGCGCGGATGCGCACTATCAGATCCGAATCCAGGTGCACGGCGCGGGGGAGTGTCATTAGGTGGACGATGGCGACGGACGCCGGCAGCGCGGCGCGCAACCGGGGGATGGCTGATGGCGGTGGAGGAGTGGCCGCCGGAAGGCTTCTTATCTCTGTACCGGCGAGCGAGGTCGAACCCCTATGGGCCTACCCGGATGGGGGTTCCGGGTCGCGCGAGCTCCGGTTGGCCAGGGCGCCGAGCGGCGTAGGGAAATTACCGGGGAGAAGGATCGCCCCGAAATGTTGGTCGAAATTGCCAATGCGCTGCCGTCCATGACGCCCGATCTTTGGTAGACCATACACCTCTACCGGAGACCTCACATGATGGCGCTCATCGGGACGCGGAAGGCGACGATCCTCCTTCGGCTGGCGATAGTGCTCACCCTGGCCGCGCTCACCAGCTCGACGACCGGAGATCGAGACGCCGCAGGTCCGTCGGAGAACGGAACTGTGTGCTACGTGATCGACGGCCAGATATACTGCATCCCGTGAACGGCGTCGACGCCCAGATCCTACGACCCGTCCCGTCGCTCCACTATCTTCGCGCTCACGCCGCACCCAGCGAAGATCCTTCGATTACGATCGAGCTCCCGCAGCGCCGCGAAGCGACGGCTGCAGGCAACGCCCGCCCGGTGCAGCGGCTTCTCTCGTAAGTACTGCGCCAGGCGCGCGGCCGCGGTATCGGAGCGGCCGAGCAGGAGCAACGCTCCCGCCTCGAGGGGGAGGATCTCGGGATCACCGGCGGCAGCGGCACGTGCACGGAGAATCATCGCTTCCGCACTGTCGCGCAGTCCCGCGCGTGCCAGCACCGCGGCTGCGAGCATGAAGAGTCGCGGTCTCGCGCCGCGAACGAGTGTCACCTGGCGACCGCTCTCGGCGACGATGCGCATCGCTCGCCGTGCGACGGCCGGGTCGCCGGCGGTATCGCTCCAGGCCAGGAGAGTGAGCCGGCAATCTTCCCCGGTCCAACTCTTCTGGAAGCGATGATCGATCTCGTCGCACCAGCCCTGCGCGAGTGCGTCGTCGCCCATCTCGTACGCGCCCAGGAAGAGGCGGTCGAGAGTCTGCTCCGCATCGTCCAGGTATGCGTCCGCCTGGTACGCGCGGAGAGCCGCGAGGTATGCGTCCGTGTAGTCTGCCTGGGCGTAGAGCGCGGCACTGAGGAAGTCCCACGCGGATGCCCGCTGGGGGTCCACCTCCACGGCGCTGCGCAGGACTTTCATGGCGCGGGCCAGCGCGAGGCGCGCCGAATCGGGCGCGAGGGGAACCTGCAGCCAGTACCAGTACGAGAGGAGACCGAGCGTCTCCAGCGCCGTGGCATCATCGTGGTGGTTAGTGACGGCACGCTCCGCTTCGCCGATCCCCACTTCGAGGAACTCCCTGGCGCGCAGCGGATCGTAATAGGCGGGTGCACCGTGGAGCACGGCAAGCTCGAGCCCCACGCGCGCCCGCTCGACCATCGGCTCCCTCCACGTGGGAGCGATCGCTTCCGCGCGGCGGAGCAGAGTATCGGCACGGAGGAGCGAGAGCGCCGCCGGGGAGAGCCGCCCCTGGCGCTCCAGCTCGTGTGCCCGCTCGCGCTCCGTGACCGCCTCCGCGGCCAGCGTGCGTGCGCGGGCGTCGACTCTCGCGACATTGGCGGAGCGCATCCGGATCTCCTGCCCGATCGCGATTCGAACCGTCGACGCTACCTCGCGCGCGAGAGCATCCACCAGCGCCAGCGAGTCGGGCGACTCGCGCTCGAGCGCGGCGGTTTTCAGCGTGCTCCCCAATGAAGCGTCGACGAGCGCCACGTTCACGCGGATGCGTGCACCGGAGTGCAGCACGCTGCCAGTGACCATGAATCCCGGCCACCGGTTCGTATGAGAGTAATTGCCGCCCGACGATCCCGAGACGTTCCGCGACGTGACCTCGAACGACGGCACCGCCGCGAGCCGGCCGACGACGGCTGCCGTGATCGCCGGCCCGAGTACCCCTGGCTTGGAAGGCGCATTCAGGTCGGTGAAATCGCCGACCACGATGCGCGTGCGAGTGGTCTCCGATCGGCGGCCCTCGTGGAACATCCTACGGGAGAGCACGACTGCGAGGCTCCCGATCGAGATGATCGTCACCAGCGCCGCGACGAGCCGTCGCAGTGGTCGGCCAACTCCATCGCGGCCGCGTACACCTCGTGCGAGCAGAGCAGACACAGCGCCGGACGAAACGCCGACGGTTACACCACCACCATCGGGCTGCGCATGCGCATCGGGCCGCGGGAGCGAAGGTCGCTTCTCGGAGACCGCCAATGACGCGGGCACCAGCAGCCCGGGAAGGCGAACCTCGCTGTCTCCTGGTCTCCCAGGATCAGGAATCGGTCCCGCCTGCGCGCGGATTTCATCGATCAGGCGGCGCGTCTCTTCCGATGGCCCCGAATCGAGCTCTCGCGAGAGCCGCCGAGCGAACGCGTCGTACGCGTGGAGTGCTCCCGCCACGTCACCCACGCGCCCGAGTATGCGCAGAAGCTCCCGGAGCGAGGTCTCGTCGTCATGCGACAGCTCGGCCGAGCGACGCGCCCACTGTGCGGCGACGGGAGCCAGTCCCGCATCCGCAGCGACCTCCGCCAGTCGCCGCGCGGCGCGACGTGCCTCGTGTCTCAAACGGGTTCGCTGCCCGTCTACCCATCGCTCGAAGTCCGGTGCGTCATCCAGGAAGTATCCCGGAAGAAGATCGCCGCGGTAGAGCTCCAACGCCGCTTCCGCATCGCCCCGCTTCAGCGCCTGCACGAATGCAACTGCATCACACCAGAAAGCGCCCGGCTCGATACCTAACTCGCCATCGCCACGCGTGACGATCGCTTCGGTACCGACCGATTCGCGGAGACGGTGCAGCACCTGGCTCAGGGCCGTGCGCGCCCGGTGCTGGTTCGACTCGGGCCAGAAGAGCGGGAAGATGCCATCGCGGCTTCGGAACGCACCGGGTCCAGCGAGCACGAGGTAGACCAGGAGCGCCAGGCACTTCGGCTGTCGGGCTACCGCCGAAGCTCGCGGGTTCTCCGGGTCGACGACCTCGATTCCCCCTAACAACTCGAGTCGAATCATCGGGGTGAATAGAGCCACGTAACGCGCATGACGGCGGCGTAGCGCGCGCGTAAGCGCCGCGTAACGCGGTCCGCCTAACGTCGCGAAGCTACGACTCCCCGAACCGCGCAGCAAGCGGATTCGGCAGTGGGAGTCGATTCACATGCCTCGCGAACGAGAGTGGACCCATGCCGCTCGCCACCGCCTCACCGGCCTCTGCCCCAGCACCGGCGGAAGGTGCACCGGAGGAGCGCGACCATGCGCTCCTCCGGGAGGAGGCCGCGCGGATGGCGACGTCACTCGTTGAGTTCGCGACGGCAAAGCGGCGGTGCGCGCCAGATGCGACTGACCTCGTGGTCGAGGACCACATCGCGACGGATGATGCCGCGTACCAACTCCGCGGGGAGCTGCTGGCGACAGCATCGGATACTCCCGTGGTGGTCGTCGCCATCGAACGCGAGCGCGACATCTATCCTTCGTACCTGCAGCTCCGCGCGGCGTTCGGCTTTACGCGCGCCGAAGCGCGTGTGGCGAGGATGCTGGCCGAGCGGAAGACGAACTACGAGATCGCGCGGGAGCTCGGCGTGACCGGGGCCACCGCGCGCAGGCACACCGAGCACATACTGCTCAAGATGGGAGTGGGGCGCCGCTCCGCGGTGCGCGGCGCACTCATCGAATGCGTGGCCCGCGGCCGTGTGAGAGGCCCGGGCGGTATTCACTCGGACAGGCGGCCGAACACTCACAATGCGCCCGGCAAGCAAGTCACGTCGCGCGGCACGTGCACGACCGCGGTCGCGCTCCCGGGAGTGAACGAAGCTGGAGAATCCGACGGCAAGTCACCGCGCGGACGTCCGAAGAAGCACATCGTACGGCGGAGCAGGCCGAAGGAGAGCATCGTAGTTTTCCTCGAGCACGAGCACCAGCGGTGGGCAGTGCGCGATGCGCTCGCCGGCCTGGTGGAAGTTCACTTCGCCGAGGGGCCGAGAGCCGTGCACCCGCCGTGGCGACACGAAGTACCGATCGCGGTGCTGGTGGAGGTGCACGCAGAACGCGAGCGCCGGATGGAACGTGCTCTCGGGATGCTCCGTCGCGAGGCGCCCGATATACCGAGGTGGGCTTACGCCGAGCTCGATCCCCGTTCCGTGGATGTGGCGGTGCGGCTCGTGGCGCTCGGTCTCGTCGCGGAGGTCATTACAACTGCCGAGGATCTCGGATCCCGCCTGCGAGCGTTGCTGAAGGACGCGCGCGCCTGGAGCGAGGGCGAAGCTCTGTGGGGGGTGTGGGACGAGTGGGTTGGACCGGAGACGCGGGTGATCCTCGATGCGTGCATCGCAGCGAGCGCTACTATGACGACTGCGATAGCCGTTCAGCGCCAGCTCGACAAGTCGCCCCGGACACTGAGGCGTGAGCTCTCGGACAATGGCCTCCCTCCCGTGGCCAGCATACTGGCGCGCTGCCGGCTGCTCCGGGCGGCGCACCGTCTGGATCACCCGGGCATCAGGGTAGAGGCTGCCGCCAGGGAGCTCGGTTACGCGTATCCGCAGGTGCTATCGCAGCAGTTCAAAGTGTACACCGGACTACCTATCACCAGGTTACCGCGTGGCCGACGCTTCCAGACGTTAGCGATGCTCGTGCGAGCAGAGCTTTCCGTTCGCCAAAGTCGGCGCGGATTATGGCCGAAAATCATACTTTTTTGGCCGTTTACAGTATCGATCTGCACGCCGACGTGCCTTACAGTGGCGAGCGCGAATCACGAAGGAGGAATCGCCGTGGAATCGACCTCGCCACTCCAGGCCTTCTCGACTCAGCCAGACCGCCGGATCAGCGCCAGCTCGGAGGCGCTTTCGACCGTAGGCCCCACGGGCGCCACCGCCATCCTCGATCCCGAGAGCGGACAGTTCTACTCGATGAACGAGGTGGCCGGGCGAGTGTGGGGGCTACTGCGCGACGGGACGACCTACCGTGCGATCGTGGGCCAACTGGAGAGCGAATACGACGTCGCAGCCGATACTCTCGCAGTGGACGTGGAGCACCTGCTCGAGCAGTTCGCGAGGGCCGGTCTGATCGCGGCAGAAGGAGGCGTGCATGACGAGCGGTGAGTTGGTGGCACGCACCGAAACGAGCACAGCGCCGAACGAGATCCACGTGCCATCGGTTCTCGAGAGCGGGATAATGATCGCGGTGCTAAAGCTTTCGCTCAGGGTGCGGGGATACAAGCGAACCATCCAGTGGATGAGGCGAAGAGTAGAGCGGGTTCCGGTGCGCATGGATGTCTCGCCGACAGTGGTGAAGGCTGCGGAGTGGCGGGTGGCCATGGCGGCGGCGTTCTATCCGGGGCGCGCGCAATGCCTCGAGCGCTCGCTGGTGCTCTACTACGTACTACGGCAACAGGGAGCGGCGGTACAGTATTGCCATGGCGTGCAGCCGTTGCCGCTGATGTCGCACGCTTGGGTGGAGTACCGGGGTGAGGTAATCAACGATGTACCCGAGCGGGTGAAGGAGTTCTCTCGGCTCCCGGATCAGCTGCCATGAGGTTCTTCACTTGCATCCTCGATCCGTCAGGACGCGGCATTCCAGAAGGCGTGCGCCGAGGCTACGAAGCGCTTCCCCGTAGGCGCGGACTTCACTTCCGTTGGTGCTCATACGACCAGATGGCCGTGCTCATCGGATGGGACGATCCTCATGGTGAACATCTCGTAGCTATCGGACAACCTGGCGACTGGGTTGCGGTCGGAATGGTGAGGCTGGATAACCGGCGGGAGCTGATGCGCTGGGTCACGTGTGATGAGAGGGAAATTTCGGATCTGGAGCTCGTGCGCCGCGTGATAGCCGCGCACGGCACGCGTTGCGCGCCGAGCCTCTTAGGCGACTTCGCGTTCGTGGCATGGCATGCCGGTACCCGGACCGGCGTGGGAGCATGCGACGCATTCGCAGTTCAGAGGTTGTTCCATGCGGAGTACGACGGACTGACTGCATTCGCGTCGCGGGCCGAAGCGCTCGCCTTGCGGGAGGAATATGAGCCTCGCTACCTGACGGAGCGAGTCGCTCTTCGTCCGAAGGCACGTGACATCACTGTCTATTCCGGCGTGCTGCCCGTTCCGGCAGCATCGATGGTTGTTCTCCGGCCGGGGCGGTCAGCCACGATCCAACAGTACTGGTGTGCATCGGACTACGCGGCGGAAGCTTCATGGAGATTCAGCGAGCAGGAGGCTGCAGAAGAGTGCCGCAGGTTGCTATCGGACTCCATACGACAACGCATGGGACGCAAGGGCGAAACATGGGCTCAGCTCTCCGGCGGTATGGACTCATCCTCTGTCGTTAGCTGCGCGCAGTGGCTGGTGGAGCGAGGCGAGTGCGCGGGTGGCATCGTCGGCACGGTGACCTTCGTCGACCACCACGGTACCGGCACAGATGAGCGAGAGTACTCGGGGACCGTCGTCGACCGATGGAAGATCCCAAATACGACGATCGTCGACCCCCCCTCATGGTACGATTCCTCTCAGGAAGTGCCCCATCTCGATCAGCCGAGCGGCGGCGTTCAGGTCTATCCGCGCGATCGGAGGCTGTGCGCCATCGTACGTCGAGCCGGCGGTCGCGTGTTGCTGACGGGTCTGGGCGGTGATGAGCTCTTTTCGGGCACGATGTTGTTCTTCGCCGATTGGATCGCGCGAGGACAGGTCTCGGACGCAGTGCGGGAAATGGCGCGGCGTGCCGCGCTTGGCCGTGTGTCGTTCTGGGAGCTAGCGTACCGGAATGCTCTTCTGCCAATGCTCCCCGGTGTCGCCCGTGCGCGGTTGGTACACGACCAGGACCAAGTACCGCTCATCCCATGGGTCGAACCGGTCGCCATGAGGCGATCAGGTCTCATGAGAAGGCGTGCAATCACCACGGACGCGTACGGCGGCAAGTTCGGCCGGAAATATCAGCACTGCGTTGCGTGGATGGCTGATACGATCGAGAACCACTACCACGGCGGTATCATCGCCGATTCGCTCGAACTTCGGCACCCACTGCTCTACCGGCCCCTCGCCGAATTTGCTCTCGGTCTTCCGCCGGAGCTGCGAGCACGCCCACACGCACACAGGTGGGTACTACGTCGGGCGATGGAAGGCATTCTCCCAGATCCGGTACGAACTCGGGTTGGGAAGCCGGGCACGGGTGAGTTTCTCGCGTGGTCTCTCAGAAGGGATTTACCGCGGCTCGCGCCTCTGATTCACGATCCGATTCTGGCCGATCTCGGCATCGTCGAGCCAGGCAAGCTGCAGGCAGAATTCGATGCCGCATCACGCGGGGAGCGTAAAGCTGACAATCTCTGCGGGCCGCTCCTTAACACCCTGGCAGTGGAAGCATGGCTACGAATACGATCTGGCAGATGGCCCTTCGGTGGCCAGTCTGGTAGTTGGCAGCAACCCACGCACCATCAACAAGATTTCTTCCGACGAATGGAAGCACAGGAGGCATCATGAAGAAAGAATACACGACACCTATGCTCGTCTGCACTGGCGACGTAGTCGACCAAACACGCAGGGGTAACGTGGCAATCAGCGAGGACGACGATCTGACCGGCATGCACCCCCTGGCCGGCAGCGTCGGCTATTACCTGTAACCGAAGTGCCACTGACTGGGCCACCTGCCAGATTGTTCCAGTCGATCCCCGGTTATGCAATGCTTGATCGCCCGCGCAGGTTGCCTCTTCTCATCAGTAGGTGAGAAGAGGCAACCTGCGCGGGCGATCAAGCACGTGGCCCGCGCTTCTGGGGAAGAGTATGGCTACCGCACCGATCCGGCGCGACCCGAGTCTTCCCCAAGGATCCAGTGGTTGAACCACGTGACATTGCGCATCACCCAATCCTTGTACAGCTCCCAGTCGCCAATCCCGTGGCCTTCCTCGGGGTGTAGCACGAACTGCACGGGAACGCCCGAGTCCCGTAATCCCGCGTAGAACTCGAACCCCTGAGCCAGCATGTAGGACTGGCGGACACGGTCGTGCGTGCTGCTCCTCCCGCCATATCGCATTATCACGGGCGTGCGCACGTGGCTGACGTGGGTCACCGGCGACTGCGATGCGTAAATTTCCGGCCTGGTCCAGGGTGTACCATCGAACGCGGCTATCGCCCAAGTGGAGCGCGTCGCGTAGTTCTGACCATATTCGCTCGTGAGATCCGTCGGTGCATCGTCGATAGATGCCGCCACATAGCGATCGGTCTGGGTGATGGCGTACGCGGCGAGATAGCCGCCATAGCTAGCACCCGCGATGCCGAGGGCACTCGAATCCACGAGCCCGCGCGCGATGAGGGCGTCGACTCCGGCGTCGACATCGGCGAACGGTCCTGGCGCCCAGTCGTCGTGCAGCGCCGTCTCGAACTCCTCGCCGTAGCTGCGATCCCCACGTGGATTGGGCAGCAGCACCATGTAGCCCGCAGACGCCAGTAGCTGGGGCGGAAGGTGATTCGGCGGCGCAAAGTTGACTCCGACGAAGCTGTTGGTGAACGGGGCACCCGGCCCGCCGTGCACGAGGAGGATGAGAGGATAACGCCGGGTAGAGTCGTAGTCGGGTGGCTTGACGAGAAAGCCATGGATGTTGAACCGTCCGTCCCTACTCTCCCATTCGACCTGGTCGACGTGACCCAGATTGACGTGTTCCATCCCGTTGCCCAGGTGCGTTAGCGTGGTGAGGCGCCCGGTCACAGGGTCGATCCGAAACACTTCCTGGGGCTGGTTCGCGTTCTCCATCACGCCGAGCAGCACGCTGCCGCCTCGGGAGGACGCGTATCTCGAAATCGAGAGAGTATCCGGCGTAACCGGGCGCCAATTGCCGCTGATGATGTCGATGGCAAAGAGTCGCGCCGTGCCGCGTTGAAATCGAGCTACGTAGAGTGTCCTATCGTTTCCGCCCCACATGGGGGGAAGCGAATTAACCAAGCCATCGGTCTCGGCATCGAAAGTGATGTAGGGCTGGGACTGGAGAGGGCTCTCGATCTGCAGGGTGAACCGGGCCAGTGGCAGCTTCCCTCCTGGCAGGACATCAAGCCGCAAGCTGGCAATGGATTGACCGGATGGAGACCATCGTGCTCGCCGCCTCACCCGGGACACTGGATCCATCTCGCGAGTCACACCCGAAGACGGATCTATCGTGTAGATCACGCCCGACGTTATCTGGGTTTCCCATTTGACGCGCGTAGGCGCGCCGTTCACCAGCAACATGCCGTTCCGGGACCAGGCGATAGTCGGGCCGTACTTCTTCGACACCAATCGGCGCGCGAGCACCCGCGCCTCGGGCTGACCGACTTCCTGCACGGCTACATACGCGCCCGTCGAATCTCGCGAGTAGTATGGTGAGGTGGGGCCGGTGTAGTCGCCGGGCGAGTCATCGAATAGCACGAGCCGCGGGCCGTGCAGATGCTCCGGCAAGCGGCGGCCAGCCGAGTCGTTCTCGACCGCAATGTACGCCAGAGAAGTTCCATCCGGACCCCACGCGAATGCCAGGATCTCTCCGCCGAGTGAGTCGCGCGTCGGGATGGGCGTGGCAACCGCGCCGGAGTCGAACGGCGAATATTCCCAGATGCGATTCCGAGCGCCCGACGCCGCGAGGAACCCGAGCACGGTGCGCCGCCCCGGAGCCCACTGGAGGGAGCGCGGGTCGCCCGCAACCACAATCGTCCGAACGGTGCTGCTAACAAGGTTCAATATCGTGATACGGGTCGGTCCGGCGGTATCTGGATCGAAGCGAGCCGCCGTGGAGTAGGCGGCCCAACGCCCGTCTGGCGAAACCGCGAGCTCGTCGATCTCGCGAATCTGCCGCATGGAGCCGAAGAACGATCGGTGCGCGCTCGCCGCTTGCGGGACGGCGGAGCGAGGCGAGAGGGTGAAGACACCCATGCAGAACAGTGCGACCCCGAAGCTCGGCAACACGCATCTCGCCGCCCGGCGAATATGCCCGAAGCGCTTCGTTCGCCCTGCACCTTTGCTCACGGCCGGCGTAACTCGCTGATCTACGCAGTTCAATGCTCCGTCAAGAAGTTCAGCGCGATGCCGCTTCATGCGCCCTTGCATCAGTATCCGATCCTGAATCCGAGCATGGTCGTTCGACCGATGACCGGCTGCGAGTTATCAAACTCGAACGCTTGCTTGTTGGTCAGGTTGTCGATAGCAAGGAAGGCCTCGAGTTGCGGGTTTATTCGACGTGTGACGCTGACATTGAACTTGACGAACCCCGGATACTTCACAGTGAAGTCTCGAAACGAGAAGGTGCTCAGAAACGATTCAGGGCACGCGGGGGCGGAATAGTTCGCCAAGCACCGCAGTGCAGCTATCCAGTCCATCGCGCGGAGGCTGCCAACGTACGTGAGGCCAGCGACTAGTGTCGTACCCTCACGGGGCACGAGGGTGAGCGACGCGCCACCCGTCCGAGAAGGCACGTCCATGGGTGGATCGCCCACTGCGACATCCCCACCGGCGGCCCCTACTGCCTTGATCCGAGAATGCACGTCGCCATACTGCGCCCTTAATTCAAGCCAAGGTGCAGGCGTGAAAGTAGCCTCTAACTCTAGTCCCTTATTCTCTACCCGGCCGATGTTCTGGTACTGATAGGTCGGCAGTGGCGTTGCTGCCACTTGCAGGAACGCGATCAGATCCCTTGCCGTCTGGCTGAAGCCGGTCAAGCTAAACGACCCCCGATTGCCGAATACCAGATCGATACCCCCGTCCCAGCCCTCTTGCTTCTCGGCAGCAAGCAGCGGGTTCGCCAAACGTATGGATGTGGCAGTGACGGAGCCGATAGCCTCCCCCACGGATGGTGTGCGAAGAGCCCGGCCGTACGAGGCGCGTATCTTCACGGTGGTTGCATCGATGTCGCGTACCAACGTGAGCCCATAACGCGGCAGGACGGCCAGACCGTACTCCGCGCCGAAGTCCGAATTGTCCTCGGCGCGTACTCCAGCGGTGAGGAAGACAGCGTCCTGCAGGCCGAGCTGAGCCTGGGCGAAATAGCCGGTATTCGTCTGGTGAGTGATGGTCCCACTCAACGAGCCCGGTGGCGAGGTCTGAATCGACCCTTCAACGTTGAGCGCCCGGCTGGAGCTCAGGAGATCCACATCCTGGGAATAGTGGTCTATACCCACCGTCAAGGAGCTGGATACGTTTGGCCCCAGAGCGCCCGCAGCCGATGCGTTATACCCGACCGAGACTTTCCGAGAAGCAGTATTCGATACGTAGAGAAGGGAGTCGGAAGGAGTCGTGTGGCGTGGTCGCGCCTGCGCGATGTGCGTGGTATGACGTGCGATACCCACCGTGGCCTGGTTGTGCCACCAACTGGTGGGCGCCGCCGTGAGCCGGGCACTAACCATCTCATCGAGAGTGTTGGTCTTCCGGTACCGGGGCGGCATCTGAGACGCGTAGCCGGTACTCGCGAAGAGGGGATTGGCCACTTGGGGCGCATCGTTGTCGAAGTAGCGCGCTGAGAGATCAGCGGCCAGGATTCTGCTCGCAACGTGCATCCCTCCGTAGATGCTGGAGGCAGACTGTCGCGAGATCTCATCGTTCGGGAGATAGTCGGCCAGCCGACGGTAGCCACCACCGAAGTGATAACTCATGTCCTCTCCGCCTCCGTGAAGCGACGCCGCGTAATCCTGCGTCGGGACGCTCTTGAAGCCCTCGTAGGGGGTCTGCATCAGACCGAACGCCGCCTTGGTATTCACACGGGGATGGGCCGCCGCCTCCCCGCGCTTCGTGAAGATCTGGATCACACCGCCCGCTGCGTCTGCGCCGTACAACGTTGCGGCCTGTGGTCCGCGCACTACCTCGATCCTTTCGATGCTTTCCGGATCCACGGGGGTGAACGCATAGGTTGTCGCCTCCACTCCATCCACGAAAATCTTGGTGTCCCCAGGCCCGTCCAGCGACGACGCGCCTCTGAGCGAGATCTGCGTAGCAGTCGGGTTGGCCGGGTTGCTGAAGGCCACGGCCGTAGGCACGGCCTGACGGAGGATGGACATGAGAGTCGGCGCGTGCTGACGCTCGACCTGATCGGCCGTGATCACGCTTATCGGTGAGGGTACCGCCTTGATCTCGGTGGGAATCACCGTTCCAGTGGTCACCACCCGATCGAGGGTCGTGGGTGCTGGTGCCATCACAATGTCTGCTTTCGTTTCCTCACCATCCGCGACTACCACACTTTTCGTGACCCTTTCATACCCGACCCGGCGCGCTGTCAATGTGTACGTACCGGCCGGTACCGCAGGGAGCCGGTACACGCCTTCGTTACTGCTGCTCGCGGCGAGTGAAGCCTCCTCGAGTCGCACTGCCACCCCGGCGATGGGCCGGCCGTTGGTAGCGTCTGTTACGATCCCGCTGAGCAAACCCTGTAGCGATTGACGTTCGGAGCGTTCGCGCTTCAGTCGTGGCTCGATCGCTATCCCGCCTTCGGTGCGGCGTGCCTCCAACTCGGTACCACGCAGCGCAATGGAGAGCGCTTGCTCCACGGTCGCGTCGGACACCGTAAGGGTCACCAACCGGTCCGCCGGAAGGTCGCTGTCGTTATAGATCAGTTGGACCTCCGCCTGCCGCGCGATGGCACGCAGGGCCTCCTTCACCGTGACCTGGTGCAAGGTGAGCGTGATGAGGCGTCGTACCTTGCCACCGAGCGACTGCGCCCGCTCGATGCCGCTCGACTCTGGCTGCTTGAACGCGCCACCCGAATTACCACTCACACCCTCCACCTGCGCACCAGCCCGTATCGCTGCGAGACTACACAGCCCGATGAGTACCAGGGACAGCAGCTCCCGACGTCTTCTTCGCATGGATGTGCCTCCGGCAGAGGGTCGCTCGGACCCCCGATGTGAGATTGGAGTTTTCAGCGAGGAACTGGGGTCAGCGACTTTCCGGCCGCGCGGTGACTGCCACTACCCTTCCCTCCTGCGCGAATCGCGCGTGCACGATCGGGCCGAGGATCTCGAGGGCTTTCGAAAGCGAGGTCGAATTCAATCCGCCTGTGAAGCGCTGCTTCATTAGCGTGGAGTCAGTCATCTGGAACTCGACGCCGTACCACGTCGCTAGCTGTGACAGGACTTCCGGCAGCGACGCCCCATCGAACGTGAGGTAGCCGGCGGCCCAAGTGCCGAAGCTCTCGGGATCACCGGTGAACCGGGCGATGGCACCGCTCGAGTCGATGTACGCTCCGTCACCCGGCCGCAGATCTATGGCAACAGCGCGCGATTCGTCGCTCGTATGGAGGGCGGCCGCCCCCGATCGTACCGCGACCCGTGCGCGCGAATCCGAGGCGTATTCCCGCACGACGAAGCTCGTCCCGAGATCCTCGACTACCGCGCGCCGAGTTCGAACGCGGAATGGCCGGTCTTCGTCGTGCACGACGTCGAATAGCGCCTCGCCCTCAAGCTGGATCGCGCGCGACCCGGTGCGAGGCGCCATGGCGTACTCCAGGCGGCTGTTGGGAGCCAGGATCACGCGACTGCCATCCGGCAGATTCAGCGTGTCCAACTGGGCCGCGAGTGTGGCTACGGTACGGGGGACTACCGACCCACCTTCGCGGAATGTCCGAAGCAGCGCCGAAACGGCATTCGAGTTCAGGGCAAACCCGATCAGGAGCGCGGCGGCAACAGCGAAACCAGCTTTCCGCCAGCGATCGACACGTGTCGAGCTACGAGAACGAGCACCGATGGAGCCGATAGACAGCGCTCGGGGTACCGGATCACGATGCGGTTCGAGCTCGGCCGCCGTGTCCGATCCGATGCCCGTGCGCAACTGAAGCAGCCGAACGAGCCGCTCTTCACGAGCCACCTCGCGAAGCAACTCGAGCGCATCGGGACGCCCATAGAACTGCTCGATCGCTCGGCGCACATCAGGATCGTCCAGTCGCGCGCGATGGGCTCCCAGCAAGCGCAGGAGCTCCGCGAGCTGGTCGTCGCGATCGATCGGGCCGGTCGGGGTCATGCCTTTATAACGAACGACTCGCGTGGCTCCCTAATCTTCGCCACGCTCCGCTACCTGCCCCGCGTCATCCGGTCGCGAAGCAGGCGCATCGCCCTGCCGAGGTAGTTCTCCACCGACTTGACGGAAATCCCGAGCTCCTTCGAGATCTCCTTGTAACTCTTGTCGGCGAGCCAGCGCAGCTCGAGCACCTGTCGCATCCGCTGGGGCAGGTTCGTGAACGCGTGCCGGATCATCTCCTTGGCTTCGCTCCGCTCCAGCTCCTCCTCGGGCGTGAGCGGCGCCGCGCTCATACCAGGAGCCCAGACGCCTTCGATGCTCATTTCCCGCACCGACAACTCGAGTCGATCGTGACGCAGATAGTCGATGCACGCGTTGCGTACCGCCACGGCCAGGTAGGCGGGGAGGCGCGTGTCTTCGGATATGGAGAGCCTGTCCCGCCAGACACGCGCGAAGACTTCCATGACGATGTCCTGAGCGGCCGCCTCCGACCGAACGATCTGAACGGCAGTGCGAATCAACCCGGTCACGTGCCGGCGGAATAGCTCGACGAACGCGCGCTCGTCCCCGCTTCGGATCGCGGCCACCAACTGCGAGCCCTCATCGGGGCCATACTCGTTGGCCGGCCGCTCGGAGACGACGCGTCGACGAGCGTTGATTCGCATCGGGTATTGGGCGTCGGAAGT
>JBIQMO010000017.1:0-39776 GCA_044463245.1 Gemmatimonas aurantiaca
GCGTACGCGAACACTTCCACGTGCTGGTCGTCGGAGAGCTGGTACTGCTCCACCGCCTGCTCGAGCGTGGGCGCGTTGGCCGCGGTGTAGCGCGTGTTGCGCGCGTACTCGCCCTTGGAGATGAGCGAGCCCTTGGTCCACGACTGGAACTTCACGGCGTCGGCACCGGCATCCACGGCCGCATCGATGATGCGGCGGCAGAGATCCATGTCACCGTTGTGATTGGCGCCGATCTCGGCGATGATGTACGGCGGCTCGCCCTGACCCACGGCGCGCCCTCCGATGTTCAGCTTCTCCACACTTCCTCCAGCTTCGGGTTGGCAACGCACCACCACCACACGTAGCGGGGCGGGAGCGCATTGAGCGCTTCGATGTAGCGCTGGCGCCGCTCGGCGGATTCGGCGAGCGCCAGCTGAAATTCCTGCACGCGACGCGATTCCGCGTCGATCATCTTCCGCTGCGCGTCATCCAGCCGCGGCGGACCCTCCAGGAGACTCCGGTAGTGCCGCAGCACGCGATGCGACGCCGCATCCACCTCCGCGCCCGAGAAGGGCGGAAGGACGCGCGCGATGTTCTCGCCGTACTGGCGGTAGCTCATGAGCGGCGTGGCGTCGAACACCATGTGGGCGCCGAGCGCGTGCGCGCGCGTGGCGAGGAGCCAGTCCACCAGAGGATCGTCCGCCGGGATCGGGAGGCAGCGGCCGAGCACCTCGGTGCGGTACGCGGTGTTCGAGAGGCCGAACACGTTGTGGCGCGGGAGCATCTCGAGCGGATCCTCGCCGGCGGCGGGGCCGAAGATCATGCCCGTGTCGCGCCCCTCGCCGTCCACGATGCGCAGCGCGCACGCGGCCACGTCGGCGCTCTCGAGTGCCGCGCGCGCCGCGGCGACACGGTCGCGGTGCAGGAGGTCGTCGCTGTCGGTGAAGATGACGGCGTCGTACTCGCCGATCAGCCGGCCGATGGCCCGCGCGCGCACCTCGGCGGACGATGCGCCGGGAGGCGCCAGCACCATGTGGATCTCGTGCGCGTCGGGGCCGGCGCCCAGCGCGGCTATCACATCGTCGCGCGTGAGCGCGTCCACGCCGATCCAGATGTCGAAGTCGCGGTCGCTCTGGGCGCACACCGATGCGTACCATTCCGCCAGGAAGGGGAGCACCGCCGGATAGACGGTGGTGTAGAGCGCGATCCGCTCAGCGCGCATCGAGCGCCTCCGAGAGGAGCTTGCGCTCGGCCAGCTCGCGCCGCGCGAGCGCTTCGCGCTCCACGAGGAGCTCGGCCATCGCCCAGTCGTCTTCCGTGTCCACGTCCACTCCGTGCTGCCAGGAGATCTCCCACCCCGTGCGCCCGTCCACGTGGAAGGTCCGCTCGACGCGCAGCACATCCGCGCGCGCCCACCAGATCGCGCCCGTGGGACAGAAGAGCTCGGGGAGCGACTGGCTCGGCGCGACGGCGCGATCGCCGAAGAGCGGCTCGAGCACGTAATCGCTGGCGCGCCGCATCGCCCACCACGGATTCTGGAAGCCGAAGCGCATCACCGAGAGCTGCGAGCGCGCGCCGGTGCTGGTGAACTGCTCCCAGCTCGCGCGAACGTCGTTGGCGTCGCGCAGCGGGCAGTTGGCCATGAGCTGCGCCACGTGCGCGATGCGCTCGCCGCTCGGGTCGAGCCGCTCGAGCGCATCCACCGTGGCGAGCGAGACCGGAGTGTCGTCGTCGGCCAGCGATGCGTCGCGGACGAAGGGAACCTCGGCGCCGTGCTCGCGCGCCACGCGCGCGATCTCATCGCTGTCCGTGCTCACCACCACGCGGTCGAAGACGCCGCTCCCGAGCGCGGCGCGGATGGTGTACGCGATGGCGGGCACGCCGAGAAGCGGCCGGATGTTCTTCCCCGGCACTCGCTTCGAGCCTCCGCGCGCGGGGATGACGGCAAGGCGCTCCCTGGTGCCGGAACCGCTGGCAGGCACGCTACCGTCCGCGCCGTGGAGCACGGCAAGGGGAGCCCGGGAGTACGGGCGGCAGTAACGGACGAGCGGACGCTTCCTCCGTGCGGCAGAACGACCAGGTAGTGAGAGGCGGCATGCTACGACGACATCGGCATGTTTGACGATCTATAGGCCGGGAAGATGGCCGGCGCGCGAAGGCGCCGGCTCGCATATCCCCGGCAAGAGAAGTTTCAGGATACACTGCGGTAGAGCAAGACTGGTGAACCGCCGCCGAATCGCGATCGGAGGGGCCTGGAGGCCCTCGGCCTCGGCCGGTACCGGGCTCTTTTGGTGCGACGTAAAGTATTGCTGCTCCATACGTTGAGAGCCTCGTGGGCCGGCCGTGTGTCCAGCGGGTGGCGGCGCAGCCGGGCGGGGTTGCGATCGGATGAACCACCTTACACACCGGTCAGGCGCTGCGACGGCGCAACGAAATGGTGGCCCGGCAACACACCGGTTGCATCGCCGATGGCATCGCTGACGAAGTTCGAGATCACTGGTCCGGGGGCGCGGATGCGCGCTTTTGTTGTAGCGGTTTCGCGAACTTGTGGCACCACCGCGACAGCCAGCACGGAATCCGCCGCCGGCATCCCGGCCGGGTCCGAGCCGCTCCATCCGCATACAGGATAAAGGGTTGCGCATCGCCAATTTCGTGCGCTGGCGCCTTTTGGATTCTCGACTTGCCCGCCGCTAGATTGGTCCGCCTTCTTCATGAGGGGTGGCTGAGCCCCGTCCTCGCACGGGGGAGCCGGATCTGCCCATGAGTCAATTGCGGATGAACTACTAGTGAGTGCAGCACATAAAAGGTCGGAAGGCGCGGCCCCGGTGATCGCGGTACTCATCCCGATGGTCTGGGGGATGAGGAACGCGGTCTACTCGGGCGTCCTCGCTCGCCTCGCTGCCAGGGGCGTGGCTGCGCGCCTTTTCCTGAAAGAGCTTCCAGCGCCCGCTTCGCGGTGGCCGGCGCCCGAGCTCCCGGCGAGTGCCGAATACGACCGACTGCTGGCTCCCGAAGGTCGGGCCGCGACCGGTAAGGCCCTCCTCGATTCCGTAGTGTGCAGCGCGTTCAACCGGCGGCATCGGATCGCGAGCTACGACATCTACCGGCACTGGTTCCACCGGAACGACGGGTTGCGTGAGCGCATCCGCTCTGCCGGGGTGGAGGTGCTCGGTGCTCTGGGTACGGCGCCGCCGGTCTTCGACGCCCTCTGTCGGAGGGCCGAGCAGATGTACTTGCGGACGCATTCGCTGGCCGAAGTTCGCGAGCAGCTCGAGCGATGCCGGCCCGATCTGCTCTGGTCGACTGTCTGCGTCTCGCCGTGGGAGTATCCGTACATCCTGGCCGCGCGCGAGATGGGGGTGCCAGTCGTCACCTCCATCCTCAGCTTCGACAACCTCACGAGTCGAGGACGCCTGCCGCACTTCGACCACTACCTGGTCTGGAACGAGCGGATGCGCGAGCAGCTCCGCCGATTCTATCCGTACGTGGGCGAGCACCGTGTGACGGTGACTGGAACGCCGCAGTTCGACTTCCACCGCCGTGCAGAGTTCAGGTGGACGCGTGAGCGTACGCTCCAGCGGCTCGGAATTCCGCGAGGTGCGCGCTACCTGCTGTATTCCACGAGCCACGAAGTGCTCGCCCCGGACGAGCCGGCGCTGGTGAAGGAGGTGGCGGCTCGCCTGCGAACGAGGAAGACGCTCGAGGACCACTGGCTCGTCGTCCGGCTGCACCCTCTGGACGACGGCAGGCGGTGGACGGGCCTGGCCGACGAGTCTTCCAGGATCCGGATTTCCCCCGCCTGGGACGACGCACCCGACGCGACGGGCTGGACGCTCTCCTCGGCCGAAGACCAGGCGCGCCTCACGAGCACGATCTTTCACGCCGATGTGTGCGTGAACGTCGCCTCCACCATGTCGCTCGACGCGGCGATCCTCGATCGCCCGGTGGTGAACATCGACTTCTCGATGGAGCGCGACAGCCCCCGCGGGCTCCTCTACGCGGAGTATGGTGCGGACCATTACCGACCGCTCGTGGAGTCGGGCGGTGTGCGGCTGGCACATGGCTGGGATGAGCTCGTGCTGCTGCTGGAGAGGGCGGTGGTCGATCCGGCGCTCGACGGGAGCGAGCGCCAGGCGATGGTGCGGCGCGAGTGCGGCGTGGTGGATGGTGCCTCCGCCTCACGCGTTGCCGATGCTCTTCTCGGACTACTCGATCAGTCGGCGGCCGAGCGAAGCCGCCCGATCGGAGATCCGTCGCTCTCGCGTCCAGGGCGGCGCGCACTGACGTTCGCCTCGGATCGAGGGGCGACATGACTTCGGTTGGCCGAACCCTCCCCAGTCGTCCGCGGATACTCGTGGACTCGGGCGATTACCAGTGCAGCAACCTGGGCGACGTCTCGATGCTGCAGGTCACGATCGCGCGACTCCGGGAATCGTGGCCCGATGCATCGATAGAGGTAATCACGCAGGATCCGGAGGCGCTCGCCTTCCACTGTCCCGGGACGAAGCCGGTGCCGTGGGAGGGTCGGGCACTCTGGCTCAGTCGTGGAACCCTTCTGGGTCGCCTCGATAGGGTAGTGCGGCCACTCACGCCGCGCAGCTCCGCGAGTCTGGAGGGGGTGCTGCGCAGGCATCGTCCCGCTCTTCTCGCGTCGCTCATCCGCGGCAAGCTTCGGCTGCGCGGTAATGGAGCCGGTGATTTGGAAACGTTTCTCGACGCGCTGAACGGTGCCGATATGGTGGTTCTCGCCGGCGCTGGTGGCTTCACCGATCACGCCGCTGCATGGGCGACTCCGGTCCTCGAGATGCTCGCTCTTTCCGCGCTGCGCGGGGTACCGACGGCGATCTTCAGCCATGGTCTGGGCCCGCTGCACGATCCCGAGCTCCGGAGAATCGTCAAGGACGTCTTGCCGCGCATCGGCGTGGTGGCTTTGCGGGAAGGGCTCGGGGCGCTGCCATTGCTCGACTCGCTGGGGATCGCGCGCGACGGGATAATGATCACGGGCGATGATGCGATCGAGCTGGCCTACGAGGCGCGAACCGGGAGTGCCGGTACCGGAATCGGCGTCAACATCCGCGTGGCGAGATCCGCCGACGTGGATCAGTCCTACATCGGCCTTCTGCGTCCGGTGCTGCACGGCTTCGCGAAGGGACACGACGCGCCGCTGATCCCTCTCCCCATAGGTCATGGTCGTTCCACCGACGATGCCAAGGCGGCCGGCGCGCTGATCGCGGGATACGCGGACGGCGGTGATCGCCTGGAGCTGCTCGACACCCCGAGCAGCGTGGCAATGGAAGCCGGGCGCTGCCGCCTGGTCGTCTCCGGTGCCTATCACGCGGCGGTCTTCGCGCTCTCCCAGGGCATCCCGGTGATATGCCTGGCGAAGTCGGAGTACTTCGTCGGGAAGTTCCTCGGCCTCGCGAGTCAGTTCGGCGCCGGGTGCACGATCGTCGATCTCGGCCGGAGCGACTACCGTGAACGGCTCGCCGAAGCGCTGCGCGAAGGCTGGGAGACGGCCGGCCAGCTTCGCCAGCCGTTGCTCGAGGCGGCGGCGCGACAGATAGCCGAGAGCCGCCGCGCGTACGGCCGCCTCGCCGCGCTGGCGGGTGGAAGCGCGCCAGTGGCCGCTCCGCCACGCGCACGAGCAGCGCAAGCCAGCGTGCAAACCTCTCACCTGCGCACTGGAGACGGCGCGTGATGAGTCTTCCGAATTTCGTGATTCTCGGTGAGCGCAAGTGCGGGACGACTGCGCTCTGCCATTGGATGTCGGCGCATCCGGATGTCTACATGCATCCGAGCGAAGACATGAACTACTTCATAGAGGATGAGATCCTCTGCACCACCGTATGGCGAGACGGAGAGGTCGACGCCGATCGGTGGGAGCGTACGCACAGCCCCGCTCGGTACGCGAAGCTCTTCGAGCCGGGCAGGGGGCTTCGTGCGATCGGGGAGAAGAGCGCGGACCTTCTCTTCTGGACGCCCGCGCACGAGCGCATCGCGCGCTACCTGCCGGAATGCAGATTCATCGTGGTCCTGCGCGCCCCGACCGAGCGGGCATGGTCGCACTACTGCGACGAGGTGGCGAAGGGACCGGGCCGCGAGTCGCTCCTGTTCGAGGATGCCCTGGCGGCCGAGGACGAGCGCTCGAGCCGCAGCGCTTATGCGAGGCTGCACCTCTCCTATCGTGCGCGGGGCTCGTACGCGACGCGGATCAGGGCCTTCCACGAGCACGTGGCGCCCGACCGTCTGCTGGTGGTCACGCTGGAGCAGATGAAGAAGCGGCCCGTCGATACGCTCCGCGACATCTACTCGTTCGTCGGGGTCGACCCGGACGCCGGCCTCGAGCTCGCCGGCACTCGTCACAATGAATCGCGGGCCTTCCTTCCACGCCTCTGGGCTCGATCGTCCGGGATCAAGCCGGTGGCCGACGTCTACAACCGGATGGTGGATGGTGCCGCGGGGCGCCTGCTCGGGGATGACTCGCGACGGATACAGAAGTTCAAGGACGTCGCGTATCTGCCATTCCGTATGCCCGCGAAGCGAATCTCGATGTCTCCTGCGGTGCGCGCGGAGCTCGATCGCGGATTCGCAGAGTCGATCGCCGAGCTCGAGACACTGCTCGGCCGCGAGCTGCCGGAGTGGAAGCGCGAGCGGCAGCCGGCCGCGACGGCGGGTGCCTGAATGTTCGCGGCTACAGTCATTCACCTCCAATCCTGGCCGGGCGGGCTCGTGACATGTCGGTGAGCGAGAACAGAGAGCGGATGAGCATCGTGATCGCCGGCCATGTGGACCATGGCAAGAGTACGATCATCGGTCGCCTGCTCGCGGACAGTCACTCGCTGCCGGATGGCAAGCTCGAACAGGTGCGGGAGCTCTGTACTCGTACGGGCAGGCCCTTCGAGTACGCCTTCCTGCTCGATGCCCTGAAGGATGAGCAGGCGCAGGGCATCACCATCGACGCAGCGCGCGTGTTCTTCAAGACGCCCCTGCGGGACTATCTCATCCTGGATGCTCCCGGCCACCTCGAGTTTCTCAAGAACATGGTGACCGGCGCGTCGCGCGCCGAGGCCGCGCTCCTCGTCATCGATGCCAAGGAAGGAGTGCAGGAGAACTCCCGCCGCCACGGCTACATGTTGTCCATGCTGGGCATCCGGCAGTGCGCGGTGCTGGTCAACAAGATGGACCTCGTCGGCTGCAGGCAGGACGTCTTCGATGAAGTGGTGCGGGAGTACGCGGGCTTCCTGGACCATGTTGACATAGAGCCATCCTGCTTCATCCCGGTGTCCGGCCGCAACGGCGACAACATAGCGACCGGTTCCTCGGGGATGAGCTGGTACTGCGGACCCTCCGTTCTCGACGCACTCGACCGGTTCACGCAGGAGCCTCCTCCCGTGAACCAGCCATTCCGCATGAGTGTTCAGGGGGTCTACAAGTTCACCGGCCAGGGCGACGATCGACGCATCATTGCCGGAACGGTGGAGACGGGGAAGCTGCGCGTCGGCGACGAAGTAGCCTTCTATCCATCCGGGAAGCGGAGCCGGGTGAAGAGCATCGAGGGGTTTCATCAGCCGGTTCAGACGGAAACCTCGGCCGGCTCGGCTACCGGGTTCACGCTCGAGGAACAGATCTACGTGGCGCGCGGCGAGCTGGCGGTGCGCGTCTCGGAGCCGATGCCCAGGGTCACGACGCGGCTTCGCGTCAACCTCTTCTGGCTGGGGCGTACACCGCTCGTCATGAAGAAGGAGTACACGCTCAAGCTGGGCGCGGCGAGAGTGCCGGTGCGTCTCGAGGCGATCAATCGGGTCCTGGATGCTTCCACGCTTTCGGCCACGGGCCAGGTGAGTCGCGTGGAAAGATACGACGTGGCCGACTGCATCCTCAGGCTCGGGAAATCGATAGCGTTCGACCATTCCGACGAGATCGCCGCGACGAGCCGCTTCGTCATCGTCGATGATTTCGAGATAAGGGGTGGCGGAATCGTACGCGAGGCGCTGCCGGACAAGCAGAGCTGGGTACGAGAGAAGGTGCTCCTGCGCAATTCCAAGTGGGAGAGGGGGAGCATCTCCGCCGAGCGGCGCGCGGAGCGCTACAGCCAGCGGGCCACGCTGGTGCTCGTGACGGGACAGCCCGAGACCGATCGCAAGGGGATAGCGAAGGAGCTGGAAGCGCGACTCTTCGCGGCCGGAAAGCTCGTCTACTTCCTGGGCATCGGAAACGTGCTCTACGGCGTCGACGCCGACATCGAGCGAAAGCACGAGAACAGGCTGGAGCACATGCGCCGGCTCGCCGAGGTCGCGAACATCATGCTCGACGCCGGTGTGATCCTCGTTGTCAGCGCCGCCGAGCTGACCGCCGAAGACCTCGCGATCATCGGCGAGGCCGTGGATCCGGAGAGCATCGAGACGGTGTGGGTCGGCGATGAGGTGACCACGGATCTCTCGTACGATCTCCAGATCACCGACGCGGAGCTGCAGGCCGACGCCCCGGGGCGGATCAGCGAACAGCTACAGGACAAACACATAATCTTCCGCCCATGGTAGCAGAGTCCTCGTTGCTGCGCAGTGTGTGCGCCCTCGCGCGGGAGGCAGGCGCTGCGACTCTGCGATACTACGGAGCGCTGGCGGCACCCATGGACGTCGAGCGCAAGGCCGATCGGAGTCCGTTGACGCGGGCGGACCGGGATTCGCACCGAATCATCGTCGAAGGGTTGGCGGCTCTCGATCGCGCGACCCCCGTCATCTCCGAGGAAGGGGAGATACCCGGCCACTCATCGCGGAAGGACTGGAATCGCTTCTGGCTCGTCGACCCGCTGGATGGGACCAAGGAGTTCATCTCCGGCAACGGGGAGTTCACGGTGAACATCGCGCTCATCGAGTACGGCGAGCCGGTGATCGGGGTGATCTTCGCTCCGGCGCTCGACCTCCTCTACTTCGCGGAGCGCGGCGCGGGTGCCTGGCGGGAGAGCGGCGGCGCGAGCGCCGTACGGATCTTCTCCAACGAGCCCGCGTCCGACGGAACGTGTACAGTGGTCGAAAGCCGGTCGCATCCCTCCGCCGAGCTGGAGGCCTTTCTCTCCACCGTGCGCGTCGGCAGGCGGATCGCCGCCGGCAGCTCGCTCAAGTTCTGCTGGGTGGCCGATGGGAAGGCGGATCTGTACCCACGCTTCGGCCCGACGATGGAGTGGGACGTAGCTGCGGGAGACTGCATCTACCGCAACTCCGGTCGCGCTCGTCCGAACGGCTCTACTCTCTCGTACAACAAGCCCGACCTGCGCAACGGATCCTTCGTGATCGGCCGGTCGGAGGCCTACCTCTCGAGACCGGGGGTCACTTCCAATGTATCGTGAGACGAACGGCCGCTCGGTGGCGAAGGCGATCTCCTGGCGCATACTCGGTACACTCGCCACGGCAGTGCTGGTGTTCATCTTCACTGGCCGCGTCGTCGTGGCGCTCGCAGTGGGAACGCTCGAATTCTTCTCCAAGATCGCCCTCTTCTGGGTGCACGAACGAATCTGGGATCGCGTGAAGATCGGCAGGCGCGAAGCGGTACCGGCCGTGGTCTGGTTCACCGGACTGTCGGGCTCCGGCAAGACCACCATCTCACGGTGGCTGTACGACGATCTCAAGCGACGGGGCCTCCGCGTGGAGTATCTGGACGGCGATACGATTCGCGACCTCTTCCCGAACACGGGCTTCACCAAGGAGGATCGTGACCAGCACATCCGGCGCGTCGGCTACCTCGCGAGCAAGCTCGAGCAGAACGGCGTGTTCGTGGTGGCCTCGTTCATATCTCCCTACTGCGAGTCGCGTCAGTTCGTCCGGGAATTGTGCAAGAACTTCATCGAGGTGTACGTATCGACCCCGATCGAGGTCTGCGAAGCCCGCGACGTGAAGGGACTCTACGCCCGCGCGAGGCGAGGGGAGATCAGCAATTTCACCGGCGTCAGCGATCCGTACGAGCCACCCGTGCATCCGGAGCTGATGATCGATACACAGTGCGTGTCGGTGGACCAGGCGGGCGAGATGGTACTCGCCCGTCTGCGGCGCCACTTCTAGTTGTCCCTTTTCGGCAGTCTACGTATGAACCATCTCGATCAACTGGAAAATCGGAGCGTGCACATCCTCCGGGAGGCGTACAGCAACTTCCGGCACCTCGCCATGCTCTGGTCGATAGGCAAGGACAGCACGGTGATGCTGTGGCTGGCGCGCAAGGCGTTCTTCGGGCATGTGCCATTCCCGCTGGTCCACATCGACACCTCGTTCAAGATCCCGGAGATGATCGCCTACCGCGATCGCCTCGCGGCGGAATGGCACCTCAACCTCATCTACGGGCAGAACCAGGTGGCCCTGGCCGAGCGAAGGACGTTCCCCGACGGCGCCGTCGACCGGATCACCTGCTGCAGTCTCCTCAAGACCGAGGCCCTCACTCACACGCTCAGCGGAGATTGGCCGCGTTACCGGTTCAACCACGCCACCCGGAGCTACGAGCTCGACAAGAACACGGAACCGTTCACCGGGGTGATCGTGGGCGCGCGTGCGGACGAGGAGGGGAGTCGGTCGAAGGAGCGCTACTTCTCGCCGCGCACGGAGCAGAACCAGTGGGAGGTGGAGGATCAGCCGCCGGAATTCTGGAACCAGTACAAGACGGAGTTCGCGCCGGGCACTCACGTGCGCATCCACCCGCTGCTCGACTGGACGGAGCTCAACATCTGGGAGTACATCGGCCGCGAGAAGATCCCCACGGTCTCGCTCTACTACAATCACGGTGACGGCATGCGATACCGCTCGCTGGGATGCGGGCCGTGCACCAGGCGCGTGGAATCGGAAGCGCGAAATGTGGAGGAGATCATCGTCGAGCTCCGCACCGGAAAGTTCTCGCACATCGCGGAGCGTTCCGGGCGCGCGCAGGACAAGGAGGACGGCGGGGGACTGGAGACACTGCGGCGCGATGGGTACATGTGAGTGGTGCGATGCGCGCGAGCGGATCGCGCGCTGAATTCGAACGTTGCCGTCGCGTGGCACCCGGCAGGGGCCGGGGCCGCGAGGCTGGAGCAAGGAGAGTCATGGAGGGAAAGCAGGAGGGAGGCTCACGCCGGGAGCCGTGCAGGATTCTCATCCTCGTGCCGAACGTGCCGCGGGATTTCGAGGGGCACGCGCTCGTCGCTTACCATCTCGCTACACGGCACGGGCACGACGTCGAGCTCTGTACGCTCGCGGAGCTGGAGGAGAAGGTGCTGGCCCATGCGCCGGACGTGCTGGTTCTCGACAGGATAGACACCAGGATGCGGCTCGCCCGGATGGCCGATCGCATCGGCATGAAGATCGTACTGCTGCCCACCGTCGGCTTCATCCAGGAGGGTCTCGCCGTCGAAGCGCGCAGGGCGGGTGGATTGGTGCGTGGCGAGGAGATCCTCGACTGCTACCTCGCCTGGGGGAACAACGCGCGCGAGACGCTTCTGGAGCAGACGCGGCTCGGTGAAGACCAGGTGCGCGTGGTGGGTGCGCCGCGCTTCGACAGCTACGCCCGGCCCTTCGTCTCGCTCTCGGAGTCGAGAGCATCGCTCCTGCATTCCGCCGGCTTCATCGATCCGGAGGCTCCCCTCCTGGTCTGGTCCACCAGCACGTACCACATGCGGGCGCGCGATCTGGAGGCGAGCGTGCGGAGCGCCGTGGCGCACGGCGTGCCCGAGATGGAGATCCGGGCGCAGGTGAGAGACGAAGGGACCGCGTACGAAGATCTCGCCCACGTCGTGACTCTGTTCGCGGCACGACATCCGGATTGGAACTTCCTGATCAAGCTGCACCCGAGCGAGTTGGCTGGCCCGTATCAGGATCTGGCGCGCGGGACGTCCAACATCCGTGCGGTCTCCAGCGCCCGCATCCGCGATGTCCTCTACCATTGCGACGTGCTGCTGACCCACTGCTCCACGACGGCGACTGAGGCCTGGATGCTCGAGAAGCCGGTCCTCGAGGTCATGTTGGGTCACTACGATGTCCCTTCGCCGCGCGAGTACCTGGAAGGGAACCACGTCGTACGCACGATCGACGAGATCGAGCGGCTACTCCTTCGCTATATCGGCGAGGCTCCGAGTCCGTTGCCGGACGATCAGCTTCGGGTGCGTGACGATTTTCTGTCCACGCTCTACCACCGAATCGATGGAAAGGCGAGCGAACGTTGCGCGGCGGAAATCGATCGGCTGGTGGGGCCGCGGGAGCATCCGCCGGAGCGGCGAGCCGAGCTCCGCAAGGCCGCCAGCTCCGCGCACCGGGAGTGGCGCAGGGCCCGGAACAGGCGCATCGGGCCGCGGCTGAAGCGCGCGCTCGGTCTCCCGCCCGAAGTGTCATTGCGCGTGTGGCGCCGCCACTTCTGGGAGCAGCTCGGCGCGCCCCGGCGCGGCCCCTTCGCCTGGGAGCACGAGATCACACCGGCGATGGTCCAGGAACTCTTCGAGCAGTTCGATCGGGCGTTGCGGCAGCGGGAGAACCGCCGCACGAGCGCGTCCGCGGCGCTGGTAAACTGAGCACCGGACCAGTGGTAACCGCGAGCCCGCCCACCGGCGTCACCGGCGTCGCCGCCCTCCGCCCGCTGCAGCGCGGCGATCGCGATCGCGTGACGGCGTTCATGCTGCGGGTGTATCCCGGGCTGGCGCGCGAGCCGGAATTCGCGGCGCGTTACTACGAGTGGAAGTACTTCGACGTCGAAGGACGCGACACCGGCCTCCCCACGGGCTTCGTCGCGGAAGACGCCGAGGGAATGGCGGGCTTCATCGGCTGCCTCCCTTTCCGGCTCAGACGCGGCGAGTCGCGCTCGCCGGCTGCCTGGATCGCCGACTGGCATCTGCTCCCGCGGGCGCGCGGACGCGGTGTGGGGAGAGCCCTCCTGCGCACGGCGATGGATGCGATTCCCATGCTCGCCTGCGTCAACGGGAGCGAGGACGCCGAGCGCATCTACGCCGCCGAAGGGTTCCTTCGTTGGGATGCCGGCCGTTCCTGGCTGCGAGTCCGGCGGCCAATCGTCTACGAGTGGCCGCACAGACGAGGGCCGCGCAAGGCGCTCGGACTCCTGAGGTCCGCGCAATGGGCAATGTACGCGCTGGGAGCTACGACCTTCACGCGGACCAGCCGCCTACTGAGCGGAGATATTGTGGGCGCGGATGCCGAACCGGAAGCGCTGCGCGTGTGCCGCGACGCGAGATACGACGGGATGGTGCGCGACGGCGGCTACCTGCGGTGGCTGGAGCGCTCGCCCGCGGCTGCGGTCACTCGCATTCTGCTTCGCAGCGGTGAGCGCGCGGTGGGTCATGCGCTCGTTCAGGATGACGTGGATGGACTCGGCAGACGGCGGCGTCGCATTCTGGATGTCCTGCTCGAGGATGAGCGTATGGAGTGGGTGACGTCAGCGTACGTGATCGCTGCGGGCTGGCCGCGGCCGAAGGGGGAGGGGAAGGGGGAGGGCGAGGCCGACTACATCGATTGCGTCGTGCCCGCGCGCCACGATGCGGCGCTGCGCGCGGCCGGATTCCGGAGGCGGGGGATCGACCGGCTCTGGATCCATGGGAAGGAGCTGCGATACGAGAGCGGGGAGAGATGGCTACTGAGCCTCGCGGACAAGGACGATGCGTTTCGCGGCTCCGGAGTCGTGCCATGATCGGGTGCTCATCATGAATGTCTGCTTCGTATGCTCGGAGTACCCACCGGGCTCCCACGGCGGCATCGGGACCTTCACGCAGGTGCTGGGGCGCGGACTGGTGCGCGAGGGGCACGGAGTGCGCGTGATCGGCACGTACGAGCCGGGGAGCGCGCAGGTCGCGGATGAGCGCGATCGGGGCGTGCGCGTATGGCGCCTCCCGGAGCCATCGGGGCGCCTGGGCTGGGTGAAGGCACGACACACACTGTTCACTACCGTCGCGGCGTGGGCGAGACGGCGCGAGATCGACATCGTCGAGGTGCCCGACTGGATGGGACCGGCGGCGATGTGGCGACGGCTCCCGGTGCCCGTGGTCGCGAGGATGAACGGCTCGGCCACGTTCTACGCCGCGGAGCTGGGTACCCGCGTCAGCCGGACGCACGCACTGCTCGAGCGATCCTCTATGAAGCGGGCCGACTTCCTCTGCTCATCGAGCAGGTACACCGCGGAGCGGACGCTGCCGCTGCTCGAGATCGGCGCGAGGCCGACCGCCATTCTCCCGAACCCGGTGGAGCTGCCCAGGCAGGGCAAAGGCAGCCGTGCTCCCCGTTCGCGCAACCGCGTGGTGTTCACCGGAACGCTGACGGAGAAGAAGGGCGTGGTATCGCTGATCGACGCGTGGCCGCGGGTAGTCGCTGCATTTCCCGGCGCCGAGCTCCACCTGTTCGGCAAGGACTCCGGTACGCGTGACGGTGAGCCCATGCCGGCCTTCCTTCGCGCACGGCTGGATGAGCCGCTTCGGGAGAGCGTGCACTTTCACGGTCACACCGCACGAGAGACCATCTTCGATGCGCTCGAGGATGCGGCGGTAGCGGTTTTCCCTTCGCATTCCGAGGCGTTCGGCATCGCACCGATCGAAGCGATGGCCTGCGGCTGCCCGACGATCTTCAGCCGGCGCGCCGCGGGACCGGAGGTCATACGCGATGGCCGGGATGGGTTGCTGGTGGAGCCCACCCATCCCGCCGACATAGCCGCCGCCATCATCCGCGTGCTGGGCGACCAGGATCTCGCCCTGCGCATCGGGGATGCGGGCAGGGTGCGCGTTCGTGAGACGTTCTCGATAGATGTCATGACGAGGCGGAACGAGGAGTTCTACCAGGAGTGCCTCGAGACCTTCAATCGGTCCGGACGGTCATGAATTCCTCCACTGCATCTGCACCGGTCGAGGAGTCGCCGGTCGTGGAGCTGCCGGAAGGAGTCGTGACCTGGCTGCGCCTGGGACGGCGGAACGATCGCCTGCCGCTTCCGAGGATCGATGCGCCCGGGCCGCTTCGCGAAGGTACGAGCATCGTCATTTGCACCTATCGGCGTCCCGCGAGCCTGGGCCGACTTCTCCATTCCCTGACCAGCCAGACGAGCAGATCGCGGCAGATCATCGTTGTGGATGCGAGCCCCGACGACGAATCGGAGCGCGTGGTGCGCGACTATCGCGACCTTCCACTTCCGGCGGAGGAGCTGCTCTACTTCCGCGTTGGCGGGCGGTTGGCCGGCCTCACGCGGCAGCGTAACTTCGCGCTGCGCTGGGTCACCAGCGATCGTACGCTCTTCTTCGATGACGACGTGGTGCCGAGTCCTTCCTGCCTGGCGGAGCTGGAGGAAGTCTACCGCTCGACTCGGCCGCAGATCGTCGGGGTTGGCGCCTTCGTGGAGAACGAGCTCGAAGCACCATCGTCCATCTGGCGCCTGCGCGCGCTTCTCGGCGTGGTCCCCAGCCTCGACCCGGGTCGCTACTTCCGCTCGGGAGTATCGACTCCCTGGAGCTTCCTGCCGCCGACGGATGGAATAGTGGAGGGCGACTGGCTCAGCGGGTGCGCGATGATGTGGCGCACCGATGCCGTCCGGGAAGAGCGGTTCTTTGACGAGTTCGCGGGATACAGCAACGGTGAAGATCTCGAGCTGAGTCTGCGGATGAAGTGTCACGGGCGGTTGGTCGTCGCCGGTTCCGCGCGGGTGCGCCACCTGCACGAGGCATCGGGACGCCCGGATTCGTACGAGCTCGCGAAGATGACCGTCCGGAACAACTACGCCATTCATCGTCGCTGCATCGTGGCACGCCGGCGCCGGGATGTCGGCTGGTTCTTCTACTCCTGCATCATGGACGTTCTCATTCAGGCCGGAGGGCTGTTCAAGGGCGACGTCCTAGAGAGGTGGCGAGCGCTCCGAGGGCGCGTGCACGGCATCTCGTCCGTCCTGCGAGATCCCGACCCATGGCCGGCGGAGAGCTCGGGGAGGCGAGGCTGACATGTGTGGCATCTGTGGCTGGATCGGAACGCGTCCATCCGAACGATCGTGCGAGATCGAACGCATGGTGGCATCGCTGCGCTCGCGAGGGCCCGACGACTGTGGCGTGTGGCGCGCCGAGGGAGGCCGCGCCGTCCTGGGTCACACGCGCCTGAGCATCATCGACGTGGCTGCCTCCACGCAGCCGATGACGAACGAGGACGGCACGGTGGTCGTGACGTACAACGGCGAGATCTACAACTTCGCCGAATTGCGACGCTACCTGCTGTCGCGCGGACACGTTTTCCGTACCCGCGGCGACACCGAAGTCCTGGTGCATCTCTACGAGGAGCACGGGGCAGGGATGCTCGAGCGGCTGGACGGCATGTTCGCGCTCGGACTCTACGATGCGCGCTCCCACACTCTCCTGCTCGCGCGCGACCGGGTAGGTATCAAGCCCCTCTGCTACTGGCACGACCCGGCCAGCGGAGAGCTGCTCTTCGGTAGCCACCTCACATCCATCCTGGCCACATCCGTACCGCGTCGCCTCAACCGCAGGGCGCTGGCGCAATATCTCCACTTCGGCTACGTGATACATCCGGAGAGCTGGGTGGAGCAGGTGCGCCAGGTCGAACCGGGCGAGGCGGTGCAGTGGTCCAACGGTGTGGTGAAGCGCTCGTCGTTCCACGTGTGGCGATACGAGCCGCGCGATGAGCTGCGCAGTATGACGGCCGCGAGGGAAGAGCTCGAGGTGCGACTCGCGAAGTCGGTGAACGCTCACCTCGTATCCGATGTGCCGCTCGGCAGCTTTCTCAGCGGAGGACTCGATTCGGCAACCATCACCGGGATGGCCCAGCGCGGGCGCCAGGCGGAGGATCGGGTGCGCTCGTTCACCGTGCGGTTCGCGGACCAGACGATAAACGAGGCACCGCGTGCCGCCCGCGTCGCACGCGACATCGGCAGCCAGCACACGGAGATCGATGCGGGAGATCTGCACTTCGACCGCGCGCTGCTCGAGCGGCTGCTGCTGGAATTGGGCGAGCCATTCGGCGACGTCTCCGCGCTCGCGGTCTTCATACTCTGCCGGGAGGCCCGGACGCAGGTGAAGGTCGCCCTGAGCGGCGACGGTGGAGACGAGCTGTTCCTGGGATACGCTGGACTGCGCAAGCAGCGCTTCGCGCGCAGGTTGCGTGTCCCGCCCCGCGCCCTCCGCGCGGCGGCCGCCGGATGGCTGGCCGGATCGCGTCGCAATCTTCCGCGGCGAGCCCACAAGTACCTCGGTCTTTCCTGCCTGGACGATCCGGCGATCATAATCGAGTGGGCACGCCGCTACGATGCCGAGTCGCTCGATGCCATTCTCGATCGCGCTGTCTTCCCCGAGCTCTTCCCCGGAGCGATCGAGCCGTTCCCCGAGTTGCGGGCGCGGATCGGTGGGGGAGAGACGGGCGGATTCCTCGAGCAGCAACTGCGCTTCCACATGCTCGTGGACCTTCCGTGCGATTGCCTTGCCAAGGTGGACCGGATGGCGATGGCGCACGGCCTGGAGGTGCGCGTGCCCATGTTGTCGAACGACATGCTGGAGTACGCGAGTGAGGTTCCTCTCTCCCTCGGCGCCAGCGCACCGCGCACCAAGGAGCCGCTTCGCTCGCTCGCGGAGGCGTTGGCACCGACCCTCCGTGAGCCTTCGCCGAAGATGGGCTTCGCGTTTCCGCTGGACATGTGGGTGAGGCCTCGGCTCACCACCTACTGGCGTGAATGGGGCGCATCGCGAATCCTGGAATCAGCCGGGTTCGACGCTCGAGGGCTCGACCAGATGGCGGCGGCGTACGACCGCTGCAGCGTGGGCGGGGTGCAGAGCTACGACACGCGCGTGCTCTCATCGCGGCTCTACGACTTGCTGCAGCTCGCGCTCTGGATGGACATGCACCAGATCAGCGTGTGATGGCGATGCTGGGACGCGCGACCCACCGTCTGGCTCCACCTCCCAAGCGCTGGCTGCGTCGCATCTGGGGAGTTGCCGACATCCACATGCGCCAGAAGTGGCGCCTCCTGTGGCCGCTGTTGGAGACTCTGCCGCGGTACGGCGTCAGGCTGCTGGATGCGGGGTGTGGTGATGGGGATTGGTCGCTGGAGCTGGCAGCCCGGCGACCGTCGTGGGAGATCGTCGGGGTCGATATCGATCCGATCGCGCTCGAGGGAGCGGAACGGGCCCGCAGGCAGTTGCGGCTGGATAACGTGTCGTTCATCCAGGCGAGCTTCCTGGAGCTGGAAGCGAGTGGCTTCGATGCAGTGCTCTCCGTAGGATCGGCGCACTATCTGGCGGAGCAGGGGCATGGCGCCGAGCTCTTCGACCGGTTTCGAAGCTGGCTCGAACCGGGTGGGCGTCTTTTTCTCATCGGGCCGAGGCGCACCTCCGACGTGTGGTTCACGCCTCTCCTGGCTCGCCCGGATTCCCACCCCGTGTTCACCGAGGAGGAGCTCCGGCGGCTGTGTGGGCAGAGCGCGTTGGCCGTCGAGAAGCTGGACGCCTGCGTCGGCCAGCTGGCCACCGTCGCTAAGCAGCTCGGCTGGGAGGCCGAGCGCCGCGGCCCCGCCTGGCTGCAGCGTGCGCTGTATCCGGTTCAATGGTCGTTCACCGCGACCGACTCCCTCTTCGCGCACGCCGACTCGCGGAATTCGTTGATGTGGATTCTCGTGGCGCGCGCGGTGGCGGAGTCCAGCGGGGCACGATCGGCTCCGGCTGCGGGGAGCGGCGTGCACGCCGGGCCGCTCTCGTGATGGGACAGCCGCGCGGCGGGGTGACCCGGGTGCTCATCTTCTGGGACTACGATACCCAGTGGGGCGGCGACCGGTCGCGAGGACCGGGCGGGCCGAAGGCGTGGGGGCACGCCGAATTCGAGAACACCGATCGGCTCCTCGCGCTGCACGCGGAGTTCGACATCCCTGCCTGCTTCGCGGTGGTGGGCGCTGCGGCGTGCCCGGGGAGCCGCCCCTATCATGACCCGGCGCAGATCCGCAGGATATTCGAGGCGGGCCACGAGATCGGGAGTCACTCGTTCCGTCACGATTGGCTGCCGGGTATCGGCACCGACGGGCTGCGAGAGACGCTCCGCTCGAGCAAGGACGCGCTCGAGCAGTGCATCGGCGCGGAGGTGGTGTCGTTCGTACCACCCTACAATCAGCCGTTCGATCACGCCCCCAAGTTGTCCATCAGCCTGTCGGAGCGGAGAGCGGTGCGACGCGATCGCATAGATGTCGGTCGTCTCTGCCGGATGCTCGGCGAGGTAGGGTATCGCTTCTGCCGGCTCGGCTACCGCGAGTTGCCGCTCCGCCTGCTGGAGCTTCTCTGTCGGCGGGAGCTGCACCTGCCCCAGGATTCCGAGTCCATCGCGGGTATCCGCTGTTTGCGCATCAACACTCCCTGCGGTTTCGCTCCGGAGGCACGCAGGGCGATCGAGCGCAACCTCGACCGCGACAGCTACTGGGTCATGTATGGCCACCCGCACTCCGCCAGCATTGTCGGGAGCTCGCAGTCCTTCGCCATGCTGAGGGAGACCCTCGTGGCGCTGGACGGCTGGCGTCGCGAGGGGAGGGTGCGCTGCGTACTGCCGCGCGAGCTGCTGGAGGAGGAAGCGGCATGAGTGGCCGTGCGGTGACGCGAGTATGCGCTGTGTCGTTCAAGGAGTGCTGGGAGGAGGACGGGCGCTGGATGTCGTCTGGCGGCTTCCCGTTGCAGATGGCGGCGGTAGCGTCGTTGTTCGATGAGACGGTGCTCGTGGTGACGCGCGGCGATCCGCAGGCCGGCGGCCACCCGCTTCCCGCCAACGCGCGCGTGATTCCGTTGCGGCGCCCGTATGGCGCGGATGGCCGGCGAAAGCTCTCGATCCTGGTGCGCTCGCCGTATTACCTCTGGAGAATTGCCAGGAGCATGAGCAGCGCCGACGCGGTTCACGTCCCGCTTCCAGGCGACATCCCGCTGCTGGCTCTCATCATCGCCGTGCTCCGTCGCAAGCCCATCGTCGCCCGATACGGTGGATCGTGGCGGCCGACTTCGGAGACCACTCTCATGGACCGGATCACCAAGTCGTGCATGCGGCACCTTGCCGGGGGGCGCAACGTGATGCTGGCTACCGGCGATGGAGCGGAGCCGCCGGCGCCGGGCATGTCCTGGATATTCTCCACCGCTCTATCGCGCCAGGAGTTACGCGACATCCAGCCGTGCCTGGACCGTGCGCTCGGCGATCCGCCCAGGCTCGCCTACGTGGGACGGCTCTCGGCGGAGAAGGGAGTGGCGAACGCGCTGCGAACGCTGGCGTTGCTCGTCGAGGCTGGCGTGAATCCCATGCCGACCTTCACCATCATCGGGGATGGCCCCGAGCGAGGCGCGCTGGAGCGCCTGGTGGATGATCTCGATCTCGGGTCGGTCGTGCGCTTCGCTGGCCAGCTCGGCCGCCGGCGTCTGTCGGAGGAGTTGGGGAGGGCCGATATATGCGTGCAGCCCTCGCTGACGGAAGGCTTCAGCAAGGCGTGGCTGGACGCGATGGCTCACGGGGTGCCGGTGTTGTGCTCCGACGTAGGCGCGGCGGCCTCCGTCATAGGAGGAGCAGGTGCTCGCGGATGGCTGGTGCCACCCGGCGACCCCGCTGCTCTTGCCGCTGCGCTTCGCTGCGTGCTGAGCTCCGACGTCGACTGGCCCGCGCTGCGGCGCCGGTGCAGGGCGTTCGCGGAAGAGCGCACGCTCGAGCTGTGGGCTCGGCGCATAGGCGAACATTGCGGGAATGCATGGGGCTGGACGATGCCCGACGGGAGGCTTCGAAAGTGAGCACGATTTCCGACTTCGCCAACGCACGACCCGCACTGCGCGAGGCGGAGGCCGAGGCGACGCGACAGTGGTGGTGGTCGGCCTGCGCGGTCTTCGTCGTCGTGACATGGGCGGCGAGCCTCGTCATCGGCTTCCGCAGCTCGTTGTCCATCCTGGTGATGTTCGGCTTCGGACTCCTGGTGCTGGGCGCGTTCTATCCGTCGCTCGGACTGCTCGGTGTGGTGATCCTCTCGCTGCTGGATGCACCCGAGCGCGTCTTCCTCTTCGAATCGAGCGGCATACTGCGATGGAACACGTTCAACTACTGGCTCGTGCTGGTGATGCTGTTGTACATACCGTTCATTGCCCGCCTGCGCGACAGGCACAGCGTCATCCTGATGTGGTATGTAGCGTTGCTCGTGATCGAGCTGACGATCAGTACGCACCTGGAGGACGGAATCCAGCACGTTCTGGGAATCAGCATCGTCTTCGGCCTGCTCGTGTACGTCGTCCGCGCGGGTTACGATCGGTACATGTGGTTCTGGGTCGCGGTGATCGCGGGACTGATCGGAGCGGGTGGCGGCCTGGCATTCTACGTCGAGCGCGCGCAGATACCTCGCATCAACCCGAATGCCTGGGCCGCATTCCCGGTGACGGCGCTCTTCGTGATCTGTGTCGGCTTCCACGCCGCGACCGTGATGAAGCGTGGGCAGGTCGCTCTGATGACGCTGGCCGGCGTGAACTTCATTCTGGTCTTTCTGAGCGGTAGCCGCGGGAACATGCTGATAGGTGCGTGCTGCATGCTGGCACTCCTCGTGGGGATGCGCGGAGTGCGACAGCGCACCATGGCGATCGGCTCGATCGTCATCGTCTCCCTCGTGGTGATAGCGCACTTCGGCAAGCTGGAAGCGACGGCGGTGCACCGGGTCATGAAACTGTTCGGCATGGAGGAGCCCGTGGAGGGCGTCTACACCATGTCGGGGCGCACCAGTGGCCGATCCGACCTCGCGCTCGGAGGGTGGTACATCTTCGAAGAGCACCCGCTGGGAGTGGGAACTGGCGGGTTCAGGATAGCGTGGCGCGATCTCGATCGCCACGACGACATGGGGAGCTACGGGCGCGGCGAGGAGAAAGAGGCGCACTCCGCGTGGATCAAGACTCTGGCGGAGAACGGGTTTCCGGGGGCCATCCTCCTGGCGGTGTACGTATTCTCGTTCGCGGTGGCGGGGTTGCGCTGCAGGGTCCCCAACCTGAGACGCCTGGGTCTGCTGACCAGCTTTGCGCTGGCCGTCGCCTTCCTGTCCACGGAATTCCAGGGGAAGGGGTTGTGGCTCCTCGCCGCCGCGGCCACCGCCTTCCTCCAGCAGGACGCGATAGCTCTCGCGGTCTCCGGTCGCCAGAGGACGCCGGCCCGGCCACCACGGAGACTCCGTCCTTCGGCGTCATCGCGGCTCGAAGATTGGGGGTGACCACCGGATCCGGGCTGCGCGTGGCGCTCGTCGCCGGCACGCTCGGCCAGGGCGGTGCCGAGAAGCAGCTCCTGTATCTGGCCGGGGCGCTGCGGGAGATGGGGGCCGCGGTGCGCGTGCTCTGCCTGACGCGAGGAGAGTTCTTCGAACCGGCGCTCAGCGGATTGGGCATCGAGCCCGTCTGGGTGGGAAGGTTCGGGAATCCCGCCCTGCGAATCGTCGACACGGCGCGTGCTCTGCGCGGGTTTCGGCCTCACATCGTCCAGGCGGCGCACTTCTACGTCAATCTCTACGTAAGTGCGGTGTCGCCCCTCTTCGGCGCCATCGGCATCGGGACGGTGAGGAGCGACATGGTCTTCGAGATGCTGACCAATGGCGTCTGGGGTCGCTGGCTACTGCGTACGCCTTCGGCGCTGATCGTCAATTCCCGAGCCGCGCAAGCCAGCGCGGTCGCCATGGGAGTAGCGCCGGATTCCGTCCACCTCCTCTCGAACGTGATCGACCTGGACGATTTTGACGGGCGCGTCCTGACCGCGCCGGGGTCGGGTGTGGATGCCGATGAACCGCTCGTCGTAGGGGTGGGCAGCTTCAACGCGGCCAAGAGGTTCGATCGATTTCTCCGAGTGCTGGCCGCGGTCCGTTCGCGGGGCGTGAAGCTGCGAGGGATGCTCGTCGGCGATGGCCCCGACAGGGCGTCGCTCGAGGCGCTCGCGGGGGAGTTGGGGCTGCTCCCGCATGGCGTGTGTTTCACGGGGCGGCGCGATGACGTTCCGGCGCTCCTGCGGCAGGCCGACATCTATCTGCTCACATCCGACCACGAGGGTTTCCCGAACGTTCTGCTCGAGGCGATGGCGTCGCGCCTTCCGGTGGTCGCCACGGCGGCGGGAGATGCGGGGGCGGTGGTCGAGAACGGTGTCACCGGCTTCGTCATCGAAACCGGCGACGATGACACGCTCGCCGCCAGGCTCGCGGAGCTTGCCGGATCGAGTGTGCTTCGCCGACGGTTCGGGGATGAGGGACGCCGGCGAGTGGAGAGTTGCTTCGCGCGCTCCCTCTGGCCGGAGCGCCTCGTCGAGGTCTACCGGGCCATCGCCGAGCGCCAGGGGCATCGCCAAGCTCTCGCGCTGCTCCCCAGGTAGCGCGCGAAAGGCACGATGACGACGAGGGCTGGCTTCTCCAGGAGAAGCCAGCCCTCGTCGTCATCGTGCCCTCGTTGGAGGGATCCCGCTACTTCTTCACCACCACGTAGGCATTGAACTCGGTGCCGGTGGAGCTGGTGGACTGTCCGCCGATGGAGCGTGGCGGGGTGACGCTGGTGATGGGGACGCTCACGCTGCCACCGTTGTAGGTGCCGCTGGCCACCGGGGCGCCGTAGAAGTTCTGCGCGTTCCGCACCTCGTAGCGATCACCCGAGCGGAGCACCTTGGAGAGATCCACCGAGACGGCTCCCTGACGACCCCAGTTGTAGATGATCACGTTGGCACGACCGGCCTCGTAGCGGTTGGGCTCCACGACGACCTTCGTCTGGCTCGGCATCGCCGAGGAGTTGCTGCTCGAGCCGTCGAAGCCCGTCATGCTGCGCCAGCTGCTGAGCGAGTAGCCCTCGCCGCCGCCGTTCTTGTAGATGGAGAACACCGGATCGCTGGTGCCCATGTAGGAGTTCCCGTTCCAGCTGCCCGTGGTCATGCTCTGCCCGTCGGCCAGCTCGAGGGTCAGCGCCGGGCCCGAGGGACCGATGATGCTGTTGCCCTGGAAGGTGAGGCTGCTCCAGCGCGACATGAGCACCCGGCCGACGAAGTAGTTGTTCGTCATGACGGCGCCGGAGTTCACCGGACCCCAGCTGTAGCCCATGCGGATGGTGTTGTCCCGGCGACCGGAGGAGCGGTAGCTCATGTTGTTGGTGAAGGTCAGGTTCACCAGCTTCGCACCACCACCGACCTGGTAGTCCATGCCGTCGCCCTGGCCGCTGTTGGCCACCGCGTTGCCGTCGATGGTGAAGTTGTTCAGCCCCGACTCGCTCGAGCCGTAGACGTGGATGCCGTAGCCGAACTGGTTGAAGAGCACGTTGTTGGCGATCTGCTTCGAGCCCGAGGAGTTCTGGGCGTAGATGCCGTGCCCGTAGCCACCGCCGCCGCTGGCGGCACGGAAGCCGTTGTTGTAGAGGATGTTGCCGTAGGCCACCTGGTCGGGCCCCTCGCTCCACATGCCGAGCCCGTTGCCCGTCTGGTCGTGGATGACGAGGTTGATGAAGCGGCAGCCCGGGCAGTGGGAGTTGATCCCCATGATGTCGATGGTGCTCGTGCTCGTGTTGGCCACCTCGAAGCCCCAGTACCAGGTGTAGCGGCCGTCGACGTTCATCGTGCCGTTGATGGTGGCCCGCTCGCCCGGGTACTGCCGCACGATGATCGGTGCGCTGGAGCTGCCGGAGAGCGTGCTGTTGAAGTTGCCGCTGTAGGTGCCCTGCCTCAGCCAGACGGTATCACCGGGCTGGATCTTGCCGTTGCCGCCCGAGAGCGCGGCCGAGAGGCTCATGGGCGACGACTCGCTCCCGCTCGCACCCGAGGAGCCCGAGGGCGAGACGAAGTAGCCGCTGTGCGGACCGCTGTCCGTACCACCACCGCTACCGCCGCTGCTGCCACCACTGCTGCTGTCGCTGCCGTCGCTGCCATCGCCCGGCGCCGGATCGCTCGTCGCCGGCGGCTCGGGGATTGTGACGGTGATGCCGGCCGTCGCGCTCTTCCCCTCGCTCGCCGCGGTCACCGTCGCCGTCCCCGCCCCGACCGCGGTAACGAGCCCCGCCGACGAAACGGTCGCCACGGATTGATCGCTGGAGATCCAGGCGATCGTGCGCCCGGTCAGTACGGCGCCCGATGCGTCTTTCACCGTGGCGGTGAGCGCCTTCGTATCACCGGCGACCAGACTCGCGGAGCTCGGCGAGATGCTGATGCTCGCGACCGCGGGAAGCGAGACCACGATCGCCGCCGAGTCGCGCTTTCCCTCGCTGGTGGCGAAGATCCACGCGCTCCCCGCCGCTGCACCGGTCACCACACCGGAGGAGGACACCGTAGCGACGGAGCTCTTTCCGCTCGACCAGGTAACCGTGCGCCCCGAGAGGGTGCCCCCGGTCGCATCGACGGTGGTGGCAGTGAGCGTGACGCTCTTGCCGACCTCGAGCTGGGCGCTGGATGGACTAACGCTCACGGACGCGACCGGCGGGAGTGTCACCGTTACAGTGGCCGCACCCGCTGCTCCCTCCACTGTCGCGGTGATGGTGCTCTTTCCGGGCGCCACTCCACGGACCACGCCCGAGGAGGAAACGGTCGCCACGGAGCTGTTGCTGGTCGTCCAGCTCACGGTGCGGCCGCCGAGCGCGTTGCCATCCGAGTCTTTCGGCGTAGCGATGAGCTGGAGAGTCGCGCTCGTGATGAGAGTGTCGGTGGAAGGCGCCACGCTCACGCTGGCGACGGGAATCTTCCCCGTAGTCACCTTGACCTGCCCCTTGCCGACCTTCCCCTTCCCACTGCCGCCCTTGCTCGTTGCCGTGGCGGTGATCGTTACCGTGCCGCTCGAAAGCGCGCTCACGGTGCCGTCGGCCGAGATGGTGGCCACCTCCTCGTCGCCACTCGACCAGCTTACGATCTTGTCGTCTATCACCTTCCCGCGATCATCGAGGACGGTGGTGTTGAGCTTCGTGGTCTTCCCGCTGACCAGCGTGACGGTTCCCGGGACGATGCTCACGCTCGCTACGGGGCGTGCGCTCACCTGCACGAAGGCGGAGTCGCGAACTCCATCCACGCTGGCCACCACCACCGTACTTCCCGCCGAGAGTCCGACCAGCACGCCACCCACCACGGTGGCGATCGCGGGATTGGCGACACTCCACTTCACGCTGCGTCCACCGATGGGCTGTGCTTCGTCGTCGCGCGGCTGCGCCGAGAAGAGTGCGGTATCGCCAGCCAGCAACGATGCGCTCGCCGGTGAGAGCGCGACGGATGCCACCTGCGGAGCGAGCACCGTGAGCGTCGCCGTTCCGGTCTTGATACCATTGCTGGCGGTGATGAGTGTGGAGCCGACGCGTCTGGCTGCCACCTCGCCCTTCTCGGACACCGTGGCGACCGACGTATCGGTGCTGGTCCAAATAATATCCTGGTTCTCGAGCTTGTTGCCCGACGGGTCGAACGCGAGCGCGCTCAAGGGAAGCAGCTTGCCCACGCTAGTGGTCGCTTCCGCGGGCTGCACCGTGATGGCAGCCACCTGGTCGGGGAACTCGAGCTTGGGGGCCGCCGTGTCGATGCAGGCGGCAGTGAGGACGGTGAGCAGCACGGCTGGATAGCACTTGCTACGCTGGGTGCGCATGCCAAACCCCCGAGTGAGAGATCCATTCGGCGGCCCGACTGGCGTGGCGCTCACGATCGAGCGCTTTAGCCTCGTAGCTTTGCGTCGCCGGCTTTCGCCGGTTTTGCCCTTGTCGTGGCCCAGAGGGCCTGACGATCGTGCCGGCCTGTTCTAGCCCGTTGCAATTGCAGATGTAGAACGAGGGAGTCGCGCGCTTAGTAACCGAGCGTCAGCGAGTGGAAAACGGTGTTGCGCATGGAAAGAAATCGATCGGTGGCTGGCGCCAGTAACGTATGAATTGCATCATTCATTGCCGTCGGGTCATCGATGTTTCCGGCGGCCGACTCAGTCCTTCAGCGGGCAGCTTTCATGTTTGGCGAGGCAGCTCACGTTCAGGGTGGTGCACCGAGCGGTATCGACGACGACCCGGCGATTGCGCTGCGTAGCGCGAGCGGTCTCGATGTTCGTGGGCGCGATGCGCGCGTGATGGTAGTGGGCCCGATGATCGGGATACATCCCGGCTGCGTCACGACTCAGGGCGAGGTTCTCGCCGGGCTCCTCGCTGCAGCCGGCTACGAGGTACGCGCGGTCTCCAGCTCGGCCAACCGCTACATTCGCCTGGCCGACATCGCGATCACGCTCCTGCGCCGCGGCCGCGATACGGACGTGCTGCTGCTGCAGACCTTCGGCGGCCCGAGTTTCGTGGTCGAGGACATCGCGAGTGCGCTCGGCCGGCTTTTCAGGTGCAGAGTGGTGCTGCATCTGCACGGGGGTGCGCTCCCGCAGTTCTTCGCTCGCTTTCCGCGCTGGAGCCGCCGGGTGCTCGGCCGTGCGCACGCCATGGTGGCGCCATCGCGCTTTCTGGCCGACGCGGTGGTCCCGTACGGTTACCAGGCGCGAGTCATCAACAACGTGATCTCGCTCGGCGACTATCCGTTCACGCCGCGCAGGCGTGTACGTCCGCGCCTCTTCTGGATGCGCAGCTTTCACCCGCTGTACAACCCTCTAATGGCTCTACGCGTGCTCGAGCGAGTGAAGCGCGTCCATCCGGATGCCACGCTGACCATGGGTGGCCAGGACAAGGGTCTCCTCGCGGACGTGCGTGGCGAGGCGGATCGGATGGGACTCGGCGAGTCGCTGAAGCTGTGCGGCTTTCTCGATCAGGAAGGGAAGCGACGCGAGGGTGGAGCGGGGGGAGCGGACATCTACATAAACACCAATCACGTGGACAACACGCCCGTAGCGGTGATCGAGGCGGCCGCACTCGGCCTGCCGGTGGTCGCCACTCGGGTCGGGGGGATCGAGCATCTACTCACGCACGGCGAAACCGGTTTGTTGGTGGATGATGACGATGACGCCGCGATGGCGGCGGCGGTCCTCCGGCTGGTCGCCGAGCCCGCGCTGGCGGAGCGGCTCTCCACCAACGGCCGTGCCATGGCCGAAGCTTCGGCATGGGAGCAGGTGCACGGAGACTGGCAACGACTTTTCGCCGAGCTGGCGCCTCCCCAGGGTTGGGCGGGGCGGGAGGTAAGCCGCTGATGTGTGGTATTTGCGGGATCGTTCACGCCGATCCGACGCGGGAAGTGGATGAAGCGGAGCTGCTGGCCATGCGCGACGCGATCATGGCGCGTGGCCCGGACGATGCGGGCGACTACTGCGCGCAGGGTATCGCGCTCGGCTCCAGGCGCCTCTCGATCCTCGATCTGTCATCGCGTGGCCACATGCCGATGCAGACCGAAGATGGGCGCTTTCACATAGTCTACAACGGCGAGGTGTACAACGCGGCGGAGTTGCGCGGCTCACTCCAGGCCAGGGGAGTGAGCTTCCGCTCCGGAACCGACACCGAAGTGGTGTTGCAGCTCTACGTGGAGAGCGGGCCGGCCATGCTCGAACGGCTCAACGGGATGTTCGCGCTCGCCATATGGGATGCCGCGGAGCGAACGCTCTTCCTCGCGCGCGACCGTTTGGGGATAAAGCCGCTCTACTACACGAACGATGGCGACACGCTGCGCTTTGCCTCCGAACAGAAGGCACTCTTCGCCTCGGGTGTGGTGCCTCGCTTCGATCCGGCGACGTGGTACGAGCTCCTCTGCTTCCGCTACGTGGCGGGAGAGCGTACTCCGTACGAGGGAGTGAGGCGGCTCCTCCCCGGCCATTACATGCTCTGGCGCGACGGCACGACCACCCAGCATCGCTGGTGGAAGCTCTCCGAGCGCGCGTCGCGAGTGGGGGGTCTCTCGCGACACGAGATGGCGGCGTGGTATCGCGAGACGTTCGACGATGCCGTGCGACTGCGCCGCATCAGCGACGTGCCCGTGGGGGTTCTCCTGAGCGGGGGACTCGACTCGGGAACCGTAGCGGCGTCGCTGGCATCGCAATCGGGCACGGGAGTGCACAGCTTCACCGTGTCGTTCGATGATGACGGCTACGACGAAGCTCCGCTTGCCCGCAAGGTCGCCGAGAGATGGCGGCTCACCTACCACGAAACGAAAGTCGGCGGGAGCGAGGTGTATTCTCGCCTGCTGCGCGCGACCTGGTTGAACGACGAACCGCTGGCGCATGGCAACGAGCCGCACCTCCTGGCGATCTCCGAGGAGGCAAAGAACGCGGTCACGGTGCTCCTCTCGGGAGAGGGCGCCGACGAGACGCTCGGCGGCTACATGCGCTACCGACCTCTCAAGTACCTGGGAACGCTGCGTGTCGCGCATGCGCTCACGCCGCGCGGCCTGATATCCTCGCGCACCAACGGGCGCATTCGCAAGCTCTCGCGCATGCTGGATATGGGCTCGCGCGAGGCGTTCGTACTCTTCAACGCCTGCGATGTGCTCCCGGCAGATGTAGCTGCGCTGGGCGTGCCCGCTGCCGATGATCTCGAGTATCGTCGCGCGCTGCTGGGTGAGGCCACCGCGGCCCATCCGGGCGAGCCGCTCCGTCAGGCGATGTACCTCGACCAGCACACCTTCCTCTGCTCGCTCCTCGACCGGAACGATCGCATGACGATGGGTGCGTCCATCGAATGCCGGGTACCCTTCCTCGACTACCGGCTCGTGGAGCGGCTCGCCGCGTGTCGCAGCAGCGCGCTCTTCCCCGATGGGCGAAGCAAGGCGGTGCTGCGCGATGCGCTGGGAGATCGGCTCCCGCGAGAGGTGCTCACCGGCCGCAAGTGGGGGTTCGGCGTACCGTGGAGCAGCTACTTCCGGAACGTTCCGGAGCTCCGCCGCATCGTGGAGGGGCTTCCCGCGGAGCGCCCGGTGTGCGACGGTCCCTTCGACTCACGCGCGCTGCGCGGTGTCGTGAAGAGCTTCCTCGAGGGAGACGCGCGCGCCGATGCGATCGTGCGGCAGCTCGTGATGATCGTGGTCTGGCATCAGGCGTGTGTGGACCCGTGGACGCGTGAGAGGATGCCCGGCGTGGTGGCGGGCACGTGAACGATCGCGTTCTGCACCTCTACCGCCGTCTCCCGGCTCCGATGCGGAGCATGGTGGCCGGGGTACGCGGGCGGCAGCTTCGCGCGTGGCGCTACGGTACCGAAACCGAGCGGCTCGTGGAGGAAGCTCTGGAGCGCGAGAGCTGGAGTGCGGAGCGCTGGCGCGCATGGCGCGACGAGAAGGTTGCTTTCGTCCTGAACCGGGCCGCCACCCGTGTGCCCTACTACAGGGAGCAGTGGGCCGCGCGCCGCAGACGCGGCGACATGGCATCGTACGATCTGCTCGAGAACTGGCCGGTGCTCGAGAAGGACGCTCTGCGGAGCGCCCCGCATGCGTTCGTCGCGGACGATCGCTCGACACGCAACATGTTCCACGAGCACACGAGCGGCACCACCGGCAAGCCACTCGATCTCTGGTTCAGCCGAGCGACTGTCCGCCAGTGGTATGCGCTCTTCGAGGCGCGCTGGCGTCGATGGTACGGAGTGAGCCGGCACGATCGATGGGCCATCTTCGGCGGCCAGCTCGTGGTCTCCGTGGAGCAGCGCACGCCACCGTTCTGGGTGTGGAACGGGGCGATGAAGCAGCTCTACTGTTCGAGCTACCATCTCGCCCCCGACCTCCTGGGCCACTATCTATCGGCTTTGCGGCGCTACCGCGTGAAGTACCTCTGGGGATATTCGTCCGCGCTCGACACGCTGGCGCGATGGATACTTTCCGTGGGAGATGGCCGAGCGGGGCGAGAGCTGGGGCTTCGCGTGGTGGTCACGAACGCCGAGCCACTCCTCGCGTACCAGCGCGAAGCAATGGAGCGGGCCTTCGGCTGCCCGGTGAGAGAGACATACGGGATGTCGGAGATCGCCGTTGCCGCCTCGCAGTGCGATGCTGGTGCGATGCACATCTGGCCCGAGGTGGGCATAGTAGAGGTGCTCGACGGCGGAGTAGCCGTGGCACCGGGTGAGCGCGGCGATCTCGTGTGCACCGGTTTTCTCAATACCGACATGCCGCTGATTCGTTATCGCGTGGGTGATCGCGGCGCCCTCGATGCGTCCGGAGTGGAGGGGTGCGCCTGCAAATGTGGTCGTACGCTTCCGTTGCTCAGCGGAATCGATGGCCGTTTGGATGATGTGCTGGTGACGAAAGATGGACGGCGTATCGGCCGGCTCGATCCCGTCTTCAAGGGCAGCCTGCCTCTGCGGGAGGCACAGATAGTTCAGGAGCGGCTCGATCGGTTGCGTCTCCGCTTCGTGCCCGCGCCGGGCTTCACCGACGAACACATGCGCGAGATAGTCCAGCGCATACGGGACAGGGTGGGCGACGTGGAAGTTCTGCCCGATCCCATGACAGCCATCCCTCGCTCGGCCAATGGGAAGTTTCGCGCGGTGATCAACGCGATGCCCGCCGAGGAACCCGGGAGTACAGGAAGCGACCATCGATGAGCGATCCGGCACCCTTCGTCTCGATCGTGATCCCGTGCCGTAACGAGCACGGCTGGATCGACCGCTGCCTCGAATCACTCCTGCGAACGACGTACGAGCGCGACCGCCTGGAGATCATCGTGGTCGATGGTATGAGCGATGACGGTACCCGGGACGTGGTAAGGCGGTGTATGGCTGATCATGAGCAGGTCCGCCTGCTCGACAACCCCGCCAGGATCACCCCCACCGCGCTCAACATCGGAATCGCGAGTGCCCGAGGCGACATCGTGGTGCGGGTGGATGCGCACAACATCTATCCGGACAGCTACGTCACCGCGCTCGTGGACTGGCTCATGAGGAGCGGCGCCGACAACGTGGGCGGCGTTTGGAACACGGTGCCCGGCGGCCCCGGAGCAACGGCCAAGGCAATCGCCCTGGCGCTTGCCCACCCCGCGGGGGTCGGCAATGCCCGATTCCGGATCGGTGCGAGCGAGCCCATGTGGGTGGACACGGTACCCTTCGGCTGCTACCGCCGCGACGTGTTCGAACGAATCGGGCTCTTCGATGAAGACCTCGTCCGCAATCAGGATGACGAGTTCAACATCCGTCTCATCCGGGCTGGCGGCCGGATCCTTCTCGTGCCGGAAATAGTTTCCACCTACCACGCTCGCGATTCCCTCACGAAGCTCTGGCGCATGTACTACCAGTACGGATACTTCAAGCCCCTGGTGGCGCGGAAGGTGGGCGGAGTGTTCACCTGGCGCCAACTGGTGCCGCCGGCACTCGTAGCGAGCTTCGCGGCTGCCCTGCTGGGTGCCATGCTCGTCCCCGCCATTGCGCCAGTCGCGCTCGCGCTCGTGGCGGTCTACGCCTTCGCGGTTCTGTCCATTTCCATACCCATTGCCGCCCGCCACGGCCCGAGGGTGGCGCTTTCCTTCTGCGCCGCCATCTTCGCGCTCCACTTCAGCTACGGGCTGGGCTTTCTCAAGGGCGCGGTGGACTTTTTGATCTTCCGACGGAGGACCGTCCGCGGTGCTCCCGGCGCAGTTCCGATCTCGCGGTGACCGCATCCGCGACAGGTACACCACTCGCCTCCACTGGCACACCCTTCGCGCCCCGCCCTGTTGATGCGGCAGGTCCACAACAGTTGTGTTGCCGGTGTGGACAAACGTGCGCGACCCCGTGTCTAACCCTCACTTAGGGCCCTTAAATCGGGCATAACCTCTGCTTCCGGCTCCGTTGACCCTTTCCCCGGCGACAGCGTATGGTATTTCGTCGTTGAAGGATTGGGGTTTGTTAATCTTCGAGCGTGCTGGCTGGTCGCAACGGCCCTCTCGCTCGTCACGATCGACGGAGCGGCTTGATGTCGTCCGAAGTCAGAGATAGTGTGGTCGGGGACCCGACCACTGCCAGTACGGGTAGCTTCCCGCGTCGTCCGACAAATTCGCAGGCCGCTGTCCACCAGCGCCGCACGCGCACCGACCGCCCGGCAGCCATCGCGCTTTACCGCGAGACTTCACGCGCTCGCGCCTTCGCGCCCGCGGCCGGCGTCTACACCCCCCGCGCTACCTACCTTCCCTTCTCGCCTCCGGTGGTCGGCGAGGAAGAGGTGGAGGAGGTGATCGACGCCCTCCGCTCGGACTGGCTCACCACGGGTCCCAAGACGTTGCGCTTCGAGCGCGCCTTCGCGGAGTACGTGGGTGCGAAGGGAGCTCTCGCACTCAACTCCTGCACGGCCGGCCTCCACACGGCGCTCGTGGCACTGGGCATCGGGCCGGGCGACGAGGTGATCACCACCACGATGACTTTCGCCGCCACGGTGAACGTGATCGAACACGTGGGTGCGCTCCCCGTACTCGTGGATGTGGAGCCCGATACGCTCAACATCGATCCCGTGCGTGTCGAGGCGGCGATAACTCCACGCACTAAGGCGATCATCGTCGTTCATTACGCGGGCCACCCGGCGGACATGGATCCGATCGAGGAGATCGCGCGTAGCCACGGGATAACGGTGATCGAGGACGCGGCGCATTCGATACCGGCCTGGTATCGCGGGCGGATGGTCGGTTCGGGCGACAACCCCACGGCGTTCAGCTTCTACGCCACCAAGAACCTCACCACGGGTGAGGGGGGGATGCTCACGGGGAGCCCCGAGTTCGTGGAGCGTGCGCGCCCGATCTCGCTGCACGGGATGAGCCGCGATGCCCTGCGGCGCTACGAGAAGGGCGGAAGCTGGCGCTACGAGATCCATGCGCCCGGCTTCAAGTACAACATGACGGACATCCAGGCGAGCATGGGGCTCGCTCAGCTCCGCAAGATCGACTGCTTCGACGAGCGCCGGCGCGAAGTGGTTGCCGCGTACGACGGCGCGTTCGCCAGCGAGCCGGCGCTCGAGATCCCGGTCGAGCGCGAGGACGTCCGCCACGCCTGGCACCTCTACGTGCTGCGGCTCAACACCGGAGCACTCACGATCGGCCGTGACCAGTTCATTCACGAGCTCGGTGAGCGCAACATCGGCACCTCGGTGCACTTCATCCCCGTCCACACGCACCCCTACTACCGCGATCGCTACGGCTACTCCACCGGCGATTTCCCCGTTGCGTACTCGAACTTCGAGCGAATGCTGAGCATCCCGCTGAATCCGAGGCTCAGCAACGCCGAGGTGGGCGACGTGATCGAAGCCGTCCTCGACGTCGTCGACAGCAACCGACGATGACGCGCGTGAAGCGGGTCATGGACGTGTGCGGCTCCCTCCTGGGACTCCTCGTGCTGACTCCGCTCTTCTTGCTCGTTGCAGTAGCGATAGCTGTCGATGTGCGGGATGGAGCGGGTGGCCCGGTGTTGTTCGCGCAGGATCGGGTGGGGCGAGATGGAGTGAGCTTCAGGATGTGGAAGTTCCGCACGATGCGCGTGAACGCCGAGCGCGCCGGCGCCCCACTCACCGTCGGCGCCGATCCGCGCATCACGCGCGTCGGTCGCTGGCTGCGACGCCTCAAGCTCGATGAGCTCCCCCAGCTCTACAACGTTCTGCGTGGCGAGATGAGCCTGGTGGGTCCGCGTCCGGAAGTGCCACGCTACGTGGAGCTCTACTCGGATGCCCAGAGGGCGGTGCTCGGCCTCGTCCCGGGAATCACCGACCCCGCCTCGATCCGCTTCCGCGATGAGGCGTCCGAGCTCGCTCGCGCAGCCGACCCGGAGCGGTTCTACATCGAAGAGATCATGCCCGAGAAGATCCGGCTGAACCTGGAGTATGCGGGGCGTGCCACACCGTGGTCCGACCTGAGGGTAGTGCTCTCCACGGTGGGGCTCCTGGCCGGTCGCCGGGCGAATGCCGACGGGACGGTGCCGCTCACCCGCTCCACGCTTGGCGCATGAAGCATCCTATCTCCCGCGCCTGGGAGGGCGTCGCGCCATGATGCCTCCACTGCTCTCCAGACATCGCCGTCCTCTGGTGCTCGCGGCACACGCGGTACTGGTCCTGGTCGCGTACGCGGTCGCATTCCTGCTCCGATTCGACGGCCCGGTGCCGGACGATTCGGTGCATGCGTTCAAGGTCACGGTGATGGCCCTCGTGGTCATCCGCCTGGCGGTGTTCGTGTTCTACGGAATGCATCGCGGCTTCTGGCGCCACTTCGGCCACCACGATCTCGTAGCGCTCATGAAGGCGGTGGGAGCGGGGTCGGTACTCTTCACGCTGGCGCTGGTTGCGGGCGGCAGGCTGGGATCGGTGCCGCGCTCGGTAGTGATCATGGAAGGGATGCTCACCTTCCTGTTCGCCGGCGGCGCGCGCCTCGCGGTGCGCTCGGCGCGCGAGTGGTGGCAGCGGAGGCGGGCGGGGCCTGAGCAGGGACGGCGGATGCTGGTCGTGGGCGCGGGTGCTGCCGCGGAGCGGCTCCTCCGCCAACTCGAGCATGGGGTTGCTTCCGGAGTGGCGCTCCGGCCGGTGGCATTGCTCGACGACGACCCGGACAAGTGGTCGATGTCTCTGCACGGAGTACCGGTGCTCGGTCCGGTGAGCCGGCTCGCCGAAATCGTGGCGGGGCGCAGGATCGAGATTGTGGTGATAGCGATATCCCGAGCGACGCCGGTGGAGCTTCAGCGCATCGTGGGCTTCTGCCTGGCGACGAAGGTGGAGTTCAAGCGGCTTCCTTCGATGCGCGAGATGCTCCAGGGGAGCGTGCGGAACGGTGAGCTCGCCGAGGTCGAGCTGGAGCACCTGCTCGTGCGCGAGCCGGTGGCGTTCGATACGGAGTTGGTGGCTCGCGATCTCGCCGGAAGCGTCGTGTTGATAACGGGAGGCGCGGGCTCCGTGGGATCCGAGCTCGCGCGTCAGATAGCCCGGGTGGGGCCCGCACGCCTGATCCTGGTGGAGCAGGCCGAGAGCCCGCTCTATTTCGTTCACCTGGAGCTCGAGCGGACCCACCCCGGGATCGAGACCATCCCGATAGTTGCCGACATCACCAACCGCGACACGCTCTCCCGAATCTTCGAGAAGTATCGGCCCGACCACGTCTACCATGCGGCGGCTTACAAGCACGTGCCGATGATGGAGTGGAACGCCGCCGAGGCAGTGCGTAACAACGTACTCGGCACGTTGCAGGTAGCCGAATGCGCCGCACGCTGTGGAGCGAGCAAGTTCGTGCTCATCTCCACCGACAAGGCCGTGCTCCCATCGAGCGTGATGGGCGCGACCAAGCGCGTGGCGGAGCGAATAGTGCTCGGCTGGCCGTCGTTGAAGAGCTCCAGTACCGAGTTCCGGGCGGTGCGCTTCGGGAACGTGCTCGGGAGCGAGGGGAGCGTCGTCCCGCTCTTTCGCAAGCAGCTCGCGCGCGGCGGGCCGCTCACCGTCACGCATCCCGACGTGCGGCGCTATTTCATGACGCTTCCAGAGGCGGCCCAGCTCGTGCTTCACGCGGCGGCGCTGCCAAACGCGGCCGGGCGGATCGCCATGCTCGACATGGGGGAGCAGGTGAAAATCCTGGACCTGGCCGAGAACCTGGTGCGTCTTTCGGGGTTGGAGCCTTACAGAGACATCCCCATCTCGTTCACCGGGCTGAGACCCGGTGAGAAGTTGCACGAGGAGCTGATGTCGTCGGTGGAGAGAACCACGCCGAGCGGCGTACCCAAGATCGAGCTGGTCGAGACGGACGAAGTGGATGGAGCGGCCATCCGCGATGGAGTGGCTCGTCTTCTCGCGGTCGCCGTGCAGGGCGAGTGGGCCCAGATCCTCGAGGCGTTGCGCGTGCTCGTTCCCGAGTACTCGGCTCCGGGGTTGACCATCAGGGTGCACCAGGCGTCTGGTAAGGACGGCATGCCGGCTGATACCGGCGCACTCGCAACTGACGGCTACTTGAATGGACCGAGTACCGCTACCCGGCGTGCGCGCCCGGATGCGACGCGGGAAGTAAATTATCCTCTGGTGAGAGATGCCTGAATACCTACCGCCCGCCGGACGTGGCCGCGTGCCCGCGGTGCACACCGCTCCGGTCGGGCAGTGGTCGCCCAACCCCTCGGGAAGCGAGATGAGTCTGGCGCCGCTCGATCTGCGCCAGATACTGGCTATCCTCCGCCGCCGGATCTGGTGGGTGCTCGGCGCCGTGGCGATCGGGGGAAGTGGGGCCAGTTACCTGGCGTTGACGGCCAAGCCCGTTTATCAGGCTTCCGCCAGCATACGCCTTACGGAGGACCGCCAGCGCCTCACGAGCGGGCTCGCCGGCACGGTCGACTCCAGGCCGATGTTGTCGTCCGACCCGTTGCTCTCGCAGGTCGCCATCCTCACGAGTCGCGGGGTGGTGGGGGCGGTGGTGGACAGCATGCCCGAGCTCCGGATCCGTACGGATGGCTTCCCGCAGCAGCTGGTTACCGATTTCTCCATCGCCGGGACGCCGGAGGAGAATGCGTCGCTCGGTGTCAGCGTCGCGCTCTCGTTCGGCGATCATTCGGTGACCGCCACCACGAAGGGAGGGGAGCGGTCGGTCGCGGGTTACGGGGAACCGATCGATCTGGCGGGGATCCATTTCGCCATCCCGTCGAATCCCGGTGATGCCAAGGGCTTCCTCAAGGTTCTGCCCCGGGAGGATGCAGCACTGAGCCTCGTGCGAGCCATCTCGGCCAAGCCGCGAGGACAGACCAGCGTCATCGATGTCTCCTACAGCTCTACCGACCCGGTACTGGCGCAACAGATCATCAACACCCTGGTGCGGACGTTCAAGCAGTCGAGCATCGAGGATGCGGCACAGGAGGCGCGGCTGCGCCGGCAGTTCATCGAGACCCAGCTCAAGGAGAACGACTCGCTCCTCTCGGGAGCACGACTCGCCGTCAGCAGCTTCCGCAGCCGGCAGAAGTCGTTCAGCGCTCGCGAGAAGTTCACGGTGGAGCGCACGGACCTCGCGGGGTTACAGCAGCAGCAGTCGGACGTGGATGGCCAGCGGCGGCTCTACGCGTCCATCGCGCAGGAGCTGAAGAACGGGGACCGGAAGGGAAGCCTGCAGGAGCTCGGAGCGCTTCTCTCGGCGCAGGGTGCCAACGCCAGCCCGGTAGTGATGGACCTCTACCAGCAGCTCCAGCGCCTCCAGGCGGCACACGACTCGCTCACCACCGGACAGTGGGCGCGCTCGGCCAGCAACCCGGACGTGCAGCGGATAGACGCGTTGATCGCCTCCGCTACCGAGCGGCTCGAGCGTACCGTGACCATGATCGTGGGAGTGCTCGACGACCGGCGCGCATCGCTGGCGAAGCTGCAGGCGCAGAACACGGCGACGCTGGTGCAGATCCCGGCCACCGATGCGGAGGAGGCGGTTCTCCTGGAGCGCGAGGAGTCGTACAGGAAGATCGCCGACCAGTTGCGCGACGAGTACCAGAAGGCCCGGCTCGCGGAGGCGGCGGAGGTGGGGCAGATCGACATCGTGGATCTCGCCACCCTTCCGAGGTCCCCGGTCGGCAGCCCGGCCAGCCGCAAGATCCTCTTCGGGGTTCTGTTGGGAACCTTCCTGGGGGTGGGGATCGCTCTCATCCTCGAGCATCTCAACACGTCCATCCGCGGACGCGACGACGTCGAGCTGTCGCTGCAGCTCCCCGGGCTGGCGGTGATCCCGAAATTCGACCAGAGGACGGCGTTGAAACGGCTGAAGAAGGTGGCCGGGATTTCGGAGAATGGCAATGGCGCTTCCCGCATGCCCGGCCGCCTCACCCCTGGTTCACAAGTTTCGGGAACGCTGGTCACGGTGAACGACGTGCACTCCGCCGGCGCCGAGGCGTATCGCACGCTGCGCACGAAGCTCCTCTTCTCGCGGGCCGCAGGTGAGCTCAAGACCATCGTGGTGACGAGCCCCTTCACGCAGGACGGGAAGTCCACCACCGCGGCCAATCTCGCGACGGCATTCGCTCAGCACGGGATGCGCACCCTCCTCGTGGACTGCGACCTGCGGCGGCCCACGCAGCACGAGATCTTCCGCGTTCCGCGGGAGCCGGGGCTCACCGAGCTGCTGTCCGGAGATGGGATCGTCGCCGGGACGGGGCGGCGCACGAACATCGAGGGGCTCTCGCTCATAACGGCCGGAGCGCTGCCGCCCGACCCCTCGGAGCTCGTCGGAAGCTCGCGCATGCGCAACCTGCTGGCCCGCTTCGCGGAATCGTTCGACGTCATAGTCATCGACTCTCCGCCGGTGCTTCCGGTGGCGGATGCGGCGATACTCTCGACGATGTCCGACGGAGCGCTGCTGGTGGTGCGCGCGGGCGCGACGAACCGGAAGGCGGCGCAGCTCGCGGTGCAGCAGCTGGAGGATGTGGATGCCCGCGTGCTGGGCGTGGTGCTGAACGACCCCAAGGCGCAGGTGCCGCTGTACGATCAGTACGGATACGCCTCGTACTACTCGTACGGCTCCAAGGGGTAGTGGTGTACTCGCGTTCCTGACTCCCGTATATTGTGGTGGCCTGAGCATTGCACGCGTGCTGAGAACGCCGATCGTGGTTGTCGCTATGCTCCCGCTCCGAAGTCTCCTCGCTTCACCCGGAGGGCGTACGGCAGGTCGGTCAGGAACAACCACAAATGAAAAAGGAGTGCCGCAGATGCCCAGCAACAGGGAAGGACGGAGTAACCGTGGATTCGCCGCTATGGATTCGGCCAAGCAGCGTGAGATCGCAAGCAAGGGTGGCCGGGCGGCGCACGCGCAGGGGACGGCACACGAGTTCTCCCCCGAGGAGGCGCGACAGGCTGGCCGGAAGGGCGGCCAGGCCGTGAGCCGCGATCGCGAGCACATGTCCGCGATCGGGCGCAAGGGCGGGGAGGCGCGCGGAGCGGCGCGCCGGAACGCCAGCAGCCAGTCATCGTCGGCTGGCGACTGATCAGCGAAGAGAGTAGCGGCCGCCGAGAGGCGGCCGCGCCGTTTATATGGGGAGAAAGCAGCGACGGGGTCAGGTCTTTAATTTCGAGCCGTATGAGCGG
>JBIQMO010000018.1:0-38698 GCA_044463245.1 Gemmatimonas aurantiaca
CGAAATTAAAGACCTGACCCCGTCGGCCCCTCCTATCTCTCCCCCCTCCCCCCGTGACCCACCCCCGCTCTCGATCGTTGCAACTCCGCCTACCTAAATAATGGGAGAGTGCAAATGCCATGGACGGTCGAGCGTGCGTTGGGGGTGGTGGGAGTGTGCGTGGCGCTGGCCGCTTGTGGCGGCGACGGAGGGTCGCCGACGGAGTCGGAGGGACCCGCGGCTATCTCGGTGGCGCTGGGGGCTGGGCAGAGCGGAACGGTGGGAACCGAGCTCCATACGCCGATAGGGATCAAGGTCACCGGAGCGAGTGGTAATGCGCTCGCTGGTGCGACCGTCAATTTCACCGTCCGCGCGAACAGCGGGAGCGTGAATCAGAGCTCATGGAAGACCAACGCCAGCGGAATCGCGTCGGTCTCCTGGACCCTGGGTACGAAGGCGGGCGCGAACATCGACACGCTCGAGGCGAGTGTGAGCGGCGTCGCCGAGAAGCTCTTCGTAACCGCGAGCGCGACCGCGGCAGCGCCTGCGGAGCTCGTGGTCGTAGCGGGCGACGCGCAGGTCGGGTCGCCGGGCGCGGATGCGACCGAGCCGCTCGTCGTCGAGGTACGCGACACGTACGGGAATCCGAACGGTGGCGTCGTCGTATCGTGGGCGGTGGAGGGCGGAGGGTCGCTCTCGGCCGCGAAAGACACGACGGACGCGAACGGCCGCGCATCCGTGGTGTGGACGCTCGGTGCGGGGAACAACCGCGCGAGCGCGACGATCGCGGAGCTCTCCGGTGTGACCGCTCCGTTCACCGCATCGCTCACCGCATCCGAAATCGTCGTGCTCGATGCGGTATCGCCGGACACGCTGGTAGAGGGAGGGAGCGCCACGCTGACGGGGAGCGGTTTCAGCGCGACGATGGCGGGGAACAGGGTGTTCGTGGATGGTGTGCAGGCGGTGGTGACAACGGCCACCGAATCGTCCATCGAAATCACTGTCCCTGCGTTCGACTGCAGACCTACGCGCGGCGCGCCGGTGCGCGTGGTAGTTGGGACGGAAGGGAGCAACGCCATCCAGAGCGCCGTGAGGGGGAAGGGGACCGCGGTGAATCTTGCAGTCGGGGATCAGCTCATCGTGCGCGATCCCTCGAAGTTCTGTCTCCAGCTCGGCGGGAGCCCCACTCCTGCGTCCTATCTCGTTGGCGCCCAGTCGGTGTCCGAGTTGGCCAGCAGTATCACTCCGGTGATGGTGAGCGCCAACGCTGCGCCGAGCGGCGAGCTGCTCGCTCTCGGGAGTACGGGCGCACCGCTCGCATCGCGCCTCGCAGCTGCGGGCGCCGAGCTGGCGAGCGTGCTCGTGAGCGCTGACGACCGGCGGTGGCAGTTGCATCGCTCCGCCGAGGCGAAGCTTCGCGCGAGGGAGCGGTCGGTCACACCCCGAATGGTGTCGCGTTCCGCGGCGCCGAGTGCATTCCCGCGAATCTCGGCGAAGCAGGTGACGGGGCCGGTGCAGGTGGGCGACACGATCCCCATCAAGTTCCCCGACATCAGCAAGGACTTCTGCGCCGTCTCCATACCGATAAAGACCGTCGTGCGCGCGGTGGGAACCAAGGGGATCTGGCTCGAGGATGTGGAGAACCCCACGAACGGTTACACGAGCGACGACTTCCAGCAGCTCAGCAATGTGTTCGACCAGGACATCTACGCGAGCGACGTGGCGTATTTCGGTGCTCCCACCGACGTCGATAACAACGGCCGCGTGGTGATCGTCACCACGAAGGAAGTGAACAAGTCGAAGAACGTGCTCGGCTTCGTGGTGAGCACCGATCTGGCGTCGGCGTCGGATTGTCTCGCGAGCAACGAGGGTGAGCTCTACTACGGTCGCGCGCCCGATCCGGATGGGCTTTACGAGTCGCCCGCGCCTTACCAACTCGCCACCGCGCGGAAGGATGCGCAGGTATTGATCGCGCACGAGTTCACGCACGTGATCCAGTTCGGCCGGCGAGGGACGTATCCTGGCGCGCAAGTCTTCCAGAGCGTCTGGGAGATGGAGGGGCAGGCGACGCTCGCGCAGGAGGTCGTCGGACACGATCTCAACGGGCGCACCACCGGGCAGAACTACGGTGCCAGCGTAGCGTTCCCGCCGAACGACTCGCCGGAGATCGCCTGGTACGTCCCCGGCTTCACCGATCTCGCGGTGTACTACGGATTCAAGTCGCAGACCGAGAGCGTGGCGGCGGCGCCCGAGCAGTGCAGCTGGCTGGATCTGGCCGGCAATGGGAACACCGGGCCGTGCCTGAGCGGGCGCGAGGTGTACGGAGTGCCGTGGCTCTTTCTTCGCTGGCTCTCCGATCAGTTCGGTCCTTCGGTGAGCGGCGGCGAGGCGGGCGTCCAGAAGGCGCTCATAGACAACACGCGCCGCGGCTACGACAACGTGGAGAACGTGACCGGTGTGAAGATCGACACGCTTCTCGCGCAGTGGGCCGCGGCGCTCTACGTGGACGATTACTGGGAACCGCTCCCCAATCCGAATCCGCGGCTGGGGTACAAGAGCTGGAACCTGCATGACATCTACTCGAAGCTGCGCCCCACGGCGCGGCTCACCCCCTACGCGTACTCGTTCGAGACGTTCTCGAACGTGGTGAGCGTACGCGGCGGATCCACGGCGTACTTCACCATGACCGGGAGCTCGGCTCCCGCGACGGCCGTCAAGCTCCGCGACGCGAGCGGACAGCCGATCCCGCCGGGAGGACCGATGCAGCTCTGGATAGTGAGGCTGCAATGATCCAGCGTCGCGCGTGGTTTGCGCTCGCCATCATGAGCATCGCGGCAACGGCGTCGTGCGCGCGCAATCATGAGCCACGTACAGGCGCGGAGTCGGCGTCGTCAGCCGGCGCCGACAGCGGCATGTCGTCATCACTCACGGAACTGAGGGGACGCGTGTCGAACGGCGGCACCGATCGCTTCCCGATCACGTCGATCCTCTCTGACGATGGCTCCGCCACACGGCTCGGCGGCGCGCTGCTCGACGAGTTGCGGGCTCTCTCGGGCGCGGAGCTCTCGGTGCGCGGCGTGCTGAGCTCGGGGGGTGCGGAACGATCGCTCGATGTACGCGAATACGAGGTACTGGCCATCGACGGCCAGCGTCCGCGCGTGGGAATCGTGCTCGCACGCGACGGCGAGCTCTGGCTCGCATCGAGCGACACACTGCGTCTCGTCCCAGCGCTCGACGCGCTGCGCCAGCATGCGGGTGCGAAGGTGTGGGTGGTTGGTACGAGCGACGCCGCTGGAATGCTGCGAATCCAGTCGTACGGTGTGATCGCGCCAGCGCGTTGAGCTCGCCGCGAGCGGGTCAGGGCACACGCTGGCCCCTGGAGGGTATCTCTCGCGTACACCACTCGCGTACACCAACAGGGATCAATGATAGTGCCGATGTTCAGCAGCTCTCGCGGCGCGCGTATGCGCCGGATCACAACAGTCACCCTTGCTGCCGCGCTCGTGTCTCTCGCCGCGGCGTGGGCGCCGGCACCGGCGCACACTGATTCGCCTGCCAGTGCGGCGGTCGAGAGCAGGCTGGCTGCCGTATCGGGCGTCTACGTGCTTCAGCGCGCATCCGGAAAGCGCCCACCCATCCCCTTCGAGATGAGCGTAGCCGGCGGAGCGGTGGCTGGAACGGTCGATGGCGCACGCGTAGTGCTCGCCAGCGACGGGAGCTACACCAACGACGTCGTGGTGACCTGGACGAAGACGCCGATGCTTCCGATCCCCGGGCTCGAGGCCGATGGAAAGCCACACACGCTCGCGGGTTCGGGGACCTACAAGGTGGACGGTGACAAGATCATCCTCCGCCCGGCCGACATGTTCTCTCGCGGAGTGGTGCGCTCGGTGGAGGCAATGGCGGGCGAAAGGGCGCTCGATCTGCTCACCGCCTCGGGCGGCCTGGCGGGTTCCAGCGTTTCGATCAACGCGCACTTCGTCAGGGTAAGGGATTGACATCCGCCGTGCGCGATACATCTTTGCTTACCATGTCGCTCGACAAGCTCGCCCTCCGCGCTCCCGTTTTCTTTACGGGCTATTACTACTACCGACTCTTTACGAGTCGGGAGGGTTGAGCACGAGCGCCAGTAAGGTTCGATAGCGCCGGCCCCTCCCGTCACACGTCGGGAGGGGCTTTTCGCATCGTAGCGAGGCGGAGCCCGTACCCGGCAAGGGTGAGGCTCCGCCTCTTTCGCATCCACAGCCAGAATCATCTCCAGCTGAACGATCACCTCCGAACTTCCATGACGCACGCACCGTATCAGGCCGGCCGATTTTACTTTGCCTTCTATTTCTATGGCTACCCCGTGGGGGCCGTCGTCTCGCGTGCGCACCAATGTCGAACCAGGTGACGCTTCACGATGCCGACGGCCTCCGGAGAACCGGGGGCCGTTTTCGTATCCGCCCCCGGCGAGTGTCATCCCCGCGCCGGACGGGCGCGCCCACTCCGCACAACCATCTCTACACCACGCGCCGTACTTCACGGTGCGCCCACCTCTCTCGGAGCTGAAAAACCGATGCTGCACCTCCTCGAAGCATCTCCAAAATCAGGCGCTACCGATGCGCAGTCGCGCTCGGGCACGCGCTCGATCATAAACGTGGCGGGGCGCGTCGCGGTCGGCGGCCGGTCGCTGGCAATCATCGCGGGTCCCTGCTCCGTAGAAGGTCGCGACATGCTCGTCGAGTCGGCGCGCGCTGTGCGCGACGCGGGCGCAGTGATGCTGCGCGGCGGCGCGTACAAGCCGCGCACCTCCCCCTACTCGTTCCGTGGACTGGGGGAAGAGGCACTCGATATCCTCGCCGAAGCGCGCGAGGCTACGGGACTCCCGGTCGTCACCGAGATCCTCGATCCGCGGCAGCTCGAGCGCATCGAGAGCGTGGCCGACGTGCTGCAGGTCGGCGCGCGCAACATGCAGAACTTCGCGCTTCTCTCGGAGGTAGGTCAGTCGCGCAAGCCCGTCCTGCTCAAGCGCGGCCTTTCTGCCACCATGGATGAGCTGCTCCTCGCCGCGGAGTACGTGCTCTCCGCCGGCAATCCCAACGTCATACTCTGCGAGCGCGGCATCCGCACCTTCGAGACCGCCACGCGCAACACGCTGGATGTCGCCGCCGTACCGGTGCTGAAGGAGCGCACGCACCTTCCGGTCATAGTGGACCCCAGCCACGCCGGTGGACGCTGGGAGCTTGTGGAGCCGCTCGCGCTCGCGGCAGTGGCGGCGGGTGCGGATGGGCTGATCGTCGAAGTGCATCCGCACCCGTCCGATGCTCTCTCCGACGGCGATCAATCACTCACCCCCGCACGCTTCGCCCGGCTCGTGGAGCGCTGCGAAGCGGTGGCGTGCGCGGTGGGACGCCGCCTGCTCACTGCCGGCGAATCCGCGGCGAAGCCGAGCGCCGAACTGGACGCCGCCTCCGGCGCTACGCCGGCCGCGAAGGCGGGCGTCAAGCCGAGCGCTGGCGCGACCGTACGATCGAGTGCCAAGGCGGGGAGCCCGCGACGTCGGGAGGAACGATGGCCGGCATGAACGTGCGCGTCGCCTTCCAGGGCGAGCTGGGGGCATATAGCGAGGATGCCGTGCGGCGATACTGGCCGAGGGAGAATACGGAGCCGGTTCCGAAACGAAGCTGCGCGGATGTGGTGCGCGCGCTCGAGGAGGGAACGGTGGACTACGGGATGCTGCCCATCGAGAACTCGCTCGCGGGAAACGTGGTGGCCACCTACGATGCGCTCACGGCGGCCCGCGAATGCTGGGTGGTGGGCGAGGAGATTCTTCCGATTCACCACTGCCTCCTCGCACTCCCCGGTACGCGCATCGCAGAGCTGACGCGCGTCTCCAGCCACCCGGTGGCGCTCGCGCAGTGCGGTCGCTTTCTCGAGCGCCACGCCGACATGGAGGCGGAGGCCTCGTACGACACCGCGGGCGCGGCTCGCGATCTGGCCGCGAGCGGGGATCGCACGCGAGCGGCGATCGCCGGGCGCGGCGCCGCGGAGCGCTTCGGGCTGGAGATCCTCGCCTCGGATATCGAGGACCGGCCCGACAATCAGACGCGCTTCTTCGCACTCTCGCGCGAGCAGGCAGTGCTCCGCCCAGGGACGGAGGCCCGAACCGCAATAATCGCGAGCACGTTGAACGTGCCGGCGGCGCTCTATCGACTTCTCGAGCCGATAGCCGAGGCGGGACTGAATCTCTCGAAGCTCGACTCCCGCCCCTCCGGCGAGCCGTGGAGCTACAGCTTCTTCCTCGAGATCGAGCATCTCTCGAACGACCCCAAGCTCTCCAATGTGCTGAGCGAGATGCAGCGCCGCTCGGAGAAGCTCCGGATCCTGGGCCACTTTCAGCGAGCGCAGCGGGTCGACCGCATCGACGCCACGTCGCGAGCCGTGACGGAATCGGTGCAGCGTCATCCGTCGCAGCTACAGGCCGCGGAGGGGAGATGAGCACGGGTGCGAGAGTACGCGCGCTGCGCGGCGCGATCACCGTTCCTGCCGACGATGCGGCGCGGATACTCGAAGCGACGCGCACGCTCCTGGAGGAGATGATGCTCCTCAACTCGCTCCGAGCGGAGCAGCTCGTGAGCGTGATCTTCACCGCCACGCCTGATCTCACAGCCGTCTTTCCGGCGCGCGCCGCGCGCGAGCTCGGCTGGAACGATGTCCCGCTCCTGTGCATGACGGAAATGGCCGTGGCCGGGTCGCTCCCGCGATGCGTGCGCGTGCTGATGCACGCGGAGCTCCCGGCGGATGCAGGGCGCGGCCGCCACGTCTACCTCGGAGGCGCCGCCGAGCTGCGCCCGGATCTCGCGAGTCCCGCCTTCCCCGCGGAATCGGGTGCCCAGTCATTAGTCATCCCCGCGAAAGCGGGGATCCATGCTACTCGACCGAACATGGATCCCCGCTTTCGCGGGGATGACGCAGCTCGCGGGGATGACGCAGCTCGCGGGGATGACGCAGCTCGCGGGGATGACGACGGAACGGCTCCCCGTTCGAGGGCCGATGGCGGTATCTTGTGCGGGAACGACGATCGGTGCGGCTCCGCGTCCGCCCCGGCCCTGACTTCGGCCCGCCTGGAGACTCTGGATGAACTCTGAAAAACACACCCCTCGCACACTCTTCGAGAAGGTGTGGGACGACCACATCGTGCGTCCTGCCACGGAGAGCACTCCAGCGGTGCTCTACATAGATCTGCACCTCGTGCACGAGGTGACCTCGCCGCAGGCGTTCACGAAGCTGCGTGAGCGCGGACTGAAGGTTCGCCGCCCCGATCGCACGGTGGCCACGATGGACCACTCGACCCCCACCACTCCGCGCGACTCGCGCGGGCGCATCCCTATCAGCGACTCGCTGGCCGCCGCGCAGCTCGCGCAGCTCCAGCGAAACTGCGCCGACTTCGGAATCGAGCTGCACGAGCTGGGCGCCGAGCAGCAGGGGATCGTGCACGTGATAGGTCCCGAGCTCGGCCTCACCCGTCCCGGGATGACCATAGTCTGCGGCGACAGCCACACGAGCACGCACGGTGCCTTCGGCGCGCTCGCCTTCGGGATTGGTACCTCGGAAGTGGGCCACGTGCTCGCCACGCAATGCCTTCTGCAGAGGCGGCCGAAGACGATGGAGGTGCGCGTTGAGGGGAAGCTGCGCCCCGGCGTGACAGCCAAGGACATCATCCTCGCCGTGATCGCGAAGATCGGTATCGGTGGCGGAACCGGACATGTGATCGAATACACCGGACCAGCGATCCGAGCGCTCGGGATGGAGGAGCGGATGACGGTGTGCAACATGTCCATCGAAGGTGGCGCACGTGCGGGGATGATCGCGCCCGACGACACGACCTTCGAATACGTGGCCGGTCGCCCGCGCGCGCCGCGCGCTGCCGACTGGGATGCCGCGCTCGAGCGGTGGCGCTCGCTCCCCACCGACGACGGTGCTGCGTACGATCGCTCGGTGATGATCAGCGCGAGCGAGCTGGCGCCGATGATCACCTACGGCACGAACCCGGGTATGGGGATGAGCATCGATTCCCCGATCCCCACTCCCGCCTCGCTCTCCGACAGCGCGGACCGCGCCGCTCTGGAGAAGGCGCTCGCCTACATGGACATCCGCCCCGGCGAGAGGTTGCTCGGAAGGCCAGTGGATGTCGTGTTCGTGGGAAGCTGCACCAACTCGCGTATCTCCGATCTCCGCCTCGCCGCGAAAGTGATGCGCGGGCGCAAGGTGGCGCCCGGGGTGCGGATGCTGGTTGTGCCCGGCTCGCAGCAGGTGAAGCGGCAGGCGGAGGCGGAGGGGCTGCACACGATCTTCCGCGAGGCGGGCGCCGAGTGGCGCGAAGCGGGGTGCTCGATGTGCATCGCCATGAACGGCGATGCGCTCGCGCCCGGCCAGTACGCGGTGAGCACGAGCAATCGCAACTTCGAGGGGAGACAGGGGAAGGGGAGTCGTACCTTCCTGGCCAGTCCGCTGACCGCCGCCGCATCCGCGGTGCGTGGCGCCATTGCCGATGCGAGGGAGCTGAGCGATGTCTGATACGATCACACCGGTGCGCGCCGTCGAGTCGTCCTGGGTGGTGCTCGATGTGCAGAACATCGACACCGACCAGATCATCCCCGCGCGCTTCCTCAAGGTCACCGATCGCGCGGGACTGGGTGACGCGCTCTTCGCCGACTGGCGCTACGAGGCCGACGGTTCCCCGCGCGCCGACTTCGTGCTCAACCGGCCGGAGGCGATAGGAGCCGAGATACTCGTGGCCGGCCACAACTTCGGCTGCGGCTCGTCGCGCGAGCACGCGCCATGGGCACTGCGCGGTTACGGCATTCGAGCCGTGATCAGCACCCGCTTCGCCGACATCTTCCACTCCAACGCACTCAAGAACGGACTCCTCCCCGTGACGGTGCCGGAGGACGTGCACGAGCGACTGGTGAGCTGGCCTGCCGGAGGCGCGCGTCCCACATTGAGGATCGACGTCGCGAGCGAGACGCTCACCCTTCCAGACGGAGCGGCGGTTCACTTCCCGATGGAGAGCTTCGCGAAGCACTGCCTCCTCGAGGGGGTGGACGAGCTGGGGTTTCTGCTGAGCGCGGGCGACGAGATCGCCGCATACGAGGAGGCACATCCATGAGCGCCACCATCCTGCCCCACCACGAGTCGCGCGCGAGCGGGCCCCGCACCGCGCGAATCACCGTGCTCCCCGGCGACGGCGTCGGACCCGAGGTCACCGCCGAAGCAGTCAAGGTGCTGGAGGCGGTGGCCGCAGGCTGCGGGCACGCCTTCCACTTCGACGAAGGGCTCATCGGTGGCTGCGCGATAGACGCGACGGGGAGCTCACTCCCGGAAGCGACACTCGAGCTCTGTCGCTATGCGGACGCGGTGCTCCTCGGCGCCGTGGGCGGACCGAAGTGGGATCGCCAGCAGAGTGTGGACCGCCCCGAGCGCGGACTTCTCGCGCTGCGCAAGCTGCTCGGCGTGTACGCCAACCTGCGCCCGGTGGTGGCGCGCGAGCGCCTCGCGTCAGCGTCGCCGCTTCGCGCGGAGCTGCTGCGGGGCGTGGACGTGATGGTGGTGCGCGAGCTCACGGGCGGGATCTACTTCGGCGAGAAGGGACGTGAGCCCATGCCCGGCGGCGGCGAGCGCGCCTTCGACATCTGCAGCTACACCACCGGCGAGATCGAGCGGGTGACGCGCGTTGCGGGGGAGATCGCGCGTGCGCGAGGGCGGAAGGTGGTCTCGGTGGACAAGGCGAACGTCCTGGAGACCTCTCGCCTCTGGCGCTCGGTGGTGTCACGTGTGATGGCCGCGGAGTTTCCCGACGTCATGCTGGAGCACGTGCTTGTCGATGCCTGCGCGATGCACCTCATCCGTCGCCCCGCGGACTTCGACGTGATCGTCACGGAGAACATGTTCGGCGACATCCTCACAGACGAGGCGTCCATGCTCGCCGGTTCCATGGGACTACTTCCATCCGCGTCGTTGGGCGCTGGCGCCGATGACGCGGAGTTCGCCGAAGCACCACAGGTGAAGCCGCAGTCGCGTATGGGGCTCTACGAACCGATCCACGGCTCGGCACCGGACATCGCGGGGAAGGGGATCGCGAATCCGATCGGCGCCATCCTGAGCGCAGCGATGCTTCTCCGTCACTCGCTCGACCTTCCGCGTGAAGCGCGGCTCATCGAGAGCGCGGTGGACGCGGCGCTCGAAGAAGGCGTGCTCACCGCGGAGCTCGCGCCGCGCGGCGCGCGTGCGTGGCGAACGAGCGAAGTGGGCGATGTGATCGCGTCGAAGATTTTCGACGCCACTTGACAAGACGCACGACGCGCTGCATAGTGCGCGGAAGCTCGCGGCAATGCACGCGGCCACAGTCGATACACGGCAGCACTCCATTCAAAGACAACAATTGGTAATGCTCTCCGTCGCTCCCCAGCTCCTCCTTAGCCTTATTCTCGTCGTCCTTCTCCTTATTGGAGAGGACGTCGTTGTGCTTGGGAGAAGCGTGGGGTGATGTAGAGCGGACTGACGAGTTCCGAGCCCCTCCCGAGCAAGGTGAGGGGCTTTTTTTCGGCGATGGCCCCTCGCGAGATGGCGGGGGGCCTTCTGTTTGACGGAGCACGCGCTTTCCAGCGATCGCTCCATCACCAGCGCCGAGCAGGAGCCAGAACGTGCGCCTCCCCATGCGCAGCGACGCGATCAAGCGCGGGTTCGACCGCGCTCCGCACCGCAGTCTGCTGCGTGCCACCGGTCAGATTCGCTCGAAGGAGGACTTCGACAAGCCCTTCGTGGCCATCTGCAATTCGTACGTGGACATCGTTCCGGGTCACGTACATCTGCGCGAGTTCGGCGCGCTCGTGAAGGAGGCGGTGCGCGAGGCGGGCGGGATCCCTTTCGAGTTCAACACCATCGGCGTGGACGACGGGATCATCATGGGACACGCGGGGATGCGCTACTCGCTCCCATCGCGCGAGCTGATCGCCGACTGTGTGGAAACCATGGTGCTGGCACACTGTTTCGACGCGATGATCTGCATCCCGAACTGCGACAAGATCGTTCCCGGGATGCTGATGGGCGCGGCGCGAGTGAACATCCCCACGCTGTTCGTATCCGGCGGCGCCATGCACGCGGGCGTCGACCGATCGGGACGCAAGATCGATCTGATATCCGTCTTCGAGGGAGTCGGCGCGCGCGGCGCTGGACTCATCGACGATGCGCGCCTCGAGGAGCTGGAGAGCTTCGGCTGCCCAACCTGCGGCAGCTGTAGCGGGATGTTCACTGCCAACTCGATGAACTGCCTCTGCGAGGCGCTCGGCGTCGCCTTCCCCGGCAACGGGACGGCGCTCGCGCGCACGCCCGAGCGAGAGGCGCTGGCGCGGCGCGCGGGTCCGGCGGTGCTGCAGCTCCTCGAGAGCGGCGTGACCTTTCGCGACGTCGTGAACGCCGATGCGATAGACAACGCGATGGCGCTCGACGTGGCGATGGGCGGCTCCACCAACACCGTCCTCCACGTGCTCGCGCTGGCGCGCGAAGCCGGCGTGGATTATCCGATCGCGCGCTTCAACGACATAGCCGAGCGCGTCCCGCACCTGGCGAAGATCTCCCCCGCGTGGGACGGCGACCGCCAGTGGCACATGCAGGACGTGCACGACGCCGGCGGCGTACCCGCGATCCTGCGCGAGCTCTCCACCAGACGGGGCACGCTGCATCTCGACGCGATCACCGTCACAGGCGAGACGCTGGGCACCAGTGTGGCCGCCGCATCGAACGCGAATCCGTGCTGCATCCGACCCGTATCCAACCCGCACTCCGAGCGCGGCGGTCTCTGCGTGCTCTTCGGGTCGCTCGCCCCCGAGGGAGCGGTGGTGAAGGTCGGCGCGGTGGAGCAGCATCAGATGCGCTTCCGCGGACCTGCACAGCTCTTCGAGTGCGAGGAGGACGCGATCACCGCGCTTCGCGCCGGCGGTATCCGCGAGGGTTCGGTCGTTGTAGTGCGCAACGAGGGGCCGCGCGGCGGACCCGGGATGCGCGAGATGCTCGCGCTCACGAGCATGCTCAAGGGGATGCCGCTCGGCGACAAGGTCGCGCTCATCACCGACGGCCGCTTCTCCGGCGGAACTCGCGGTCTGTGCATCGGCCACGTCGCTCCGGAGGCGTCGGAGGGCGGACCGATCGGGCTCCTGCACGACGGCGATACGGTAGCGATCGACCTCTCCGCACGATCGCTCGATGTCGAAGTAACCGGCGCGGAGCTCGAACGCCGGCGCGGCGAGTGGTGCGCTCCGCGGCCGGCCTACACGAGCGGCTGGCTGGCGCGCTATTCGAGACTGGTCACCAACGCGAGCAACGGAGCCGTACTGGCATGAGGACCACACCATGACACTCGTGGATTCGACGACCCTGGACGCGCCGCGTGCCGCGGGGCGGCCTGGCGAGCATCGCGGCGAGCAGGCGGACTTGCGTACCGGCGCGCAGGTCATGTGCGAGGCGCTGATCCGTGAAGGCGTGGACACGGTGTTCGGCATCCCGGGCGGCGCCATCATGCCCTTTTACTTTGCGCTCCCCGAGTACGCCGCCGAGTTGCGCCACGTGCTCTGCCGCCACGAGCAGGGCGCCGGTCACGCCGCCGAGGGATATGCGCGCGCCACCGGACGCGTGGGAGTGTGTGTGGGCACCAGCGGTCCCGGCGCGACGAATCTGGTGACGCCCATCGCCGACGCCTGGATGGACAGCACGCCGCTCGTAGCCATCACCGGCCAGGTGGCGAGCACGATGCTCGGCAAGGACGCGTTCCAGGAGACGGACATCACGGGGATTACCACTCCCATCACGAAACACAACTATCTCGTGACGCGCGCCAGCGACCTGGCGTACGTGTTCCGCGAGGCGTTCCACCTCGCGCGGAGCGGGCGCCCGGGCCCCGTCCTCATAGACGTGACGAAAGACGCGCAACAGGGGCGCACCATACCTGGCTGGGACGTCGAGCTGCGTCTCCCCGGCTACCGTCCCACGTACGAGGGGAGCCGCTGGCAGGTCCGCAAGGCGGCCGAGCTGCTGCTGCGCGCCGAGCGACCATTGATCATGGCGGGGAACGGCGTCATCCAGTCCGGTGCATGCGAGGAGCTGCGCGCGCTCGCCGAGCTGCTCGGCGTCCCCGTCATGACCACACTGCACGGGCTCGGCGCATTCCCGGAGGATCATCCACTGAGCATCGGGATGCCCGGGATGCACGGCTGGGTGCACGTGAACCGCGCGATCCAGGAGTGCGACGTCCTCCTCAACGTGGGCGGCCGTTTCGACGATCGCGTGACCGGCAGGGCGTCGTCGTTCGCACCGCGCGCGCGGGTGATACACCTAGACATCGATCCATCGGAGATCGGAAAGAACATCGGCACCGCGGTGCCCATCGTGGGTGATGCTCGCAGAGTGCTCTCCGCCCTCGTAGGGGAGCTGCGCGAGAACGTGCGGCGGCCAGGGAGCGGCCTGGCGCCCGCCGACCTCGGCGGCTGGCTCGAGCACATTCGCGATCTGCAGGCCGAGCACGAGCCGCGGCAGACGTATCGCCGCCGCCCCACCACATCACCGCTGGCTCCCCACGACGTGTACGAGGCGCTCGATCGCTCGCTTCAGGAGCACGGCAACTATCGCGTCGTAACCGACGTGGGCCAGCACCAGATGTGGGCCGCGCAGCTCATCGACTGGCGCCGCCCTCGCACGCACATCACCAGCGGCGGATCCGGCACGATGGGCTTCGCCATCCCCGCCGCACTCGGCGTTGCCCTCGCCTGCCCGGCCGAAACAGTGTGGGTGGTAGTGGGCGACGGCGGCTTCCAGATGACCAACCAGGAGCTCACTACTCTCCTCCAGGAGGGAGTGCGCAACGTGAAGGTAGCCATCATCAACAACGGCTACCTGGGCATGGTGCGCCAGTGGCAGGAGCTCTTCGACGGCCGTCGCTACAGCGGCACCCCTCTCACGGGCCCCGACTTCGCCCGCCTCGCCGAAGCGCACGGCATCCACGGAATGACCGTGGAACGCGCCCGCGATGTCGACGACGCAATCTCCTTCGCCTGGTCCCACCCCGCCCCTGTCGTCATCGACTTCCGCGTCGAACGCGAGGCGAACGTCTTCCCCATGGTGCCCGCGGGAGGGAGCCTGGGCGAGATGTTGGTCGCGGATGGTGCCGTGGGGGAGAGAGCGGACGGAGGGAGGCAGTGAACTACCGGGGTTCAGGAGGCAGGGGGGAACTGCAGGGTTCAGGAGGCAGGGTTCAGGGTTCAGGTACTACAGACAGAAGGAAACAGGAAACAGGAAACAGGAACGGCATACGGAGTCCGTCATCCCCGCGAAAGCGGGGATCCATTCTCTACGCCATCCCTTCCTGTCTCCTCAAAACAATGATCTCGACTAAACACGGAGCTCCGTACATGTCCCACACTCTCGTAACCCTGATGCAAGATCGCCCGGGTGTCCTCCACCGGGCCGTGAGTTTGTTCAGAAGAAGAGGATTCAACATCGAGAGTCTCGCGGTAGGGCACAGCGAGACGCCGGGGGTGAGCAGGATGACCCTCGTGGTCGACGCCGATGATGTGGAGCAGGTAGTGAAGCAACTCTACCGGCTCGTCGAGGTGCTCAAGGTCACGGACGTGACGAACCAGCCGAGCGTGGAGCGCGAGAGTGTGCTCGTCAAGGTACACGCGCCGGCGGCGAATCGAGCGCCGATCCTCGCCGTGGTAGAGGCCTTCGATGCGCGCACTGCCGATGTGGGGACCGCGACGATGATCATCGAGATGACCGGAACGCCGTCGAAGGTAGACAACTTCCTCGCGGTGCTCCGTCCCTTCGGGATCAGGGAGATGATGCGCGGTGGCACGATCGCCATGACGCGCGGCACCCGGCCGCAGTTCCGACAGCGCCGCCGTCTGCGTAGTATCGCCGCTGCGTCCGCGTACGAGTACGAGGGCCCGAATTCCACCCCCAGCCAGGACGAGCCCACGGCGCAGGCCGACGGCGTCGCCTGAGGAGAGCCAAGTGACCCGACCGTACTACGACGAAGACGCCGACATCGGCCGGCTCGCGGGACGCCCCGTCGCCATCATCGGCTACGGCAGCCAGGGGCACGCGCATGCGCTCAACCTCGCCGAGAGCGGCGTGGATGTGCGAGTGGGGCTGCACGACGGCTCGCGCAGCCGCGCGAAGGCGGAGAGCGCGGGACTGCGCGTGCTCGGCGTGGGAGACGCTGTGAAGGAATCGGAGATCACGATGATGCTCACTCCCGATACGGTGCAGCCAGCGCTATACTGCGACTCCGTGCTCCCCAACCTCGCGCCGGGCAATACGTTGATGTTCGCGCACGGCTTCAACATCCACTACGGACAGATCACGCCTCCCGCCGGAGTGGACGTGAGTATGGTAGCTCCCAAGGCGCCCGGCCACCGCGTGCGCGAGGTCTTCGCCGAGGGCTTCGGCGTCCCCGCGCTCGTAGCCGTGCACCAGGATGCGTCGGGCCACGCCCTCGATGACGCTCTCGCCTACGCGCGCGCGCTCGGCTGCACCCGAGCCGGAGTGATCGCCACGACATTCGAGGAGGAGACCGAGACCGATCTCTTCGGCGAGCAGGCTGTCCTGTGCGGCGGCGTCTCCGCGCTCGTGAAAGCGGGATTCGAAACTCTGGTGGACGCCGGCTACCAGCCCGAGATCGCCTACTTCGAGTGCATGCACGAGCTCAAGCTGATCGTGGACCTCATGTATGACGGCGGCCTCGAATACATGCGCTACTCCGTCTCCGACACCGCCGAATACGGCGACTATACCGCCGGCCCGCGCGTGGTCGATGATCACACCCGCGCCACGATGCGCCGACTCCTCGCCGAGATCCGCGATGGGACCTTCGCCGAGTCGTGGATCGCCGAGAACGCCTCCGGCCGCCCTCATTTCACCGCCCTCCGCGCGCGCGAAGCGGGCCATGAGCTGGAGAGGGTGGGGCGGGGGCTGAGGGAGGGGATGAGAGGGAGCAGGAAGCAGGAAGCAGGAAGCAGGAGCGACAAGGGAACAGCAAACAGGAAACAGGAAACAGCGACTGCCTCGGGATAGGGAGCCCTGTCGCCAAGAGCCTGTACCTGTTTCCTGTTTCCTGTTTCCATTCTCCCTTATTTATCATGTCCCCAATCCGAATCTTCGACACCACCCTCCGCGATGGAGAGCAGGCGCCCGGTTGCACGATGACGCTCGAGGAGAAGCTCGAGGTTGCGAGGCAGCTGGCGCGGCTCGGCGTGGACATCATCGAGGCGGGGTTCCCCGCGGCATCGCCAGGCGACTGGGAGGCCGTGCATACCATAGCCAGAGAGGTCGGTACCAGTGATGGGCCGGTCATCTGCGGACTGGCGCGCGCCAACGAGGCCGACATCGACCGGTGTAACAGCGCCACAGTGGGCGCGTCGCGGAGGAGGATACACGTCTTCCTCGCGACCTCCGACATCCATCTCGAACACAAGCTGCGCATGACGCGCGCGCAGGTGCTCGACGCGACCGCGGCGATGGTGCGCTACGCTCGGTCGCTCTGCGACGACGTGGAGTTCTCGCCGGAGGACGCCAGCCGGTCGGATCCGGAGTTCCTGCACGAGGTGCTGCGGGCCGCGGTGGAGAGCGGTGCGAGTACGCTCAACATCCCCGATACCGTGGGCTATGCCACGCCCGATGAATACGCGGCGCTGATCCGCGGCATCTGCGAGAGAGTCGTCGCGGGGCGCGACATCACGATATCGACGCACTGTCACGATGACCTCGGGCTCGCCGTGGCCAACTCGCTCGCCGGCGTCCGCGCCGGTGCACGTCAGGTGGAGTGCACCGTGAACGGGATCGGCGAGAGGGCCGGGAACGCATCGCTCGAGGAGGTCGTGATGGCCCTCCAGACGCGCCGCTCATACTATGGCATGGAGAGCGCCGTCGACAGCACGGAGCTGGCGCGCACATCGCGACTCGTCTCGTCGTGCACGGGTGTGCAGGTACCGCCCAACAAGGCGATCGTCGGTGCCAACGCCTTCGCGCACGAGGCGGGGATCCACCAGGACGGCGTCCTCAAGAACCGCCTCACCTACGAGATCATGAGCGCCGAGACGGTGGGGCTGGACGGCAACATCCTCGTACTCGGCAAGCATTCGGGGCGGCACGCCTTCCGTAAGCACCTCGCCGCCATGGGTTACGAGCTGGCCGATGAGGAGCTGCGTCACGCCTTCGCGCGTTTCAAGGAGATCGCGGACCGCAAGAAGATCGTCGACGAGCGCGACATCGAGGCTATAGTCTCGGGCGAGGCGCGCCGACCAGCCACCATCTACGCGCTGGAGCACGCGGCGGTGACGTGCGGTACGCACCTCATGCCCACCGCGATCGTGCGCCTGAGGGGCCCCGATGGGAAGCTGCGAGCCGGCTCGGCGCAGGGGAGCGGTGCGGTCGACGCGGTGTGCCGGACGATCCAGGAGATCATCGAGGCGGACGACCCCGATGGTAGGAGCGGCGGCGCGGAGTTGGTTGAGTTCACCGTCAACTCCATCACCGAGGGGCTGGATGCCGTGGGCGAGGTGACGATGCGCCTCAAGGAGCGCGTGCCCGTCGCCGAGCAGCATCCGTCCCAGCGAATCGCCGCTACCGGCGATCGGCGGGCGCACGTCTTCAGCGGCTACGGCGTGCACACCGACGTCATCATGGCGACCGCGGAGGCGTACATCGGAGCACTCAACAAGCTGCTCATTGCACGTAGCGAGAGGGATGGGAACGGCGAGGCCGAGGGGAAGGCGATGGCCCGACGCGCCGGTGCGCCTATGGGCGACGCGAAGGAAGTGCGGGCCGCAGCCCGCTGAGCCGCACACCGACGGAGGCGCGGCCCGCTCGGACGCGCCCCGCCTTCGCCGGCTATCTGGTCCTACCCGTTATCAGAATCACTCCCTGCGGATAACCCATCCCGTAGCGCTGCTGCGCCTGCGCCGCGTCCAGGAAGCGTATCTCCTGGATCGTGCTGACCTCTATCGCATCCAGCGAGGAGAGGTCGCCGTACCGCTGGCCGTTGAGGAACACAATGATCCCCGGATCCTGCTGGGCGATGGAAGTCTTACCGCGGTCACTGAGCATCCCCGGTCGCAGGGTGCGGATCAGGGTCAACGCGCTGTGCTCGGGCGATTGATCTATCTCCGCCCTGGTGATGACGTTGCGGTCGCGCCGCTGCCCGCTCTTGTTGGTGCCCGAGCTGGCGCAGGCGGTTACCAGGAGCAGCGCGATGGGAAGAAGAAGCGGATGGCGCATGTGGGCCTCCATGAGGGCCTCATGGTTGATGCCGACCGTGCTGAGCGGAAACGGTGTGGCCCACCCCTCCTGCTTGTCAAGTAGCTGAGGCCTGGCGCTGGGTGGATGCTGCCTCCGGTGGGGCGAGAGCAGAAATTCCGGGCCGAGCTCGCATTCACTCCCGCGGAGTCGGCGCAGCGCAATCTTGGTGGGCTGCATCCGTCCGAGGTGGAAGACCTCTGCGAGAAGGGTATCGAGGCTTCTTTTTAAGGCTTGCCTCTGCGGAGGAAGACGAGGATCAAGCCGTCGGCATCCGACAGGTAGCCTGGTCGGGTCGTCACTCCCATCGGGTAAACCTCCACCCGCTCGAGGTCGAACGCGTACAGCGTCTCGAGGATGCACGTGTTGGCGGCAAGCTGGCCATCCACGTAGATCGCGGCGTTGGAGGCGTTCATGATCGACGACCGCCCGCGCAGGAACACCTCCGGGCAGTCCTCGGTTGGGTCGATTTCCAGATTGGGGAGTCGCCGGTGAAGAACATCCAGGAGCGAATTATTCTCGAGATGCAGCACGGCGGAAGTCAGCACGATGCTGCTGCCATTCTTCACCACACCGACGCCATCCTCGGAGGACGGTGCAGGCGCGCGTCCGCGCCGGGGGGAGCATCCGAGAAGAGCCACCGCTCCGAACCCGCCGAGCAAGACCAGAGCCGAGCCACGCATGACTCCCCCAGGTTCGACGTACTCCGGCAACGAACCGCTAATGAGTACTTCGACGCACGCTAAAGCGCTCTGGTTCGTGGAGTCAAGCTCAACGGACGCTGCGAGCTTTTGCCGGCCTACCGCGAAGCGAGGTATTCCTTGTACGACTCCGGTATCACCACCACGTGGAAATGCGCCGGGTGGTGCTCCTCGGTGGCCTCTATGTCGCCGCGCTTCTCGATGATGAGCAGGTTGTGGCGCAGCCACCTGAGGCACTTCGCGTTGCGCGGCTTGCGGAAGTCCACCGCGATCCCGGCAGGGTGCACCGAATAATCGGAGCTGTTGGCAGGCTGCATCGACTCGGGGCGTACGGCGCTCGTGATGACGAGCTTCTCCCCGCAGCCGCGGTGATACTGCGCGGCGAGCCGGCGCACGAAGGTGAGTGTGGTGCGCGTGACGTAGGGGAAGCTCACCTCGTGCGTCACGTAGTCCGGGCTCGCGCCGAGTTGCACCAGGTATCCCTCGTGCAGGCGGCGCTTCACATCACGCGATGTGCGCGAGAAGGGGAGGTCGTGGACCGTGGCGTAGCTGTACGGCTTGTGCACCGCTCTCCGAGAGCCGCGCAGCGACTGCGCCGGGGCGGCGCTGCTGGCCGAGCCGACGGCAATGAGCGTAGCGATGGAGAGCGCGCCGAACGTGCCGAGTGCGGAGCCGAGCGCGATCGAGGGACGCGCACGACGAGACGACGAGCACACCCCCGAGGAGGGTCGTGTGAATGGAAGCTTACGCATTCTGAGATGACTTGGCGGCAGGGCGAAGCGGCTGCGGCGCCGCGCGGGCTGCACTGCTATGACGAAGCAGTACCGCTCAAGGTACAGCGGGGGTCGTTTTCGCGCTACCATCGCTCGCTCGAGCGCCCGCTCCGCGATCGTACGACGTAGCGCCACCATTCTGCGAGCATGCTGGTCCGGTGCTTGCTGCACTGGCGGGTGATCGACACATCGCGAGGAAAGCCAGCATGTCGGCAGACAGGGAGTACCTTCCCACGTTGGGCACGACGACTAACCGTGCCCAACGGTCAGAGGATGCCGCACTCGAGTACGCGCGCGAAGCCATCGGACTGCTACTCGGTCCGCTCGCCTCGCGCAGCTGTACCGTACGCTACTGGGACGGGAGCGAGGAGCGCCCGGGCGCGCAGAGTACATTGAGCTCCCAACAGAACGCGGCCAGGCCGCCATTCACGCTGGTGATCCGCTCCGCGGGCGGGCTGCGGCGGATGCTCACTCCTCCATCGGAGCTGCACTTCGGCGAAGCTTACGTGCGCGGTGATGTGGACATCGAGGGCGACATGGAAGCTGCCGCGGGACTCGCTCAGCAGCTCCGCGAGCGAGTCGGAACGCCGCGCGAGATCGCGCGTATCGTGGCGTGCGCGAGTCGACTCCCGCACGACGATGACCGCGGCAGTCTGGCACCGCACCGCCGGCGCGAGCACCTCCGCCTCATGGGTCACAAGCACTCGCGCGAGCGCGATCGCGAGGCGGTACGCTCTCACTACGATATGGGAAACGACTTCTACTCGCTCTGGCTCGACGGATCGCTGGTGTACTCGTGCGCGTACTTCCCCACGGGGAGCGAGGACATCGACGCGGCACAGCGCGCGAAGCTCGATCATATCTGCCGCAAGCTCCGCCTCTCTCCGGGTGAGCGGCTACTGGACATCGGCTGCGGATGGGGTGGTCTCATCCGTCACGCGGCAGCCAACTACGGAGTCGAAGCGCTGGGGATCACTCTCAGCGAGCGTCAGGCAGCGCTCGCGCGCGAGCGGATCCGCGCGGATGGCCTCGAGCACCGCTGTCGCGTTGAGGTGCGCGACTACCGCGACTTCCCGCCCGACACGACTTTCGACAAGGTAGTGAGCGTAGGGATGTTCGAGCACGTGGGGCGCGCCGAGCTACCCACCTACTTCCATCAGGCGGCGCGCCTCACGAAGCCGGGTGGTCTATTCCTCAACCACGGTATCGTGCGCGCGCGCGACCACGACGAAGGGTGGCGACGCTGGCTGCGTCGCGTGCTCTGGCGTGAAGGAAAGTTCATCGACCGCTACGTCTTTCCCGACGGTGAGCTGGTGCCGCTGGATGAGGCAGTGCGGAACGCAGAGGGTGCGGGCCTCGAGACGCGCGACGTCGAGACTCTGCGCGACCACTACGCGCTCACGCTGCGCCAGTGGGTGCGCCGATTGGAGAGCGCGCGCGATGTTGCCGAGAAGCTCGTGGGAGCGCAGGCCTATCGCGTCTGGCGCCTGTACATGGCCGCCTCTGCACACGCCTTCGCGACCGGGAAGCTCAGTCTCGCGCAGGTGCTCCTGGGACGTCCAGACGAGAACGGACGGGTCGAGATCCCGCGCACCCGCGCCGACATCTACGCCGTCAGCGCGAGCGCACGGCACGCAGCGGCATGAACTGAGAGATGCCGAGTTCTCGACGGGCGGTCGGTGAGGTCGTCCGTCGGGCGATCTCGCGTGGCTGCGTAGCGCTTCTCCTCGCTGCTTGTGCCACGCTGCCTATCGCCGGCTATCGTGGGCCGCTCACCGATCACTTCGACGGGCAGCGCTTTCACAACATCCAGCCCTTCCAGGAGCAGGCGGTCCAGGACGTAATCGCCTGGCAGTTCGCGCGCGGCCGCGGAGAGTGGCGTCGCGAGCACGTCGCGCCCGCACCGCCGCCCCCGCGCAGAGTAGGCGGCCGCTCGGTGCGCGTCACGTTCGTCAATCACGCGACGGTGCTCGTCCAGATGGATGACCTCAACATCCTCACCGACCCGGTCTTCTCCGAGCGGCTGGGGGAGCTGCGGTGGTTCGGCCCGCGTCGCTTCCTGCCGCCGGGGATCCGCTTCGATGATCTCCCACCGATAGACGTCGTGCTCCTCAGCCACGACCACTACGATCACTTCGACATCCCGACTCTCCAACGCCTCGAGCGCACGTTTCACCCGAAGTTCGTCACGGGCCTCGGGAACGGCGAGCTTCTGCGATCCGCTGGAATCAGCGGGAGCCAGGAGATAGACTGGTGGCAGGAGGCACAGGTGGCGAATGGAGTTCATGTGCGGGCGGTGCCCGTGCAGCACTGGTCGGGGCGCACGCTCAGCGACCACTGTCGGCGTCTCTGGGCGGGCTTCGTGATCGAGGGACTGCGCGACACGGTCTTCTTCGCAGGCGACACGGGGTGGGGACGGTTCTACGATCTCATACACAGACGCTACTCGCGCTTCCGACTCGCCATCCTTCCGATCGCGCCCTTCATCCCGCGCTGGTACATGCATCGCAAGCACCAGTCGCCCGCCGACGCCGTGCACGCCGCGCAGCTCCTGCACGCCGCGACGAGCATCCCGATTCACTGGGGCACCTTCGAGCTGGGCGACGACGGCCAGCACGAAGCGGTGGACTCCTTGAACGTGACCATCGCCGAGCTTCCGGCGCGCTGCCGTCCGCACTTCGCGGTGCTGAACAACGGAGGATCGCTCGACGTCCCCGCCATCACGGATCCGGAGCACCTCATGTCCGCCGCCGACTCGAGCTGCGTCCCGGAAAAAGCCGAGTCGCGCCGCACCTCCTGGTGAGCGATGCAGAATCTGCGTGAGCATCACATACCCGTGTCGCGCACCGCGCGCTACTACACCCTCGGCGATCCGGCCGGTGGTGCGCGCGAGCTCTGGTACGTCCTCCACGGCTACGCCCAGTTGGGCTCGCGCTTCCTCCGTCGCTTCGCGGCGCTCGACGACGGGAACCGCCTGATAGTCGCGCCCGAAGCGCTCTCCCGTTTTTATGTGGAGCGTCCTGGCCGCTCGCACGCGCAGGCGCCGGTAGGCGCATCGTGGATGACGCGCGAGGACCGCCTCTCCGAGATCGATGACTACATCCGCTACCTGGATACGCTGCACGCGCAGGTCATCCAGCTGCTCGCGGTCGGCCACCCGCGCATCACCGTACTCGGTTTCTCCCAGGGCGCCGCGACCGCCGCGCGCTGGATCGAGCGCGGCGCGGTCGCTGCCAGCCGGCTGATCCTGTGGGGCGGGCTCCTCCCGCCCGATCTCGATCTCGCCGCAGGCGCCGACGCCTTCCGCTCTCTCGAGCTCATCGTAGTCGCCGGTGACTCCGATGCGCATCTCCCTCCGACCTCCCTGGCCGAGCAGCGCGAGCGCCTCGCGCAGCACGGTCTCGAAGCGCGCGAGATCACGTATTCCGGCGGGCACGAGGTCTCTGGAGAGGCGCTGGGGCTCGTCGTTTAGGCGCTGGCAGCGTCGTGGCTGGTCTGATGCGGGTGGGGTGCGGGGTTCATCTCGTCTTAACTGCGCACGCGGAGGGCGCGGAGGGATCGCGGCGCTGGGCCGTAACTGCGCACGCGGAGGTCGCGGAGGGGACTGCGAGAGGACGCGGAGAAAGCCGTTGCGGGCTGGGATCGCGATCCTGATCCGAGCGCATCGCGGGGTCGGGGCTCCTGTAGGGGAGGAGCGCAGAGAACGCGGAGAAGAGAGAACGCAGAGAAAACCCGTAAGGCGAGATCCCGAATGAGGGGTTTTTAGGGGAACTGCTCCCGCATACGGAGTCCTGCTCAGGTAGGCAGGACTCCAAGCGCGGGAGCAGTTCCCCCTTTTTTCCCGGCCGCTTGCGCGTACTAGCTGACCGTGCAGCACCCTCTGCGTTCTCTCTGCAGTTCTCTGCGTTCTCTGCGTTCCGGTTTTTCAAGAGACCCGGACGCCGAGACTCTGCCGGTATCAGGATCGCGATCCCAGCCCATAAGGGTTTTCTCCGCGTCCTCTCGCCGTTCCCTCCGCGCTCTCCGCGTGCGCAGTTATGGCCCAGCGCGATGCCCTCCGCGTGCGCAGTTATGGCCCAGCGCGATGAACCAGCCTAGGCGACCCACGCGCGATGAACCAAACCCGGCCCTCACCTCTTAACGTTTTCCCAGCGCCTCCGTCCAATGGATCGACGGAGCCCGATGAAGAGGCGGGCCCAACTCATCAGGAGGTATGGAATGTCGCGGTTCTACACGATTGCACTCGGGCTGGCGCTCTGCGCCGGCGCGGCGATGACGGCGAACGCTCAGGCGGGGAGCTCGGCCGCGAAGCCGGACACGACCGCCATCACCAGACACCACGACCGTGGTCAGATGCGCGGCCGCATGCGCGCCGGGATGGAGCGCGCCGACAAGGCGCTCTTCAAGGGGATCGATCTGAGCAGCGCGCAGAAGACTCAGGTCGACTCCATCCGCGCGAAGTATCGGAACGAGTCGAAGTCGCTACGCGAGCAGATGGGGCCCGCCATGAAGAACGCGCGCGCCGCGCGCCAGAGCGGCGACAGCGCGAAGATCGCCGAAGCACGTCAGGGGATGACGGCGTCGCGCGAGAAGCTGGCGTCACTGCGCAAGCAGGAGATGAGCGAGATCCGAGGCGTCCTCACGGCTCAGCAGCAGAGCACATTCGACAAGAACGTCGAGCAACTCCAGAGCCGCATGCACCAGGCTCGCGGCAGCCGGAAGGGTGCCCGCAGCAGCGGTCACTCGGGAAGCTCGACGCACTGAGCGTATACGAGGCGATGGCAGCCTCCCATCGAGCGGGGCGCGACGAAGAGAGTCCGTCGCGCCCCGCTCGTGCATCCGGCCGCACCACGTTCACGAGCGAGGTGCCTCGCTTCGATCACTGTTCGAAGTCGGTCACCCCGTCCCACAAGCGGACGGTGCACGCTTCTGCTCGATGGTGCCGCCCGAAGACAAGTCGTTGCGCCACAGCGATGTGCGCTTCGGAGGCCTCTGGCCCGCTACTTCCCAATACAGCGAGGCAACGCTTTGTGCTCCTGGGGTATCTAACTCCATGAAGTCAGGAGCGGCGAACACCAGCACCTGGCGCGATTACCCAGGGAACGAGGGCGGGGAAGTATGCGGGCAACGGAGATTCCAGGGCAGGCACCCACCACCGAAGAGAGCGCGCTGCTGGAGCGCGAGCTCGGCTCTCACTATCAGGTGGTGCGGCTGCTCGGACGAGGCGGGATGGGCGCGGTGTACCTGGCCCGCGACATCGCGCTCCACAGAGTAGTCGCCCTCAAGGTTCTTGCAGCGGACACCCGCTCAAGCGAGGACGGGCGCGAGCGCTTCCGGCGGGAGGCGCGGATGGCCGCGCAGCTCACTCACCCGAACATCGTGCCGGTCTATACCTTCGGTGAGACGGAGAGCCTCTCGTACATCGTCATGCAGTACGTCGAGGGCGAGTCGCTGGGCGACCGGCTCCGCAGGGAGCGCCGCCTTTGCGCGGAGGAGACTCGCCGGATTCTCGTTGAGCTGGCCACCGCGCTCGACTACGCGCACTCCGAAGGAGTGGTCCACCGCGACCTCAAGCCCGAGAACGTGCTCCTCGAGCGCACCGGGCGCGTGATGCTCGCCGATTTCAGCGTGGCGACGCGGCCGTCGTGGGAGCCGCAGCCGGGTGAGATGCGTCGCGCCTTCGGGACGCCGCACTTCATGTCGCCCGAGCAGGCGGCAGGCGAGCTGGATATCGATGGCCGCAGCGATCTCTACGGCCTCGGCGTGCTGGGCTACCTGATGCTCACCGGTTCGCTCCCGGTGCGCGGCCGGAGCTTCGCCGAGATCGCCGCGGGGCACCTGACTGGCCGTGTTCCACGGCTGCATGGAACGGTTCCGGGGATCCCGCGCGATCTCGCTGTGGCAATCGAGCGCTGTCTCGCCAAGAGCTCCGCTGGACGCTGGCGGCATGCGCGCGATCTGAGCGCCTTCCTCGCGCCGCGCTCCTCACGCATTCCCTGGACGCTCGGGAGCGCGCGGATGCTTCGCGCCGCATCGCTCGGCGCGATGATCGCCGCGCACGTCCTCCGCGTGATCCTCGGCCGAGGCGCCTGACGGCGATCGGCATCGGGTCGACCTGCTCGGGGCGGGCCGCTATCCTACCGGGATGGCGGCCCGTATGACTCCCGGCCGTTGTCGCTCGTCTGCTCACTGGCGACGTCTGGACGCCGCCCTCCGGCTTCCGTATCTCTAACGTCCTCGGCAACATCGCCGCTCGATACGGGTATTCCCATACAGGATGAGATTCCCTCGCGTACGCACGCTCGCACCGCTGCTGGTGCTCGTAATACTCGCATCGTCGTGCGAGCGTATGTCCGTGGGCCCGGAGATAGCCGGGGAGTTGCGTGACGGGCGTGCCTATGCGGCCGCGCTCGTCTCCGAGGCTCGCAATGCGACGCCGGCGGCGGTAGCACCTTCCACAGCCATCGCGCTCGGCTACCTGGAGCGGCACCGTCTGGGACTCGGCTCTCCCTTCCGTCTGATCGACTACGCGCTTCGCGATCCGCGACTGGACGATTCTACCAGGCGTGCGGTCGCCTGGGCGCTCCTCGCTCGCACCATGGACGGCGAAGGTGCCGCCGTGGATCCTGCGGCGCTCGATTCGCTCGACGCGCCTGCGCCGCTGGGTGCTCCGGTCTCGGGGAGCGCGCACCTCGCGCTGGTGGAGAAGGCCGTTCGCGACGCGCACGACCCGCGCGCCGGGGAGATGGCGGTCCGGCTGGCCTACGCTTTTGCCGCGGCCGAACATCGGGTGCGCGCGAGCGCGCCGCTCACCGCCGCATCGGCGGCCGCGCTGGTCCGCGACCGCGAGCTGGCACGCGAGGACGCGCGCGACCTGCTGCGAGAGGCGTGGGTTCGCGGTGAGGACCCTCTCACTCTTCTCGTGAATTGGCGTGTGATGCGGCGCTTCCGCGTAGAGCAGCCGGCCATGGAGATGCTTCCACAGGGGAGTGAGTTGGAAGCGATGGAGCTGGCGCCACGCCTTGCGACGCGCATCGCCGAGCTCGGCGAGCACGACAGCGACCGTGGGACCGATGCCGCAAGCGACGCGAACCGCTCGCTCCTCGGTGCCGCGGCGTGGCGGCTGGCGCAGGTGACTCACGCTACCGACGCGCCGCCCCAGACGCCGGTGGTAGTGACGCTCGCCAGCAGCCGCGGGCAGATCCTCGGGTCCTCGTCTCTCTCGCGCGCGGAGCGCAAGGCGCGTACGCGCTTCGTGGAGCGTACGAGCAACGAGGAGGAGCTGGCGGCGGAGCATGCGCTGGTGGAGCGCGCAGCACCGGGCGAGAGCGTGGCGCGCGCCACGCTCGGCGCGGCGGTTGCGCTTCGCGCCTACGCCCAGGAGACTCCGTGGGTACAGGGCGACGGCGGCCCCACGCCGCGCCAGCTCTTCGATACGTACGGACTCGCCTCGGTCACCTTCGACCCGGGGACGCGTGAGGCGTGGAAGCCGTATTACCTCACGATGCTCGCCACCGCGCTCCGCGATCTCGAGCGCGTGGTTCCGTCGCTCGACCTCACCGGACTTCACGTTCGCTTCGGCGAGAGCCCGATGCACGATCTGGCGCTCGCGCTGCACGACCCGCGTCAGCGCACGATCTACCTTCCGCTAGCGACCGGTGCCGGTACCATAGCGCACGAGATCGCGCACGACATCGACTGGCAGGCAGCACGCACGCGCTACGCCGTGCGCGGCGACTACGCCACCGATCTCGCCGTGCGCGACAAGCGCAGGAGCAGGCTCGCCGCTTCGATGCGGGGGCTGCGCGCCGCGTCTCCCAAAGTAGCCGAAGACGGCCTCGCGGGGCCAGCACGGAGCGCGCGTCCCACCGAGGTCTTCGCTCGCGGGCTGGACTGGTTCGTGGCGGTCTCCCTCGCCCACGAGGGACGGACGAACGGGTATCTCTCCTCCGTGCAGGATGACCTGCTCACCGGCTACGTGACCGTCACGCCTCCGGATGTCACCGGCCAGGCCGGTTCGGCGCTCGTGGGAGTGCTCGATGACGTAGCGCCGCCGGGACCGGGGCTGCGCGACTGGTTCCTCACGCGCTACGGTCCACAGCGCTCGCTCACGCCCTACGACCTGGTGCGCCGTGTCCTCGAGGCTCCGCTCGACAGCGAGCCGGCTGCCGACACGGGGTCGGTCGAAACGCTCGAGCGTCTGGTGCGACCGGTCGCTCGCGCGAGGGATGCCGTGCTGGCGCTGGTGGATGCTGGGAGCTGCCGCCCCGGCGAGGCGCGAGATGACAGGGAAATCGTCCAGGCGCGCATACATCTCGTCGAGTTCGCGGCGAAGGCGCGCGCCACCGGGATCATGCGCGAGCGCGGGAGTGTGATCGCCGCGCCCGAGACCTGGCGCTGGGCAGCGGTCGCTCCGTACACGGCCACGCAGCCCTTCCTCTTCGACGACGCACTCCGCAACGCGCTCATGGGCGAGGTCGCGGCGCGCGCCGAGGCGCTCGGCCACTTCGAGCCCAGCGACGAGGACACCCCGCTGAGTCGCGACATCTACGCCTGCTCCGCCGAATCCTGAATGGCGTCCGGCGCCGATCCGCTCGCCGAGCTCCTGCTCCTCATCCGCTCGCGCTACTCGCTCATCAGGATCACGGGCGCCGAGGCGTCGCGGATAGAGGAGCTGGTGAGGCAGGTGGCGGCCGCGCTCGAGCTCCCGCTCTTCACCTGGACGAGCTCCAAGGGGCTGCGCCGCTCGGGGATGCTCAACTCCATCTACGACACCGCGCGCCCCGAGATGGCGCTCGCGCACGTGGAAGCATCGGGGATCGCCGCGCTCTACCACTTCGAGGGATTGGGACACGCGCTCGCCGACCCTACGATCGCCGCTCGGCTGAGAGACGCGGCGAAGCTCTACGCCGACCAGCGCGGCGCGATCTTCCTCTCGTCGATAGACGACGACTTCCCCGATTCGCTGCGCGACCTCGTCACCACCTTCGCGCTGCCGGCGCCGTGCACGGCGGACTACGGCGCGCTGCTCGACCGGGTGGTGCGAGAGCTGGCCGACCGCACGCCGGTACGCATCGAGCTGAGCGACGAGGAGCGCTCGCGTCTCATCGCGAACCTCAACGGGCTCACCCTCCTCGACTCCGAGCGGATCCTCACGCGCGCTGTACTGGAGGACGGCCGGCTCTCCGCCGACGATATCGAGCTGGTGGTGAAAGCGAAGCGCGAGATGGTGGAGCGCGACGGGCTGCTGGAGTACTTCGCGCCGGAGCGCTCGCTGGATGAAGTGATCGGGATCGACGGGCTCAAGGAGTGGCTGGGCGAACGGCGCCGCATCCTAGCGGAGCCGGAGCGCGCCGCGGCCTTCGGCCTCTCCTTCCCGAGGGGGATTCTCCTGCTCGGCGTCCCGGGTTGTGGGAAGAGTCTCTGCGCCAAGGCGGTCGCTCGCGACTGGGCGCTGCCCCTGCTGCGGCTCGATACGGGGGCACTCTACGACAAGTACGTGGGCGAAACCGAGAAGCACTTCCGAACCGCGCTCTCCACGGCCGACCGCCTCTCTCCCATAGTTCTCTGGATAGACGAGATCGAGAAGGCCTTCGCCGAGTCCTCGGGAAGCGAGGACGGCGGGCTTTCCACGCGCGTGCTCGGCGGCTTCCTCTCCTGGATGCAGGAGCGCAAGAGCAGCGTATTCGTGGTAGCCACCGCGAATGACATCCAGCGCCTTCCGCCGGAACTGTTGCGCAAGGGACGCTTCGACGAGATTTTCTTCGTCGACCTCCCTGATGCACAGGCACGTCGCCGGCTCTTCGCGCTGTATCTGGGGAAGCGCGGCCAGGCGGTCGACAAGTTCGACGTCGAAGCACTGGCTGCCGCTTCCGACGGATTCAGCGGAGCGGAGATCGAGCAGGCGGTCGTTTCCGCGCTCTACGGCGCCTTCTCCTCGCGGGGCGAGCTTTCCACCGATGCCATTCTCGACGAGCTGTCTCGAACCCGACCCCTCTCGCACGTGATGGGCGAGCAGCTGGGTGCGCTGCGCAGCTGGGCGCGCGACCGGACCGTACCGGCGGCCGGGAGGCCGGCATCGTCCGTGCGCCAGTTGAGCGCAGCCCGCTGAGCCACCGCGCATGACCACCACCGCGCGCTACGAGCAGCAGGTGGACATCGAGACCCCGGAGCAGGTGGTGGTTTCGTATACCATCGCCGGCGTCGGCGCGCGCGCGGCCGCCGCGCTCATCGACTACGCGATAATCTGGGCGCTGATCATCGGGTTCTGGATCCTCCTCATCATGCTCGGAAACGCCATTGCGCCCGGGCCGGACAGGACCGCCGAGGCCAGCGCGGCACAGAGCTCGGGAGCGTGGGCGGTATCGCTGGTGATCCTGATCTCCTTCGCGATCCAGTGGGGCTACTACGTGCTTTTCGAGGCGCTCTGGGATGGCCAGACGCCCGGGAAGCGACGGCTGGGGATACGCGTGGTGCAGGACGGCGGCTACTCCGTGTCGTTCGCCGCTTCGGCCGTGCGCAACATAGCGCGCGTCGTGGACATGCAGCCCGTGTTCTTCTACTCGGTCGGTATCGTCAGTGCGGCCATCTCGAAGTCCGGGAAGCGGCTCGGCGACATGATGGCGGGCACCATAGTAGTGCGCGAGCGCCTGTCGAAGGCGGCGAAGCTCGAGGCGCACGCGGCGGAGGCGACTACCGATCTGGCCACCTCCCTCTCCGATGCCGACTTCGCGCTGCTCGACCGCTTCGTGGGTCGGCTGGAGACGCTCAACGGCGACAGGCGACGTACCATCACGGCACACCTCGTAGATCGATTCCACGCCGAGATCGGATCCGGCGGGAGCCCGCCGCTGGCCAGCCTGCTGGCGCTCCACGAGCGGGAGCAGGCAGCGCGAGCAGCCGGCGCAGCCCCACGCGGCGCCACCGGTGCGGAGCGCGAGCGGAACGCCATCGTGGCGCGCGGCGCCGAGCGCTGGAGCGCCTTCGCGAAGATGCTGGCCGACGCGCAGAAGCGCGGTCTCCGGTCGATGACGGAGAAGGAGATCAGCGACCTCGTGGCCAGCTACCGCGAGGTAGCTACCGACCTCGCGCGCCTGCGTACGGCGTCGCGCGCTGCGCACGACTCGGCCGCGATCGGAAGCGATGCGCTCTTCTACGTGAGCCGCCTCGTGGGCGCGGGGCACAACCTGCTCTACAGGCAGCGTCAGCTCTCCTGGCGGATCATCGCGAACTTCGCGCTCGTGAGCATGCCCCGCGAGCTGCGCCGCTCGGCGATTCCCATCTTCGGTGCCGCGCTCCTGCTCTTCGGGCCCATGGCGGTCACCTACGGTGTGGTGGTCGCGCACCCGGCCCTCGTCGAGCGACTCCTGCCACCCAACATGATCGACCGCGCCGAAGATGGCGTCGCCCGAGCGCGCAACGGCGACAAGACTTACATCCCCATCAAGGAATTCGAGCGGCCGGTGATGGCGAGTCGGATCATCGCGAACAATGTCCAGGTCACCTACGCCGTCTTCGCGTTCGGGATAACGGCGGGAATCCTGACCATCTGGATGCTCATCTACAACGGTGTGAGCATCGGAGCTGCCCTCGGGCTCTATTCGAGCAAGGGGATCGTCAACCAGATCGGCGAGTTCGTGCTCCCGCACAGCGTCTTCGAGCTGAGCGCCATCTGCATCGCGGCGGGCGGCGGGCTGCTCATCGCTTCCGCGCTCCTCCTGCCGGGAGAGTACACGCGGTCGGAGGCGCTGGTGATCAAGGGGCGCCGTGCGATCCGATTGATAGCGGTATCCACGGTGCTGCTCCTCTTCGCGGGGACGATCGAGGGTCTCATCTCCCCGCGCACCGACATCCCGCTCTGGGTGAAGTGGAGCATCGCGGGCGCGTGCGCCCTGGCGCTGATCGCCTACGTGTCACTCGGGTGGCGAACGGTGGAGGAGGGCGCGGGCGAGGAGTTCGCCTACAGCGAGCCGCGCGCCTTGATCTCCAGGTAGCGGTTGATCACCGCCGGCGTCATCGCGGCCGGCGACACATCCAGCACCTGCACTCCGGCGCGCCGCATTCTGAGCAGCGCCTCTTCGCGCGCCGCCACCAGCTCTTCCGCGGCCGCGCTCTCGAACAGCCTCCCCGCGGACGCTCGCGCATCCGGAACCGCCGCATCCACGAGGTGATCGTTGCGCAGGGCGACGACGAGCAGCACGTGCCTCGCCGCGCTCCGTGCCGTGTGCGCTATGAGGGCACGCGAGGCGCGCGCGTCCACCACATCCGTGAAGAGCACGATGAGCGAGCGCTTGCGATGCCGCTCCGAGAGGAGGCGGAAGGCCGTCGCGTAATCGGGCTCCGCCATCGATGCGGTGGCAGGTATGAGCGCCTGGCGGACGCGCTCGAGCGCCTGCTTCCCGCGCGACGCGGGGACGAAAGCGCGGATCTCGTCGTCGAAGAGGAGGAGCCCGATGTTGTCACGCGACTGCGCGGCCACGTCGGCGAGGAGCATCGCGGAGGAGAGCGCGTACTCGAAGCGTGGAACACCGTCGGAGAGCTGGGTCATCATCCGTCCGGCGTCGATCGCGATCATCACCGTCTGCCCCTGTTCCACGGTGAATTGCCGCGTGATGAGCTTGTGGCGGCGCGCGGTGGCCTTCCAGTCCACGTGGCGGGGATCGTCGCCGGTCACGTACTCACGCAGGTTGTCGAAGGTGGTACCCTCGCCGCGTCGCCGGATATTGCGCACCCCCGCGTCGCGCAATCGATGCTGGATCGCGAGCAGGCGCAGGTGCCGCACGCCGGTCATCGAGGGGACGACCAATACGCTGTCTCCCGGCTCGTCGCGTATCGTACGCCGCACCAGAGCGAGCGCGCCGTCCACGCGCACGACGATCGGCCCGAGCGGCCATTCGCCGCGCTCGCGTCCGGTGATCTCGAAGGGCAGGGAGAGCTCACCTCCCCGCGGGACGGTCTGCTGGTCGGCGCGTGGGCGTTCGATCGTGATGGTGCGCGGGAGTCGGTCGAAGAGCTGCACTCGCAGCGCCCGCTTGGCGCGCGAGACGACTCGGTATCTCCCTTCCACAGGATCTCCGAGCCCCACCTGCGCCGGGAGCACACGCACGGCCTCGAGCTGCCAGCGTGCGGGGATGGTGATCACATCTATGATCACTGCGAGCACGAGGAGGAGGAGCACCATCGCGATGATCGCCGGCCCGTGCTCCGTTCCCGAGAGGAGCCAGACCGGGGAGAGGAGCGCTACCACCAGCGCGAGGCGCTGTGTTGGGAGGAAGGCGACGATCGCCCGGTAGACGCGCACGAGACCGCGGCGAATCGCGCGCGCGATGCGCTCCTCGAGGAACTCGGCGCGCGGCTCGGGCCCCGTATTCGAGTCGCGCCCCGCTGCATCCGATGCGACGCGCCCCGGAGCCGCGACCGATGTCGTGGTCCGCGGCACGCTCACTGCGGTGCGGTCACCCGCGTGAGTACCGCCTCGAGTACCTCGTCGCTCGTGCGCCCCTCCACCTCCACCTCGGGTGAAACGATCACGCGGTGGCGCAGCACGGGGAAGGCGAAGTCTTTCACATCGTCGGGCGTGACGAAGTCGCGGCCCGCGATGAGCGCCGCGGCGCGCGCGACGCGAAAGAGGGCGACCGTGGCTCGCGGCGAGCCGCCCAGGGTGAGAGCGGGTTCCTCCCGAGTGGCGCGCACTATGGACGCGATGTATTCGCGGACCTCGGGCGCCACCTTCACGCACTCGGCGGCGCCGCGCAGCTCGCGGAGCACCGACTCGATGACCACCGGCTGCGGCACGGCGTCGGCCGCGCGCTCGGCGTCGAAGCCTCTCGAGTAGTTCTCGAGCATCCGGAGCTCCGCCTCGCGCGCGGGGTAGGGAACGCGGATCTTGAGGAGGAAGCGATCGAGCTGCGCCTCGGGGAGCGGATACGTCCCCTCGTACTCCACCGGGTTCTGCGTCGCGTAGACGGTGAAGAGATCGCCGAGCGGTCGCGCGACTCCGTCCACCGTCACCTGGCGCTCCTGCATCGCCTCGAGGAGCGCGGCCTGCGTCTTGGCCGGTGCGCGGTTGATCTCGTCCGCCAGGAGGAGGTCGCAAAAGACGGGACCAGCATGAAACTCGGCGGTCGAGCCTCCGTCGCGCAGCACGTTGATCCCGGTGATGTCGGAGGGCATGAGGTCGGGGGTGAACTGGATTCGTCCGAAGCGCGCGCCGAGCGCGCCCGAGAGCGCTCGAACGAGGAGAGTCTTCGCCGTTCCCGGCACTCCCTCCAGGAGAGCGTGGCCTCTCGCGAGGAAGGCGACTAGCGCTTCGTCGATCACGGCGTCCTGACCCACCACCCGTTCGGCGACCGTCTGGCGAATGCGAGTCGCGACCTCCTGTACCTCGACCGCTGACATCATTGTGCGATAGTCCTTTCGATGTGATCGATGGCCGGGCCCACGGCTACCCACTCGGAGGCCGGGAGCGGCCTCGCGAGCGCGGCGCGAACGCGTTCCACGTCGTCCGCGAGCTCTGGTTTGCGGGAGATGACGAGTGAAAGGTAGCTCTCGTCGTCGAGCGCTCGGGTGGCGCCCAGCGGGCGCCTGCGCCGCAGCCCCCTCAGGAGTCGCAGCGTCGCGGCGCGGGTGGCCTCGGTTTGCTGATACGCCCGCGCCAGAGCGCCCACGTGCTCGAGCGGTGAGCGCCGCTCGATCGAGCGGCGCTTCAACGGAGCGATGGGACGTACTCCGAAGACGAGGAGAAGAATCAGCCCCGCTGCCACGAGCTGCAGGAACGCGCGGCCGGGCGCCGTGAGGACGAGCGCCTGCACGATCGCGCGGGCCGCGCTCGCGTGCACGCCGAAGCCCTGGTGATACTCATCGAATACCAGCGGACGTTCGTGAGCGGGGTCCAGCCACTCGAGGAGGCGTACGACCAGCACCGCGCCGTCGCAGTGGCGCGCGGTCGCATTGCGGAAGAAGTAGCTGTCCGAAATGGCGAGCACCTCGCCGCGCCCGACCCGCACCGACATGATCGAGGGCGCCTCCTCGTCGTCGCGCTCCACACGCACGAGCGTGCTGGTGCTCCATCTCATGGCGGAGTCGGTGGCAAGCGCGAAGTCGAAGCGGCCCAGGTCGATGGCGGCGTCGGCAATCGCCTGCGCCGCGTCAGTGCGGTCGGCCACTGAATCGGGCTCCCCGACCACGTCGCTGCCGAATGCGCTCATAGCCGTACGATGGACGCCGAGTGAGTCCGCGAGCGGCGTTCCCGGAGCCGGCATCACCAGTGCACGCGCCCCCGAACGCACCGCTCGCAGCAGCGCCCCGGTCTCGGTGGCGGATAGCGGATTGGGGGGAGCGAGGATCAGATAGATGGCACGCGAGTCCAGTGTGGTGTCCATTGCGGTGAGCCGGCGCTCTACCTTCCAGCCGAGTCGCTCGCTCACCTCGTACACGCCGCGCGCTCCGAACGGTCGCGCGCTGAAAGTGGTGATCGCGTAGGAGTTGGCGCCCAGGTCGCCGGCGGGCGTGAAGAGCAGCGTGGCGATGACCACGAGCGCCGCGAAGGCGAAGATGTAGCGCGGCCTCAGCCAGCGCGAGCCCCGTCGCTCAGCCATACGCCCGGTTGCGTCCCACCGCCTGGCCGGCGAGCGCGTAGAGCTTGTGGTAGCGCTCCGCGTCGCACGCGCCTATTCCGTAGATCACGGTCTCGTACGAGCGTGCGAAGTCGCGGAAGAGCGTGAAGAGCGACGACGATCGGTTGCGCAGCTCGCGCACGTAGTCGCCTGCCGTCTTGGATGGATGCAGCCGTATCTGCCCCGCGTGTGCCGCGCTCTCCAGGATCGCGGCGTACAACGCGTGCGCCGCTTCGGTGAACTCGCCCCTCGCCGAGAGCTCCTCCGCCGCGGACCACGGATCGCGCCCGGCACGCCTGAGCGGCGAGCTCTCCCACGCGAGCGCCGCCGCCTCGTAGAGCCGCCGCTGCCGCCAGAGGTAGACCGCGCGCGCGATGACCGCGATGACGATCGCCGCGAGGAGCGTGATGACCGTCCAGTAGAGCACCGGCGACTTCCGCAGCACGTATAGCAGCGGCTGCAGCAGCGCCCACGCTCTCGCCGCGAGATCGAACACCCACCCCCAGAACCGCTCCCACAGCGTGACCCGATTGTAAGCCGCCTGGCTGAACACCGTATCCGCCGCAGCGCGAATCAGCGAGTCGGGGATGGGGTGGGGGAGGGGGAGGGGGAGGGGCAAGGGCAAGGGTTCAGGAGGCAGGGTTCAGGGTTCAGGAACTACGGGTTGAAGGGAACAGGAAACAGGAAATGCACACCGATCGGGAACCTGACGCCAGGGCAGTTCCTGTTTCCTGTTTCCTGTCCCCTGTTCCCAGTTTCCAGTTCCCTGTTTCCCTGTCGTACCTGAACCCTCGTCGTTCGCTGATCTCCGCTCTTTCCATACTCACTTACCCACCACTCCCTCGAAGCCGCCGGCTATGAGGGAGGCGATGTTGGCGATTATGACGGGGCGGGCGGCTCCGCCGGCGGAGACGAGGTACTTGGGTTCCCATACGGGGTGAAACCAATCCTTGAAGTCGCGGACTCCCTGGAAGTTGTAGAATCGCTCGCCGTAGCCATAGATGGCGGTGCCGAGCTGGTTCCACAGCGGCGCGACCACGGATGCCTGGAGACCCGAGAGCGGGGCCATGCCGAGGTTGAACCATTCGTAGCCGCGCTCCTTTCCCCAGAGCATGAGCTCAGCGAGAAGGTAGCGCATCACGCCAGGCGGCGCCGCCGCCGTGAAACGCATCAGATCCACGGAGAGCTCTGCCTTTTCACCCGACTGCCACACGTTCGCGAAGGCAACGATGTCGCCGCCCTTGCGAACGAGGGCGGCAGGGTACCGCGAAAGATAGCGCTCATCGAAGAAGCCGAGCGAGAAGCGCTTCTCTCTCGTTCGCTTGCTCGCGAGCCACTCGTCGGAAATGGCGCGCAGGCGTGGAAGGATCGAGCATACCTGCTGCACGTCGATCACCTCGAAGGTGCATCCTTCCTGCTCGGCGCGTCGCCACATCCTGCGCAGATTGCGACGCTCCGGCCCCTCGAGCGAGAAGCTCTCGAGCGGGACGCGCGCTTCCTCGCCGAGCTTCACCACGCTCAGACCGAGGTCCAGGTACAGGTAGAGCTGCTGCCGGCTCGCCTTGTAGAAGACCGCCCAGCCGCCGTGCCGATCGCAGAGCTCCACGAAGCGCTGTGCGAGAGCGGGCATCCGGTCGGGGGGTGCGACCGGATCACCGAGCGCGACCCAGCTTCGTCCGGCCACCGCGTACATCACGAACCCGGTGCAGTCGTCGTTCACCAGAAGCGACTTGTCGCCGAGGAAGACGAGATTCGCCTCGGCCTCCGGAGAGGCCTGTACTACTGGCCAGAGCTGGTTGAGCTCATCGCTGGAGGGGAGAGCGCGCGTGGGCCGGGCGGGGCGCATGAGACGCGCAACGGCCACTATGATGAAGAGCGCCATGACGCCGGCCATCCCGCGCACGAACCTCGGGGCCTGCGCCCTGAGCGAGAAGTCCCAGAAGCGCGCAGCACCTACCGCAGGGTTACCGTAGGAGATGATCCCCAGTACCACCGACCCGAGCACCACGAGGAGAATCGCGGCGATCCACCCGGGCGTGAAGCGCTCCTCGATGAGGCTGGCTTTCCGGTAGAAGTACCTCCTGCTCGGCAAGAACGCGCCGAGCATCAGCGATAGGATGATCGCTCCCTCGTAGTCGAATTCCTTGAGGAGGGAGAAGACTATTCCGGCGGCGAGCAGCGCGACGGTGAGGTGGTACGCGACGTCGAGTCGCCGCTGGATTCCGCGCGCCAGGATCAGGAGTCCCGCGCCCGCCACGCTCCCGAAGAAGTGAGACACCACGATGACCGGGAGCGGGAGGAAGTCGTGCAGCCATCCCAGCCGGCCGGCCCGCGCTGGCGTCGCACCGGAGAATAGAAGGATGGCGCCGGCCAGAAAGGTCGTGATCGCCAACACGCGCGGAACGATGGCGGGCGCCACATGACCCGACACGCGTAGCAGCCGCTCGAGCGGCTGCCGCTTGCGCAGCAGGAAAACCACCACGCAGAGCGCGGCGACCAGTATGCTCGGTACGAGGTAGTGGACCACGTTTCGGAAAGCTCGGCTCCAGCCGCCCCGTCGGCAATGGGGCCGTATCTTGTTACATGGGCCTCCGCTGGCACATTCTTGAGTGCAGCGTGCGGTGCTCGGGTCGGGGATGGTCTCCGACCTCCGAGCGGCCACGCGACCTCAGAGAGGAAGCCGCAACATGATTCGCCTCGCACGTGCGGCCGCGGCCGTCGCCGCGCTCGCTTTTCTCCCGGTACTGTCACTCGCTGCGCAGACGACGCAGCGACCCATCGTGTACTCGCCGGGCAACGCACGCTACCGCATTATCTCGGTGGTCACGCGCTCCCAGGAGCAGGGCGGGACGCGGGAGTTCAAGATCACCAACGAGCAGCAGGTCAGCGTGAAGCTCACCGAGCACGGCAAGGACACTCTCGACTTCGCCTACACCGTCGACTCGAGCAACGTAGTGTCCGATCCGGAGATCCCGCTCCCCGACGTGTCCAAGCTGGTTGGCACCACGGTGAAGGGCACGATGTCGGCGCACGGCAAGGTGTACGACATGACGTCGAACGCCGCCGACAGCGACATGGATGCCAGGAACCTGGTGGAGGGGATGCGCAAGTTCCTCCTCCCTCTTCCGGAAGACGCGGCCGTCGGGAAGAGCTGGACCGACACGACCATCAACTCGGTATCGGGCAATGGCGGGAAGCTCGACATGAGCGCGATCACCACGTCGCGCGTGGTGGGCGACACGACCTTCGACGGCCAGAAGGCGTGGCGCGTCGAGCGCACCTCGGTGATGTCCATCCACGGGAC
>JBIQMO010000019.1:0-37878 GCA_044463245.1 Gemmatimonas aurantiaca
GGCCGTTCTCCGCGTCCTCTCGCCGTTCCCTCCGCGACCTCCGCGTGCGCAGTTACGGCCCAGCGCGATGCACCGAGCCCCCGAGATGAACTTCCCAACGGGCACGAGCCGATCAGTCCACCATGATCTCCCCTCTCCCCTCGGTCTTGGCGCTTTTCAGGAGGAACACCAGCGGGACGGAGATCGCGAAGAGCAGGGTGACGAGGAGGAAGACGTGGTTGTACGCCAGCGTCGCGGCCTGGCGGGTGACGCGCAGATCGAGGATCGCGAGGGCGCGTTGGGTGGCCGCGATCGCATCGAGACCGCGCTGGCGCATCGCGGCCGCCGTCATCTGGATGAAGTGGTGCGCCTGTACCAGCTGCGTGCTTCCCATGTGCGAGACCAGCTCGGCCCGATAGATCGCGGTGTGCGTGGTGAGCTGCGTCGCGGCCACCGCGATCCCCACGCTTCCGAAGACCTGGCGCACCACGTTGTACAGACCCGTGGCCGCGGTCATCTTCGGCTTCGGGATCGTGGCAAGTGCCGCGGTGCTCAGCGCGACGAAGATCAGACTGAAGCCCACGCCCTGCCACATCTGGGGGAAGAAGATGTCCCAGAAGCCCATCTCCGTAGTGAGCTGACCCAGCGCCCAGAACGAGTACGCGCTCACCACGAGTCCGAGTCCCACCAGAAAGCGCGGCCCGAGCTTGTTGTAGAACCGCCCGCCGATCGGCATCACCACCGCCATCGCGAGACTGCGCGGCATGAGCGCGAGCCCCGACAACATCGCGGAGTAGCCGAGCAGATTCTGGAGGAAGAGCGGGAGTAGAAAGAGCGAGCCGTAGAGTCCCATCCCGAGCACGCCGCCTATCGCGGTTGCGGATGCGAAGGAGGAGTTGCGCAGTATTCGCAGATCCACCGCCGGGTGCCGCGCCACCAGCTCGCGCCAGATGAAGAAGATGAGCCCCGCCGCGGAGACGACGGCCAGCGTGACGATGAACGACGATGAGAACCAGTCCTCGCGCTCTCCCTGCTCGAGCATGAGCTGCAGCGCCCCCAGTCCCACGGTCATGAGCGCGAGGCCGAGCCAGTCGATCTCCCCCTTCTCGCGAACGAGATATGGCGGATCGTGGATGAAGCGGCTCACGAGCAGGAGGTTGATGATCCCTATCGGCACGTTGACGTAGAAGATCCACGGCCACGAGTACTGATCGGTCAGCCAGCCGCCGAGGGTCGGGCCGATGGCCGGAGCGAGCACGACGCCCATCCCGTAGACGCCCATCGCCACGCCCTGCTCCTCCACGGGGAACGTTTCCCGCAGTATCGCCTGCGACACGGTGATCAGTACTCCACCGCCGAGCCCCTGGATGATGCGGAAGACGACGATCAGCGGGAGACTGCGCGCGGCACCGCACGCCATCGATGCGCCGGTGAAGGCGAGGACGCTCAGCATGTACACGCGCTTGCGGCCGAAGCGAGCGGCCAGCAGCGCGATGATGGGCATGATGATGACGTTGGCGAGGATGTAGCCGGTGATCACCCAGGTGATCTGCTCGACCGTGGCGCCGAGCGACCCGCTCATGTCGGGGAGCGCTACGTTCACGATGCTCGAGTCGAGCACGGCCATTATGGTGCCGGTCATCACCGTGCCGGCCACTACCCACTTGTTCGGGGCGCTATTGTTCACACTATCTCATCGCTCCCTTGTGAGAGGAGGCGCCATGCCTGGCGTAACGTCGAAATGAAGTGGTCGTGGAAGCTCGGGCGCTTCGCCGGGATCGATGTGCGCGTGCACGCCACCTTCCTCATACTGCTCGCGTGGGTGGCGTTCGCCAGCTATCAGCTTCGTGGAGCGGTGAGCGACGCGGTGAGCGGCGTGGTGTTCATCCTCGCCGTCTTCGCTTCCGTGGTGCTGCACGAGTACGGGCACGCGCTCATGGCGCGTCACTACGGGATACCGACGAGGGAGATCACGCTCCTCCCGATAGGCGGCGTGGCGCAGCTCGAGCGGATTCCGAAGGAGCCGCAGCGCGAGCTCGCGGTTGCCGTGGCCGGACCCGCGGTGACGATCGCGATCGTGCTCGTGCTCTTCCTCTTGCTCACCATCACCGGTCGTCCCACGAGGCCGGATGCGCTGCTGCGTGAGGGAGCGCCCTTTCTCTCGCGGCTCATGTGGGTCAACGTGGTACTCGCGGTCTTCAACGCGATTCCCGCGTTCCCCATGGATGGCGGACGTGTGTTGCGCGCGCTTCTCGCGACGAGGATGCCTCATGTCCGCGCCACCCGGATCGCTGCCGAAGTGGGGAAGGGCTTCGCGCTCGTCTTCGGGATCATCGGCCTCTTCTCCAACCCATGGCTCGTACTGATTGCGCTCTTCGTGTGGCTCGGCGCGGCGGGCGAAGCGGCGATGGCGCAGCAGAACACGGCCTTCGACGGTGTGCGCGTGGAACGCGTGATGATACGCGATGTACGCACGCTCGCACCCGGGGATCCGCTATCGCGCGCCGTGGACGAGGTGCTCTCGGGCTTCCAGCAGGACTTTCCGGTCGTGGATGGCGGCCTGCTCGTGGGCGTGCTCACGCGGAGCGACCTGATGAAGGCGCTCGCCACGCAGGGACCCCAGGGCCGCGTGGGCGACGCGATGGAGCGCTCCTTCGCGGTGGCCGATCCGCAGGAGGGGCTGGAGGATGCCTTCGACCGTCTGCGGAGCTGCCGCTGCCGTACTCTGCCGGTAGTCCGCGGCGGTGAGCTGGTTGGTGTGCTCACGACCGAGAACCTGGGAGAGTACATGATGGTTCAGTCGGCCGTGCGCAACGGGCAGGTGTAGCGAAGCCTGGTGTTCGTCGCGCTCCCGTACCACAGCGTGATCGTGCCCGTCGATTCAACCGCTCCCGCGGCGTTTGCCGAAGTCATGGTGAGCTACCGCTCCGTCAAGCTGCCCTGATCGATCGCTCGGCTTGCACGGATCCCTGGCTGCGTGCGAGGAGGGCGTCCAGGCTCAAGCTCCCGGCGCCGAAGGCGGCAAAGAAGAGGTAGATGAAGCAGAGGAGCACCGGCACCTCGCCGCCATTCTGGATCGGCCAGAAGGCGCGGGGGAAGTGGGCCTGGAAGAACGCCACCGCCATCTCGCCGGAGAGGATGAAGGCTGCGGGACGCGTGAAGAGGCCCACGAGCACGAGTAGCGCCACGAAGGTCTCGAGGACTCCGGCCAGGCCGAACTGTGACACGAGCTGCACGGTGCCGCCCTGTCCGTTGATGCCCCCGAGCAGGCCGAAGAGCTTCTGTAAGCCGTGCTGCATCATGATGCCCGCCGCGATGATTCTCAGCAGTGCGAGCGCCAGACGCTGATAGAGCGGTGCTTGCATGGTAGGGCTCCCTGAGGTCTGTCCCTGCGGTCAGACCCTCCGCGAATCCCGGGCCCCGGGCCGACCGCCTCCTATCCTCTACGCGCGACCCCGTCCCGATCGCTGAGCGCGCGCCCCAGCTTGCGACAGAGGCGTCCCAGCTCCTCCTGCTCGCGAGGCGAGAGGGCGCTCATGGCGCGCGCCACGCGCTCCACGTGTGTTGGGATGAGTCGCTGGATCAGCCGGCGCCCACGCGCCGTCAGAGCGACCACGTGCGCACGCCCATCGCGCGGGTCGCGCGAGCGGCGCACGAGGCCATCGCGCTCGAGGTTGGCGATGACGGTCGTGAGGTTACTGCTGCTCCTGAAGAGCTTCGCCGAGAGCTGGCCCGGCGAGAGCTCGCCGAGGTGGTAGAGAGCGTCGAGTACGCCGAACTGGCTCTCCGTGAGCCGGTCCTCGATGAAGAGCGCGCTGGAGAGCCCGCTCGACGCGGTGGATGTCGCACGCTTCAGCTTGATGTAGGTGTCGAGCGCGCGGAGCTGCCGCTGCGTGCCGCGATAGTTGGTACCCACTGTCGTCCGCTGTGAGAGATCCTACGGTTGACCCGGGGCCGCCCGCCGGCTACGTGCAGTCGGCCGTCGGGCGCCTGACTTGTGGGCAATTCGCCCATCATAACGACAGATGAGCGCGGATTTCGTTTCAGCGGAGCCAGTGATCCAGCCGTTCGGCCACGAAAGCGTCGTCGTTCATCCACGGATAGGCCGCCACGACGCGGTCTATCTCCTCCGCCTGGCCGGGAGAGAGACACTCGTGAGGGTCGAGGCACCAGGTACCCGCGAGTAGCCCCTGGCGGCGGAGGATCTCGTGTATCCCGGGGATGCAGCCGGCGAAGCGGTTGCGCGCGTCGAAGATGGCGCCGTTCGCATCGGTGATCTGCGCGGCGCGCGTGAGCCAGGCGGCGTCGAGCCGGTCGTCGTCGCGCACGGCGTCGATCTCGCGAAGAAGCTTCACTGCCTTGCTCGTCCAGACGGCCCAGTGGCCGAGGAGGCCGCCGACTATCCGTGGCGTGAAGCCCAGGGAGTGCTCCGGGTGCAGCGCGATGACGCCTTCGATGTTCTCGCGGGATCGCGATCGCGCCTTGCCGGCTCCGGTGGCCGGAAAGCGAGTGAGAAGGTCCACGACGATGCTGTCATCGTTTCCCGTGTACAGCGCCACATCGCGCCGGCCGGAGTCGGCGATCGCTCGTATCACGTCGATGGTACGGTAGCGATCGAAGGGCGCGATCTTTATGGCGACGAGCTCGTGGATCTCCGCGAGCTCGCGCCAGAAGTCGTAGCCGAGCTCCCTCCCGCCCACCGCGGGCTGCAGGTAGAAGCCGATGATGGGAAGGACGCTCGCCACTTCGCGGCAGTGGTCGAGCAGCTCGTCGTCGCTCGCGTCGTTCCAACCCCCCAGACTGAGAAGGCCGGCATCGTAGCCGAAGTCACGCGCGAGCGTGGCTTCACGAATTGCCTGCGATGTGGGACCGCACACTCCGGCGATCATCGTGAACTCGCCCGCGCGGTCGCTCGAGCCGGGCACTTCGAGTGCTTCGGCGGCGGCATCTGCGGCCAGCTCCAGGATGGGCGCGAGGAGTCCGTGGCGCGGGTCGCGGATCGCGAACTGCGTGGTGTGCACGCCGACCGCCACGCCGCCCGCCCCGGATGCCACATAGTAAAACGTGAGCGCGCGCTGACGCCGCTCGTCGAGCTTCCGATTGCGGTCGAGCGCGAGCGGATGGGCGGGGATCACCTGTCCATCGAGGAGGTGTGCCCGGAGGCTCGCGAGATCAAAACTGCCCACCGCGCTCCTCGAAGTGCGTGGGCTTGTCGAGCAGCGGCCGTCCGCGCTGGATCCAGTCGGCGATCCAGACCATCATCTGTCCCACCGACACCTCCGGCTCCCCCATGAGCTCCGCCATCCTGGAGGCATTGCTGAGAAGTGCGTCCTCGTCCTCGACACCCTCGATGATCGCCGGCTTGCCGAGCACGTTGCCGAAGTAGTCGGCCACGGATCGTGTGGAGAGCGTCTGCGTCCCCGTGACGTTGAGGATGAGTGGCGGCGAGCTCGCATGCGGGAGGCACTCGATCGCTCGCGCGCACGCGTCGCCCTGCCAGATGACGTTGAAGTACCCCATGCTCACGTCCACCGGCTCGCCGTCTTGCACCTTGCGGGCGATGTCCACGAGCACGCCGTAGCGGAGCTCCACCGCGTAGTTGAGTCGCACGATGGCCATGGGCGTCCGTGCATGCTCGGAGTGCCAGGTGAGGATCCGTTCGCGCGCGAGGCACGATGCGGCGTACTCGCCCACGGGACCGATCGGACCGTCCTCAGTGGCGCCGCCGCTCGCCACCGGGACGAACGGATAGACGTTCCCGGTGGAGAACGCGACGATGCGCGACTTCGCGTAGCGCTCCGCGACGATGGACGGCACCACCGCATTCATCATCCACGTCGCGCCCGGCGCGTCGCTCGTTCCGAACTTCTGCCCCGCCATGAAGATCACGTTCGGCGCATCGGGGAGCTTCGCGACAGCGCCACGATCGGTGAGATCGCAGCCGATGGTCTCCACGCTCGCCGCGCGCAGCCGGTGCGCCGTCTCTTCGTTCGAGAAGCGCGACACCGCTACCACGCGACTCGACGGTCGCACGCTGTCGAGTGCTCTCCGCACCATCCTCGCGAGCGTGGGCCCCATCTTCCCCCCCGCGCCGAGCACGATGATGTCCCCTTCCGTGCGCCGCAGCGTCTCGACCACTCCCTCGGTGGGCTCGGAGAGCATCCTCTCGAGCTCCTCCTCCGAGTTCGGCGGCGGCGCGCCCATCGTCATTCCCGTCTGGCCCTGGAGCTTGGTGCGGTGGAGCATGATGAAAGAGGGTTCAGGGTTCGGGGTTCAGGAACTACCCAACGGTAGAGATCTCGATTCCTAGGCAGTACCTGAACCCTGAACCCTGCCTCCTGAACCCTGCAGCACCTCCCCCGCCGTCCGCTTCACCCGCTGCACCATCGCGTTCAGGCCGGACTCGCGCGAGCCGAGTCCGATGTCGTGCATCATGCGGCGCGCCATGTCGCCGGGGAGGGAGAGGGCGACCGAAGGGGGCTGGTCGTTGACCGCGGAGAAGAGGATCGAGAGGAACGCCGCGATCGTGGGTGACTCGCGCGTGTTGACGTCGGCGTAAAAGTGGAGCTTGCCGTCGTGGACCTCGGGGATGATGTCCACGCGCGTCTGGCACTCGGGGATCACGAAGTTCGAGCGGTCGATCGCGGCGTAGCGCGGCGGGAGCGGCTCGAGCTTCTTCGCGTAGGAGACGAGCGACTGCATCTTCTCCTCGCGTCCCATCGCGCGGAAGTGCCTGAGGACGCGCTCGATGCTGGGGGGGAGGGTCTCGGTGACGGATTCTTCTGGCATGTCGCTGCTGGGCTCGTGAAGTGTCTCTGCCTGCTCGTGAAATATAGCGGAGCGCCAACCCTGACCCCGCCTACAAGTTGATAACCATTCCGCACCCGGAGATCTTGCCACGAGGCGGCGCCGCGGGGGCGCGCCAATACATGCGACACGAAGCAAGGAGCGAGCGATGCCGACACGGAAGGCGAGCGCCGTCTGGGAGGGCGGTCTGAAGAGCGGGAAGGGGACGTTCAACGGTGCGAGCGGGAAGATCGGTGGCTCGTACTCGTTCGGGACTCGCTTCGGAGAGGAAGCGGGGACGAACCCCGAGGAGCTCCTCGCCGCGGCAGAAGCGGCGTGCTACAGCATGGCGCTGAGCCTCGGCCTCGAGCAGAACGGCACGCCGCCGAAGAGCGTGCGCACCACCGCGGAGTGCACCATCCAGCCCGATGGCGGCGGCTTCACCATCACGACGATGAAGCTCACGGTCCGCGCCGACGTGCCGGGCGTGGATGCGGCAACTTTCCAGAAGCTCGCCGAAGCGACCAAGGACGGCTGTCCGGTCTCGAAGGCGTTCAAGGGGAATCTGAAGTTCGAGCTCGACGCCAAGCTCGACTGACGGCGCCCGGACTGTTATAGTCGTAGCTCATGGTCGTGTCGCCGCGGTCGTTCCAGGCCGCGGCCGAGCCTCGTCGTGCCGGCACACTCGCCGGCACGACGTACTTCCACCCCTCCCAAGGGAGCACCCTCCATGCGCTCGACGTCCACCCTCGGCGCCGCCGCACTCCTCGTTTCACTCGGTGTTCACCAGCTAGCCGCGCAGAAGGACGGCGCGCGCCGCGCCTTCACTCCGAACGACTGGTACCGCGTGACCACCGTCAGCGATGCCGCGCTCTCTCCCGACGGAAAGCTCGTGGCGTTCACGGTGACCACGGTGAACGAGAAGGAGAACAAGCGGCACAGCGAGGTGTGGGTCGCGCCGACCAGCGGGTGTCCGTCGGCTGCTGCGCGCGCGTCGGCGAAGAGTGCGAGCGCAACGGATAGCTGCGCGCCCGCACGCTACACATCGCCGGGTACCGAGAGCTCGAACCCGCGCTTCTCACCCGACGGGAAGCTCCTCTATTTCGACTCGCGTCGTCCCGGCGGGGAGAGGGGTAGGGGCGGGCGGAGCTGGGCGCTGCGCATGGACCGACCAGGCGGCGAGGCCTTCCAGCTACTCGATGCGCCACCGTCTTCCGCCACGTACACGCGCGACGGGCGCATAGCGGTGTGGAGCGACGTGGACGCCGATTCCTCCACTGCCGATTCCACGAAGAAGGATCCGTGGAAGGAGATGCAGCCGATGGCGCGCCCGCCGTACGGCGCCGTCACGCACCCGGTGGATGCGCGCCGCTTCGACGGGCGCCACGTAGTGGACGAGCGTTACAAGTCGAACAACGCCGGATACGTACCGGGGCCGCGCCGTGCGCGCGTCTGGCGCGCGTCGCAGATCCACCTGCGCGCGCAGGGTGACAGCGCCGCGCGGCAGCTGGACACGACCCTGTACTCGCGCCGCGGCGCCACGGTCTCGCCCGACGGTAGGTGGGTCGCCTTCGTGGCCGATCCGGAGCTCCGGCCCGATTCGATTGTGGAAGCCGAGAGCGACTCGCTCGAGCGTCTGCCGTACGACTCGGCGCGCGACGAGGCGCCGCGGAATCGCTCGGACATATTCGTCATCCCCGCCAATGGCGGCACGCCGAGGCGCGTCGCCGAGTTCGTGGGCGACGAACGGCAGATATCGTGGTCGCCCGATGGGAAGAGCATCGCCTTCGTCGCCTCGCCCGAGCGGACGAAGTCGCGCCGCATCTACGTGGTGAGCGCGACCGGCGGCGAGCCCGTGAACGTGCTGGGCGACTGGCTCTACGAGCCGAACGACTTCGAGTGGCTCCCCAACGGAGAGATCTCCTTCACCGCCGCGATCGGCGGACGCACCGCGCTCCTGCGGCTCGACCCCAGGTCGAAGAAGGTGCGCGAGGTGCTCGGCGGACGGCGACAGCTCCGCGACGTGGCGTACGATGCGGCGCGTCGCACGGTGGCGTACGCATCGACGAGCGTGGACACGCCCACCGAGATCTACGTGGCCGACATCGATGGCAAGAACGAGCGGCGCATCACGAGCTTCAACGATTCTCTGAACGCCGAGATCGCGTGGTCGGGCTCCGAGCGCTTCACCTACAAATCCGTGGGCGGGCTCGAGATCGAGGGGTGGCTCATGAAGCCGTACGGCTACGAGCCCGGGAAGAAGTACCCGCTCGTGCTATACATCCATGGTGGGCCGCACTCGGCCTACGGGGAAGGCTGGTTCGACGAATTCCAGAACATCGCCGGCGCGGGGATGTGGGTGCTCTACACCAACCCGCGCGGATCGAGCGGCTACGGCGCCGACTTCACCTACTCCACACGCGGTCGCTGGGGCGCGGAAGACTACGAGGATCTGATGAAGGCCGTGGACATCGCCGCGCAGCGTCCCGACGTGGACTCCACGCGCATGGGCGTGACCGGCGGATCGTACGGCGGCTTCATGACGGCCTGGGTGACCACGAAGACCGACCGCTTCGAGGCGGCGCAGGCGGACCGCATGATCAGCGACTGGACCTACTGGTACGGCGCGTCCGACGCGCAGGGGCTCACCGAGTTCGAGTTCTACGGGAAGCCGTGGGACAACTTCGCGATGTACGATTCCCTATCGCCGATCCGCCACGTGGCGAAGGTGAAGACGCCGACGCTCATCGTGCAGTCGGAGGAGGATTTCCGGACGCCGATGGGGAACGCGGAGCTCTGGTTCATGGCGCTGAAGAAGCAGGGAGTGCCCGTGGAGCTGGTGCGTTATCCGCGCTCGACGCACGAGCTCTCGCGCAGCGGTGAGCCGTGGCTCCTCGTGGATCGGCTCGGGCGGCTGCGCCAGTGGTTCGGTCACTGGCTGCAGGGCGGGAGCGAGGTGGTGGGAGCGGTGGGGAAGGAGTAGCCGGGCAGTGTGAAGAGCGAGGCGAGGAGGAGCGGTGTTCCTCGCCTCGCTTGCTACTACGTTCTTCGCGTCACGCGATGTTCCCCGCGTGTCGTGCCGAGCCGGCCGGCCGGGTACGGCCGGCCGTAGTCCCGCTACGCTCGCCCTTCCGCGGTCGTCGGGTCGATGCGTGTGCGCACCTCCGAGATGGCGTTCGCCGGGAAGCCGCCGCAGCGCGCATGCTCGCGAATGATGTCGGCGTCGGGCGCGATGTAGACGCAGTAGATCTTGTCGTCGGTGACATAGCTTTCGACCCACTGGATGTCCGGGCCGAGCGCCTGGAGTACATCGCACGACTTGCGCGAGATGGCCTGCAGCTCGTTGCCGGTCAACTTCCCTGCTCCGGGAAGCTCGCGCTCGATCACGTACTTTGGCATTGTAGTAGACTCGGGTGTGAAGTGAGGGAGGTGTGGGAGAGCAGGCGCTGTATCGCGACCTCCAGTTGGGTTGGCGAGATGGGCGCCGCGAGCTTGCGCGCCCGGCACGCGCAGCTAGAATGTTCGGCTCGTGTCGCCCGATTCTCGCCCCATCATCGCCGGACCGACGCCATAGGGTAACGTGCAGCGCCTCAAGCTCTTCGGCGGCTTGTCGATAGAATCGGGGAGCGGTCCGCTCACCGGACGCGCGGTCCAGCGCCGGCGACTCGCCCTGCTGGCGCTGCTCTCGTCGCGCGCCCGAAAGGGCGGGATGAGTCGCGACCGCCTCATCGCTCTCCTCTGGCCCCATGCGGATGCCGAGAACGGCCGCCGTTTCCTCTCCGACTCGGTGTACCGGATCAACCAGGCGCTGGGTGGAGACGTGATCACGGCGGCCGGCGACGAGCTACGGCTCGACAAGCAGCGCTTGCCCAGCGACCTCGACGCATTCGAGGAGGCGCTCTCCGGCGCCGATCACGAGGCGGCCGTGAGGTCGTACACCGGACCCTTCCTCGATGGATTCTTTCTCCCTGACGCGCCGGAGTTCGAGCGCTGGACGGAGGGGGAGCGGGCTCGCCTCGGGCATGGGTACGCACGGGCGCTGGAGGCGCTCGCCGAGCTTGCCGAGGAGCGGGGGAGCGGCACGCGCGCCGTGGATTTATGGCGGCGACTCGCCGCGCACGACCCGTACAACTCGCGCGTGGCGCTGCGGCTCATGCACTCGCTCGTTGCGGTGGGAGAGCGCGCGGCGGCGATCCAGCATGCGCGCGCGCACGAGGCGCTGCTGGTGGAGGAGCTGGAAGTCCAACCGGATGCGGCGGTCAGCGCGTTCGCGGAGCAGCTCAAGCACGCTGCCGGTGCGGAGCCGGAGGCCAGCGGCTCCCGATCGCTTCGCGCGACGGAGCCGACGGCGCTCGCCTCGGCTTCGGCGTCCGCCAGCGCCCGGCAAGCGGCGGCGCCTGACACTGATGCGGGAGGTCGGTCGAGCGCGATCCATCTCCCATCGCAGGAGCCGAACGCGGTGCCCGAGCCGAGCACGCCGCTGGCTGCACCGCGGGACGTCGTGCAGGCCGTGGCGCAGTCCGTGCCCGGCCGGGCGTGGCGATCGCCGCTCGCCGCGGCACTCGCGCTCGCGGCGCTCGTCATCGCGATCGTGGCTACCATCGCGCTGAAAGGTCGGGAGACCAGGACGGGTGACCCCGGCTCCGCGCCCACCACGCGCACGATCGCGGTGCTCCCCTTCGCGAACCTCAGCGCCGATCAGGAGAACGAGTACTTCAGCGATGGCATCACCGATGAGCTGATCGTGACGCTCGGCCAGATTCGTGGTCTTCGTGTCGTCTCGCGGACTTCGGCATTCGCCTTCAAGAACACGGGAGTCGACGTGCGCGAGGTCGCTCAGCGGCTCGGCGCGGTGGCTATCGTCGAAGGGAGCGTGAGACGATCGGGGCGCACGCTGCGGGTGACGGCGCAGCTCGTGGACGCGGAGACCGGCTACGACCTCTGGTCGGAGACGTACAGCCGCGAGCTGGAAGATGTCTTCACCATCCAGGAGGAGATCGCGCGCGCTATCGCGGTCCGACTCGTGGGAGCGCTCGGCGATGCGTACTCGGTGAGTGCGTTCTATGACTACCTCCCGCCGAGGGACGCGTATCCGAAGGCGGAGGAGGCGGCGCGGCGCGCGATGCAACTCGATCCGACGCTCGCGGAGCGGAGCGGTGTGTTCACGGCTCGTAGCTCACGGCCTGGCGGCCGGACGGCGGGCGTTAACCCCTGGGCGTCACCGGCTTCTCCCGATACAACGACGGAAAGCGCTCCTTCAGCGCCCGCACCTTGGGCACGTCGTTGATCAGGATGTACGGCGAGCGCGGATGCCGCTCTGCGTAGCGCTGCTCGGACGGCTCGGCAGCCTCGAACGACTGCAGCGCGGCGACCTTCGTTACGATGGGGCGCTGGAAGACATGCGCCGCGCCGAGTGAATCGATGTACGCGCGCACCACTCCAAGCTCCGCGTCGCCGCCTGGGAAGACCATCGAACGGTAGTTGGGCCCGACATCGGGACCCTGCCTGTTCAGTTGCGTGGGGTCGTGCGCAACGGAGAAGTAGATGTCGAGGAGCTGACGGTATGACACCACGCTCGTGTCGTACTCGATGCGAACGGCCTCGGCGGCGCCCTCGAACCGTCCGTCCCGTTCGGTGACGGGGATGGCGAACCCGGAAGTCACGTGCTTCACACCGCGCACGTGGTCGAAGACGTACTCCATCCCCCAGTAGCAGCCGCCCGCGAGCACAGCCACCGACACGTTCGAGTTGCTCGCCGATCCCGGCGTCGAGCTGTCATCGTCGGACGCGAGCGCCGTCGGAACCCCTCCCGCATTCCGCCAGATCACCACGGCTCCGACGACGATCGCGACTGACAGAGCCGCCAGCCATAGACTTCTGTTGCGTCTCTTCATTGCCACTCGCCTCACGCATCCGCGCGCAACGTGGTCGCCGGATCGATCGCCGCGGCGCGGTGCGCGGGTATCCAGCTCGCCGCCAGGGCGACGGCTCCCATGAGCAAGACGGCGGCAACGAGTGTACCGGCATCGTTCGGGGCGACGTCGTAGAGCAGCGCAGCTATCACACGTGCCGAGACGAGCGCCACGCCAAGGCCGACGACGATCCCGGCTGCCGCCACGGCCATGGCCCGAGAGAGCACGCGCCGCCGCAGCGAGCTCGGCTGCGCGCCGAGCGCGATGCGCACCGCCATCTCGCGCTCGCGCAGACTCACCATGTACGATACTACCGCATAGAGCCCCACCGCGCCGATCAGCAGCGCGGCGAGCGATGCAATCTCGAGGAGTCCCGTGGTGAACGATGTGCGCGCGGTGGAGCGTTCCACGATCTCGCCCATCGAGCGCACGGCGTAGACCGGAACCGATGGCGCCAGGGCGCGCAGCGTGCGCTCTACCGGAAGGGTGACATCGTCGGGCGCGGCCGAGCTCCGCACCACGAACGCGAGCTCGCGCGGCGACCAGCGTACGGAATCCGCGCCGCCATTCGGCGTCGCCGGCCCGGGCGCCACCACTAGCGGGAGATACACCGTCTCGTCGGGCGGCTCGTCGAGCCGCGTGCCGTGCACGTCGCCGGTCACTCCGATCACGGTGAACCAGGGGCCGGCCGGTGCGAACCGCACTCGCCGCCCGACGGCCGGACTGTTCCCCCAGTAGCGTTCCGCGAAGGCACGCGTCACCACCGCCTGCAGCGGCGCGCGCGAAGCATCGGGCTGCTCGAAGGAGCGCCCCTCGAGGATCGGAATGCCGAGCGCACTGAAGCTAGCAGGTGTCGTGTACGCAACCTGGTGGATGTCGGGCATCTGCTCTCCCATTCCGCTCGCGGCAGCGCTCCCTTCGATGAACACGGCAGTGTCCTGCCGTGCTTCATCCTCGAGTGGAACCTTGGAGATCACTCCGGCTGCCTGAACGCCGGGGAACACCGCTATCTGGTCGAGCGCTCGCGCCACGAAGCCGACCACCGAGCCAGTGGTCGGATATCCGGCAGGCGGAAGCTGCACGCGGAAGGTGTACGAGCGCCCGGCGTCGAATCCCGGATGCACCGAGCGGAGCGCGCGGAAACTTCGCGCCATCAGTCCGGCGCCGGTGACGAGCACGAGTGCCAGCGCCACCTGCACGATCACGAAGAGCTGCCGCGCGCGATGCCGGCCGTGCCCTGCCGTGGCGCCTCGCGCGCTCTGCACTAGTACGGATGCCCCGCCCGATCCGTACGAGCGGATGGCGGGGACCACGCTCATCACGAAAGCCGTGAGCAGCGTGATCCCCGCAGCCAGCGCGAGCACACCACCATCGATCTCCACGGTGGCGAGTCGCGGGATCGCCACACCGGAGGGGAGCAACCGGAGCGCGTGGAGCCCCGCTTCCGCGAGCACCACGCCGAGCGCGCCGCCCAGCGCGGCGACGATGAGTGCTTCCGCGAAGAATTCGACGGCGATCGCTCCGCGCCCCGCGCCGAGCGCGCGGCGAACCGCGAGCTCGTGCTGACGCTCTTCCGCGCGCACGAGGAAGAGGTTCGCCACGTTGGCGCACGCTACGAGGAGCAGGAATGCCGCGGCGCCGAGGATCACCCAGAGTGCGTGCCCCACGCCGCCGAGCATCACGTCGCGCAGCGGCCGCACCACGGGCTCCATGTGGGTGAGCGCGATCGCGTTCGCGGTGAGGCGCCCCGGGAAGGCCTTGGGAACCTCGGGAAGGAGTCGCGCGAGATCCGCCGTTGCCGCCGGCAGGGACACTCCGGGACGGAGGCGCCCCACGGCTCGGTAGTCGAAGGCGGCGGTCTTCGTGTTGGCGGGGTCGATCCCGATCGGCACCCAGAGCGCGGTCCCCTCATCCGGGAACGCGAAGCTCCTCGGCATCACCCCGATGACCTCGTGCACAACGCCGTCGATCACGATGTCGCGACCTACGATGTTCGGATCGGAGGCGTACTCTTCCTGCCAGAGCGCCTCGCTCACGATCGCCACCGGCGCCGTACCGGGGACGTCCTCGTCTTCGCGGAAGGTGCGTCCCCTGATCGGCGCCACGCCGAGCACGCCGAAGATGCTGGCGCTCGCCCGCGCCGCGCGTTCGCGCTTCGCGCTCGCGGCGTCGCCCGTGCCCACGGCACTCAGGTTCACATCGGCCGGCCGATACGCACCGAGATCGGTGAAGACGCGATTCGCGCGGCGATAATAGAGATAGGTGCCATCCGACTGATCCACGTGGCTGATCCCCTGCAGCACCATGGAGTGCGAGATGTCCACCAGCCGGTCGGGTTGCGCAAAGGGGAGGGGACGGAGGAGCACGCCGTTCACGAGACTGAACACGGCGGTCGTGGCGCCTATGCCGAGTGCGATGGTGAGCGTGGCGGCGACGGAGAACACCGGTGCGCGCGAGAGACGGCGCGCGCCTCTACGCAGCTGCCGAGGGATCGCCTCCAGCCAGCCGATCGTACGACGTCGATGGAAATCCTCCTGCACTAGCCCCACGTTCCCGAAGCTCCGGTGTGCCGCGTCGACGGCCTGCTCGCGTGTCAGTCCTTCGGCCACCAGGCGGTCGGCCTCGAGCTCGAGATGGGCGGCGATCTCCTCGGCGAAGTCGGCGTCGCTGCGGCGCCTGCGTCTGAGGAGGAGGAGAGGGTTCCACATCGGTCACCCCGCGGATGATTGTGGCCCGAGGATGAGTGCGATCGCGTTGGCGAAGGACCACCATTCGTGCGTCGCGCGCGTGAGCTGGCGGCGTCCGGCGGCGGTGAGCTCGTAGAAGCGCGCGCGGCGGTTGTTCTCCGAAGTGCCCCATTCGGCGCGGATCCAGCCGCGGTCCTCGAGGCGCTGCAGCGCGGGATAGAGCGAGCCGTGGTCGACGAGGATGCTGTCGCGCGAGGCGGCCTGGATGGCGCGGGCCACGCCCTGGCCGTGTGCGCGTCCGGCGGCGAGGGTGCGGAGAATGAGCAGGTCGAGGGTGCCCTGCAGGAGCTGGAGCCGGTCTCGGGTAGGCATTCTACCCCACCATACGGCTCTTCGGGTAGGATGTCAACAGGAGAGCGGCCTCGGCGGCAGGCTCGCTACTGTAAGCGCTTATAGTCCGCGGGCTCCATGGAGACTGTATCCCCTGTAGGCCCGGCCGTCCGCCCTCCGCCCTCACCGCGATCCTCGGCGATGCACGCGCGCAGTCGCTTCCACGCAAGCGTGGCAAGGCCGGACTGGCGGGCGATCCGGTGAACGGCGCCGCCGGTGTCGATCGCGTGGTCAATCGTGTCGATCGAGTCCGACCCCACTGCCCAAGCCACCTGAGGGGGTTGCTTCGTTCGGCATCGAAGGGTTTTACATTTCTCCTGTCAGGAGCCATGGCACCGGAGGTGAGATACCATGGGCGGAGCGATGCCGGAAGCAATCGAGTATCTGCAGCGACTCGCCGACCACTGCCTCGCGGCGGATGCGGCGCTCGCGGAGTCGCTCCGGGCAGCCGCCAGGGTGCCAGAGCCGGTCCTTCGCGAGTACGCTCACGTACTCGGTGCCGAGGAAACCTGGCTCGCACGCATCCAGGGGCGTGCAGCGCGCACGGCGATCTGGCCGGCAGGGTCGTTGAGCGAGGTGCTCGAGCTGCGCAGGGAAGTCGCCGAGTCGTATCGCGCATTCTTTGCCGAGCTGGAGAACGCCCGGCTCGCGCGGATGGTCGACTACCGCAACAGCAAGGGGATCTCGTTCTCCACGAGTGTCGGTGACATCCTCTTCCACGTGATGCTTCATGGCCAGTACCACCGCGGTAAGGTGAATCTCCTGCTGCGGCAGAGCGGCCTCCCACCGGTACCTACCGACTACATAGCGTTCGTGCGAGGCGTGCCTGCGGCCACGCAGGCGGACGCGACGCGGGTGAACATCCCCCGCCGTCACGAAGGGTAGCAGAGCAGCGAGCGGTACGCGGGCAGGAGGTCTGGCCCGGTTCTTCGAAACGGCCGGGTGCCTCCCGCCGTAGGGGGAGTGCGGCCGCCGTGACGAGCAGAGCGTGCGGCGCGTTCCGTGATCCGCGCTTCACGGCGATGTGCGCTTCTTGCGCACCTCTCCGATCGGAGGCATCCTCGGCAATCCCCGGTAAAGCGAGCTCCTGCCAATGCGCGACATCCGCTTCGCGTTTCGCACACTCTCGAGGGCACCGTTTTTCACGGTAATCGCACTCCTCACCCTGGCTCTCGGCATCGGCGCCACCACAGCGATCTTCACAGTGGTCGATGGAGTTCTCCTCCGACCACTCCCATACCCGGAGCCGCAGCGGATAGTGCGGCTCTGGGAGGTGACCGAGAGGAGCCGCCGCGTGAACTTCTCGGACCCCGACTTCGAGGATATGCAGCAGCAGACGCGGAGCTTCGCCTCGCTGGCGAAGGCGGCGCCCTGGGGAATCGTCTCGGTGGTTGCGGCAAACGAGGCGGTTCGCGCGCAGTCGGCGGCCGTCTCGGCGGATTTCTTCCGGACGATGGGAGTGCGTCCCCTGCGTGGGCGATTCTTCGTGTCCGACGAGCAGCGTGAGGGGGGAACGCCGGCGGTGGTCGTGAGCTACGGCTTCTGGCGCAGCGCGCTGGCAGGTGCGCCGCTCGGTTCCGGCCTCACGGTCGCTTTCGATGGCAAGATCTTCACTGTAGTGGGCGTGGCACCGCCCGAGCTCGACTATCCGGCCGGTACGGAGCTCTGGGCGCCGGCGGAGCTCTTCGGCCGCAACCCGAATCGCACGGGACACAACTGGCCGGTGCTCGCGCGCCTCGCGCCGGAAGTCACGCTCGCCCAGGCGCGCGCGGATGCCGACAACATCGCCCGCCGTCTGAAGCAGCAGTACGGCGACGCGACGGACATGGTAGGTGCCGACATGATGCCGCTGCACGAGCATATGGTCGGAAAGCTCAAGCCGGCGCTGCTCATCCTGCTCGGTGCCTCGGGGGTGCTCCTCCTCATCGCCTGCGCCAACGTGGTGAACCTGATGATGGCGCGCATGGCGGCGCGTGAAGGCGAGTATGCGCTGCGACTGGCTCTCGGCGCATCGCGTGCGCGGCTGGTGCAGCAGTTCTTGGCCGAGTCGCTCGTACTGGCGGCGGGCGGCGGAATACTGGGAGTGGTGCTCGCAGCGGTGGGAGTGCCGGTGCTGCTCGCGATGCAGAGCGGCAACATTCCGCGCGTGGCCGACGTGCACGTGAGCTGGGGAGTGCTCGCGTTCGCGCTGGGGGTGTCGGTTGCTGCGGCGCTTGCGATGGGGTTGTTGACGGCGTTCCGTGCAGGCCGCGGGGATCTTCGTGCCGCGCTCGCCGAGTCGCAACGTACGCAGGCGGGCTCCGGAGCGACGCTGCGGCTGCGCGGCGCTCTCGTGGTGGCGCAGGTCGCCGCGACGATCGTGCTCCTCGTGGGCGCTGGGCTCCTCGGCCGGAGCTTCATCAAGCTGCTCGCGGTCAACCCCGGGTTCCGGACCGAGGGCTCGCTCGTACTCGACGTGTCACTCCCGTCGGGAGACCACAGCGAAGCTTGGGCTGCGCGGACGGCGGGCTTCTACACCGAGCTGATCGGCCGACTGAAAGCCATCCCGGGCGTGCGCGAGGTGGGCGGTGTCACGGTGCTGCCGCTCGGTGACGATAACGGGGGGGACGGCACCTTCCTGATAATGAGCAGCGCGGACGAGCAGGTGGACATGGAATCGCTCGCGCGGCTCTTTCGCGACCCATCGCGAACGGGTAACGCCGACTTCCGAATTGCGAGCGCCGGCTACTTCCGCGCGATGAACATCCCGCTCGTGAGGGGGCGTCTCTTCGACGAGCGCGACACCAGGGAGTCGCCGCACGTCGCGGTGATCAGTGAAGCGCTGGCGAAGAAGCGCTGGCCCAACGAGGATCCGATCGGGAAGGTGATCCAGTTCGGCAACATGGATCGCGATCTGCACCCTTTCACCATCGTTGGCGTCGTGGGAGATGTTCGTGAGGAGAGCCTCGCCACGGAACCGGCGCCGATGTTCTACGCCGACTACCGGCAACGTCCGTGGGGAGCGTACACCTTCGACATCGTCATGCAGGGGAACGTCGAGAACGCGACGGTCATCGCCGCCGCGCGCCGTGCGGTGAGCGAGCTCCGCCCCGACGTCCCGCCGCGCTTCCGCACGATGGAGACGGTGATCTCCACTTCCGTGGCCGACCGTCGCTTCACGCTCCTCCTGATCGGGGTCTTCGGCGCCTCCGCACTGCTTCTCGCGACACTCGGCGTCTACGGCGTGATCTCCTACCTCGTGACCCAGCGTCGCCAGGAGATCGGTGTTCGCATCGCGCTCGGCGCGCAGTCGACCGACGTGATGAAGCTCGTCATCCGCCAGGGTGCCCTGCTGGCCGGCATCGGCATAGTGGTAGGTGGCGTCGCCGCGCTTGCCCTCACACGCCTGATCCGTGGAATGCTCTTCGGCGTGAGCACGACCGACCCGATAGCGTTCGTCGCCGTGATACTCTGCATGCTCGCCGTCGCCCTCCTTGCCTCCTTCCTCCCCGCGAGGCGAGCGGCGGGGATCGCGCCGATGAGCATTCTCAGAGGAGGATGATGAGGAAGCGGAAAGCAGAGAGCAGATAGCAGATAGCAGCGAGCTACGCATGGGTGAGGGCCCAGCGCCCGGGAGCCGGATGATGCTCGGTGAAGCCGCGTTCGATATTCGGTACGCATTGCGCACGCTGCGCAGGAGCCCAGTCTTTACCCTTGCCGCGGTGCTCACTCTGGCGCTGGGTATCGGCGCCAACACCACGATATTCTCGGTAGTGAGCGCAGTCTTTCTGCGTCCGCCCGCGCAGGTTCGGGAGCCCGATCGGCTCGTGCAGGTCTTCACCAGCGACTACAGCGGCCCGCGCTACGGCGCCTCGTCGTACGCCGATTATCTGGACTTCCGTGAAGGCGCCGCCGGAGTGTCGGGTCTCGCGGCATTCGCACCCACTCCACTCAACTTCAGCACGGGAGGGGCAGCGAGCAGAATCGGGGGTGAGGAGGTGAGCGGCGACTACTTCGCGGTACTCGGTGTTGCGCCAGCGCTCGGCCGCGCATTCGTCCCCGACGCCGAGCGCACGCGACGGGCGGAACCCGTGGCGGTGCTGAGTCACGCTCTCTGGCAGCGTGCCTTCGGGGCGGACCCCGGGGTCGTCGGGCGTGAAGTGCACGTGAACGGATACCCATTCACGGTCATCGGCGTCGCACCCGAGCATTTCCACGGCTCCATCCGCGGCGTGCGGACCGACATCTGGGTGCCCTACGCCGCGAGAGGGTTCCTCTCGCCCGAGCGAGCGGCGGGGGATGCCGCCGGCGACATGCAGCGTGGCGATCGCGGACTGTTCATCATCGGCCGCCTCGCTCCGAGCGCGACGCTCGCCACCGCGCAGGCCAGCTTCGACGCGATCGCCCGCCGGCTGCACGACGCGTATCCGGAATATTGGAGCGATGTGCATGGTGAATCGCGCGCGATCACACTCGTGTCCGAGCGCGACGCCCGAGTACTTCCGCAGATTCGCGGAGCGGTGCTCGGCTTCCTCGGGCTGTTGATGACCGTGGTGGCGCTCATGCTGCTCATCTGCTGCGCCAACGTGGCGAACCTGCTCTTGGTGCGTGCGGCTGGCCGGCGGCGCGAGGTATCCGTTCGCCTGGCACTGGGTGCGGGACGCGCCCGGCTGGTGCGGCAGCTTCTCACGGAGACCGCTGTGATCGCGATTCTGGGCGGCGCGGTGGGGCTGCTGATCGCGAAGTGGGCGACAGGATTGCTCATGGCATTTCAGCCGCCGCTCCCCTTTCCGATCGCGCTCGAGATCCCGCTGGATGGTCGCGTGCTCGCGTTCACAGCGCTGGTCGCGGCGACGACCGGTTTCATTGCCGGCGTCGCGCCGGCACTGGGGGCGGCGCGGCTGGATCTCGTCTCCGCTCTCAAGGGGATCGCGTCCGAGAGCGGCCCGCGACGCCGCCGGCCCGCGCTGCGCAGCGTACTGGTCGTGAGCCAGGTGGCCACCTGTGTGATTCTTCTGGTTATCGCCGGCCTCCTTCTCCGAAGCCTGCGCGCCGCACAGAACGCGGAGCTCGGCTTCGAGCCGGGTGGCATGGCCATCTTCTCCGTGGAGCTGGGAAGCCAGGGATACGACGAGACTCGCGGGCGCGCGTTCTACGCCGAGCTTCTGCGCCGGGTCGAGGCACTTCCTTCCGTTCGCGCCGCGACGATTGCGGAGAGCACTCCACTGGGTCTGGATTACAGCCGCAGAGGTGTGGGCGTGGAGGGTTACGAGCCCGGGCCGGGCGAGGACATGGAGTTCGGTGCCAACATCGTGGGCCCGGCGTATCTCGGCGTCATGCGCATCCCGCTCGAGCGTGGAAGGGATTTCTCGGAAAGCGACCGCGCCGGCTCGCTGCCGGTGGCGATCGTCAACCAATCGTTCGCGCGACGCTTCTGGCCCGGCGAGGATCCGATCGGCAAGCGGATACGGATAGGTGACTCCGAGCGCGAGGTGGTGGGCGTCGCACACGACTCGAAGACCCGTTCACTGAACGACGGCCCGGCGCCCTACTTCTACCTGCCTTTCCTTCAATTCTACCAGCCGAACATGACGCTCGAGGTACGCACCGCGGGTGATCCCACCGCCATCGTGCCCGCGGTCCGCCGCGAGATAGCGGCGCTGGATCGCGACCTCCCTGTTCAGAGTGGGACCATGGAAGCTGCACTCGGGCTATCGCTCCTCCCCCAGCGTGTCGGCGCTACCCTGCTCGGCGTCTTCAGTGTAGTCGGCCTCGTGCTCTCTTCGATCGGGTTGTACGGGGTGGTGGCCTACGCCGTAGCGCAGCGAACCCGCGACCTGGGGATCCGAATGGCGCTGGGCGCGGAGCCCAGGGACATATATCGGGTGGTGCTCGGCCACGGAGTGAAGCTGACGTCGCTCGGCGTGATCATCGGTGTCGTGGCAGCACTGATTCTGGCGAGGCTTGCGCAGGGAGTGTTGTTCGGCGTGAGCTCCACCGATCCTATCACGCTCGGGAGTGTAGCGGTCATCCTTGCCGCGGTCGCGTTCCTGGCGAGCTTCGTCCCCGCTCGCCATGCTACGCGGGTAGATCCGATGGTGGCGTTACGAGAAGAGTGACGACTCGAGGCGCCGACGTTCAGGTCGACGCGTCATCCGGGCGATGCCTGACACGCACGTAGCGATCGCCGGTGTCGAGCACGAGCCCGTAGTGCCCGAACTCGAATTGGACGCAGCGATCAAGCTTGCCATCCTGGTTCGCGTTCGCCACCTGGATCGGCTCGCGCTACTTGCACCCCGTCACCAAGAATGCCAAGATGAGAACGAAGCGGCGCTTTGAGCCCTCCGTAAATCATCGCGACGCACCTGCCGTCTGTTAGACCTCCACGACATTCCGCCTCGCATGTGCAGACCACAATCCCATGGTCTGCATGGTCTGCTGGTGCGTATGGCGGAGGGTTCGGGACACCGCCGCATCTCTCGTTAGTCGTGGTCAGGGATGCGATCACCTACCTCTTCTCCGATCTATCCAATCCATGACGATGGACCGTTCTGCGCTCGTGGTTCGCGCCACCATCATGGCGGTGCTCACCACGGGCGCCCTCGCCTGTCACAAGTCGACGACGGAGCCCGACAAGGTGACTCCGCCCCTGGTGTTCGACCAGATCGCCGCCGGCGCCTATCACAATTGCGGTTTGGTGCACGGAGGTAGCGTCTACTGTTGGGGGGGCGATGACTGGGGGCAGTTGGGTACGGGGGGCCCGTACCAGGGCTTTCACATCGAGACGGCACCAGTGAAGGCGCAGACCGAGGTCCAGTTCACGAGCGTATCTGGCGACGAACAGCACGACGGCAGAAGCGGTCACACCTGCGCCATCGCTATCGACGGCGGCGTGTACTGCTGGGGCTCCGGAGCCTGGGGAATGCTCGGAGATGGGGAGCACGGCGAAGATGTCGACGACCTGCACATGAACTCCGTACCCACCAGAGCGACAGGCATCCAGAACGCGCGACAGGTCGTGCTCGGAGGGAAGCACACGTGCGTCCTAGATGACTCGGGCGCGGTGTGGTGTGTGGGATCCAACCACGATGGACAGATCGGAGTTGCATCCGTATCGGGCGACTGCGCGATCGATTCCTTCCCGGAGCCGTGCGCGCTGCAGTTCACCGAGGTGAGTGGCTCACATAGCTTCGAGCGGATCGTTGCTGGCGGGTATCACAACTGCGGCCTCACAGATACGGGCGAGGCGTGGTGCTGGGGCATGGGTGGTATGGGCGCGCTTGGAGCCGGTGAGATCTATACGCCCAGCTTGCCGGTAGCCGTCAGTGCTGACCTGGGTTGGGAGTCGCTCGCGGCGGGCGAATTTCATACCTGCGGCATAGCCAGCGATGGAAGTACCTACTGCTGGGGCTTGAACGAGGCGGGTGCGATCGGGAACGGCGAATCGGCCGGCGTGGAATGGGTCCCGGTGCTCGTACAGGCACCCGCACCCTTCACCAGCGTGTATGCCGGAAACGATTTCAGCTGCGCACTCACCTCTGATGGCACGGCTTACTGCTGGGGGAAGAACGATCAGGGACAGCTCGGCGCGACATCGTCGGAATCCTGCGATGTCCCCAGCGAGACAGGGCCGACATCTCCCTGCAGTACTTCACCGACCCCGGTTCAGACGACGATCCGCTTCACGTCATTGACGCTGGGATTTCAGCATGCCTGCGGCCTCACCGCGCAGGGAGAGGTGTACTGCTGGGGTGACAACGAACATGGTCAGCTCGGCACAGGCAACACGGTCGATTCAGCCGAGCCCGTGAAGGTGATCGATACACCGTGAACTGGCAAACAGCGACGTGACACCTTCGGCACGGCCGGGTAGCGACGAGGAGGGAGACGTCGACCAGCGCCATCGGATTGTGGACCTGACTGCCGCTGATCAGGAGCGCGTCGAACAGGCAGCCCGGCTTCTCCTCGATGCCTTTCGCGATCGCTCTGCGGCGTGGCCGGACATCGACTCGGCGCGCCGGGAAGTGCTCGAGTCGCTGGAGCCGGGGAAGATCAGTCGCGTAGTGATCGACGATATGCAAAACGTGCTCGGCTGGATCGGAGGCCAGCCTCAGTACGATGGCGCGGTTTGGGAGCTGCACCCGCTGGTGGTGGCACCGCACGTTCGCCGGCGGGGGATCGGTCGCGCGCTTGTCGAGGATCTAGAGAAGGCCGTGGTCGAGCGCGGCGCGCTCACGCTATGGCTCGGGAGCGACGACGAGATCGACGAGACTTCGTTGAGCCGCGTCGATCTGTACAATGACCTCCCTGTAAAGCTCGCCTCGTTCAGGAGCGGCGGTGATCACCCTGCCGAGTTCTACCGCCGCCTCGGTTTCAGCATCGTTGGCGTGATGCCCGATGCGAACGGGCGTGGCAAGCCCGACATCTTCTTCGCGAAGCGCGTCGGCAAGTAGTGTCGAGGCTGCGGCCCGATGCGTGCGGCGAGTGGTGATGCGTGCACCCGACTCTCTCTGTCGCTCCCGGCTCCGGAACGACGATAGATATAGACATGGAGGGAGGTCGCGAGTCACCAGCGCGGGGGAGGAGCCATGAGCATTCCGGTCGTCATCACGGGCGTCGGTCCGGTCAGCGCCATCGGCATCGGGCGGAACGACTTCTGGACCGCGCTCACCAGCGGGCAGCACGGCTTCGGTCCGATCACCCTATGCGACGTGTCGCAGTCGCCCTCGAAGATCGGCGCGGAGGTCGAGGACTTCCATCTCGATCGCTACATCCTTCACGGGGATTTCATGGCGCGGAGGACGCCGCGCGCTGTGCAGCTCGCGCTCGCCGCGGGCGTGCTGGCACTGCACGACTCCGAGATCGACCTCGACGCCTGCGATCCCGATCGGCTGGGCGTCTACGTCGGTACTTCGGTCGGCAACATCGACCTGATAATGTCGCTCAAGGAGCGCGTCACAGATTACTCCCGCGTTCCTCCGCACGCGGCTTTCCACTGCTTCAACCACTCGGCGGCGTGCGTCCTGTCGAGCTTCTTCAACATCCGAGGTCCGGTGCATACCACGACCACCGGATGCAACTCGGGGCTCGACGCGCTCGGCCACGCTACGCGCCTGATACAGGTGGGAGCGGCGGATGCGATGCTCGTCGTCGGCACCGACTGCGAGCTCGTGCCCGAGGTAATGGCGGCGCTCAATGCCTCCGGCTCTCTCTCCACGCACTTCAACGATGACCCGGGTCGCGCCTCGCGCCCCTTCGACTGTGCTCGCGATGGCAACGTGATCGGGGAGGGGGCAGCTGCGCTCCTGTTGGAGTCGAAGGCACACGCGGAGCAGCGCGGCGCGCGTGTGTACGCGCGCGTCGCGGGCTACCACGTGGCGTCGGCAGGGCAGAATCGGCAGTACAGCCACGATGATCCGGATCTGGACACTCGTCCTTCCGTGCGGGCACTGCGCGGCGTAATGGCGGAGGCGGGATGGCGCCCCGATGACGTGGATCTGGTCAATGCCAACGGGTCGTCGTCGGTGTTGTACGACCGGCTCGAGGGTCGGGTGTTCGGAGAGCTGTTCGGCGCCGAGCTGCCGAAGGTACGCGTGCATTCGCAGAAGTCTATGCTCGGTCAGCACGGCGCCGGGTCGTCGGCGCTGCAGGTGAGCGCGGCATGCCTCAGCATCCGGCGCGAAGTCGTGCCGCCCACCATCAACCACGACGACCCGGATCCATCGTGCGGCGAGCTTCGCGTCGTCACCAGCGCAGAGAACTTCGGTCCGCGACGCGTGCTGGTGCACTCGATAGGACTGGGTGGCTTCTACTACTCCGCCGCTGCCCTCGAGGCCGAGCCGGATTTCGGGAACATGACCGGGTTGATGCGCGTGCAGTGGAGCGAAGGCCACGATCCGCGCTTTCTGCCCAGGGAGGAGTACACGCGCCCCCTGAGTCCATGGTCACCCAGGCAGGATGGCTGACCCGCAGCCGACTAACTTGCGAGGACTCTTCGAGCGATGCGATACAGTGAGCGAAATCGACGAACTGATCTCGGACCTCGAGCACGGCCATGCGGGTGATCCGTGGCATGGTCCATCGCGAACGGCCGTACTCTCCGATGTGGCCGCCGAGGAAGCCGCTTGGCGCCTGCCCGGCGGGGCGCACTCGATCTGGGAGCTCGTGCTCCACATGACCGGGTGGACGGGCGAGATGGCGAGCCGGCTGCGTGGCGCACCTCCCAAGCTTCCGACTGCTGGCGACTGGCCCGTCGTTCCTTCCACCACCGCCAATGCCGAATGGAAGCACGCGCTGCACGCGCTCGACGTCGCGCATCGGGAGCTGGTAGATGCGCTCCGTGCGATGGACCCGGCCTCACTCGGCGAGCAGATGAGCACAGCTCGCGATGCGCCGCTCGGCACAGGCGTGACCTACCGAACGATGCTGCGCGGGGTCGCGCAGCACGATGCCTACCACACCGGGCAGATCGCGATCCTGAAGAAGCTGTACCGGAGCGACGGGGTCAGGTCTTGACTTGATACATTTTTCGGCCACAGCCGAAAAATGTATCAAGTCAAGACCTGACCCCGTCGCTCAGTCGGTCTTCGCCGTATACACGTCGGGGCCGAACGTGCGCAGCCCCTTCTGCCCCGCATAGCCGATGTGATCGAGGCCGAAGATGTCCTCCACGCTCCGCAGCATGGAGTAGTGGTTGTACGGTTCGTTCGAAACGGTGCCCGGCGTGATGAAGGGCGAGATGAGCACTGCTCCTATCCGGCCGCCACCCGGTCCCTGGATTCCGGGCGCCTTCGTGTTCGGGCCGGGCTGCTCGTTGCAGCACGCGGTGGCGTCGCTCCCCTGTGCTTCGTCGAAGGTCACGATCAGCATCCCTTCGCGGAACGCTGGTGAATTCCGGATGACCGGGACCCACTCGCGCAGGAATTCGTTGGCCGCGGTGAGGCCGCCCGTCTTGCCGCTCACACACTTCGAGTCGTGTCCATCGTTGCAGAGGTTGGGCGCGATGAACACGTAATTCGGCGTGGAGTCCACCGAGGCGAGATCCGCCTTCAGGCGAGTGAGCGGCACGACGTTGTGGTCGCAGGTGGGCGAGTCGATGATGGAGTGGAAGTAGACGAAGGGGTCGTGCTTCGCCGCGTATTGATCGAGCGGATGCCCGGGGCTTGCCTTCTGTGCGCCCTCGGTCATGTCGCCCTCGCCGATGCGCGCGTGCCCGCACGTCGCGGACTCGCGCGTGGGGTCGTTCCCCATGTCCTCCATGTAGCCGCGCCAGGTGAGGCCGTGCGCCTCGAGCTGGTTGGCGATCGTCTGAACGTGCGCAGGATACACGCACCCCTTGCCCATAACCTGGCCATCGTCCGCCATTCCCGTCTCGACGAACTCCACGAACTTCCCGCAGTCGGCCTGGGTCGCCGGGTTGGGCGCCTGGCCGCTGATCATCGCTATGTAGTTGTCGAGACTGTAGTGGCCGATCCCGTAGTACTGAGTGAGCAGCGCGCCCGCCTTCGTCATGGTGTCGGCGAGGTAGGGCGCCTCGGTGTTGGGGCCGAAGGTCTTTTCGTAGAGCTTGTTCTCCAGCACGATGATGAAGACGTGCTTGATGGGCGGCGGGGCGCCAGCGCGGCCCGTCGTCGCAGCGGGTGAGCGGGTAGTGGACGACAGGGCGTGGCGCGGCGTGAATGCGACTGCCGCGAACAAGGTCGCCCCGAAAGCTGCGGCCGCGACGATTCGAGCAATGGTGTGCGCTGGTCTCGCCATTCATGTCTCCGGAGTTGGTAGCTGATGTTCGGTCCATCGCGCGCGTTCGTAATCGACGTGTTCCCGACGCCGATCACACTCGCTGTGCCACGATAATGATACATGGCGCGACTGCGGAACCCGGAGTGCCTGTGGGAGCGGCAGGTGTCGAACCTCGACTGGACGGAACGCGGTCAGTTGCTCGTCCTGGACCGGGGTGTTCGCGTACTCCGGACCGAGCTTGGCTGACGAAGTTCGCCGCCGTACGTGGCGTTCGTATGGCATACAATATAGAATACTAAACGGGACCGAATGCACCGCTCCCGCAACCCCGGCCCGAGCGTCTCTCGCGACACAGGCACACGCCGCGCGACGCCGACGTTCTCCCCGCGAACCCACGAGCTCCTCCCATGACCCACAGCCCGTGTCGACCCCGCGCCACCCTCGCCGCCACCCTCCTCTCCGCGGCGCTCCTCCTCGCCGGCTGCGCTACTTCGGTCAGCCGCAACACTGTCGAGCCACCTCCCGCCACCCCGGCGGAATCGGCGTCCGCCGCTCGACCAGGCGGATCGGACTCCACTCGCGCCGCGCCCTACGATGTCGTCATCCGTAATGGGCGCGTCTTCGACGGCGCCGGGAATCCGTGGATAAGAGCCGACGTCGCCATCCGCGACGGCCGCTTCGTCAGGATCGGCAAGGTGGATGGGCGCGGCGCACGCGAGATAGACGCCACGGGCAAGTACGTCTCGCCCGGGTGGATCGACATGATGGACCAGTCGGGCTCCGTCCTCCCCAGGAACGGGCTCGCAGAGAACAAGCTGCGGATGGGCGTGACCACCGCGATCGGCGGCGAGGGCGGCACGCCGGTGCCCGCGGGCAAGGTGGCTGACTACTTCGCCACGCTCGAAAGCCAGGGGATCAGCATCAACTTCGGCTCCTACTACAGCGAGACGCAGGCGCGAGTCGCGGTCCTCGGCAGGTCGTCGCGCGCGCCGAACGCCGCGGAGCTCGAGCGCATGCGCGCCATCGTGGACACCGCGATGATGGGCGGCGCCATGGGAATGACCACCGCGCTCATCTACCCGCCGAGCAGCTACGCCACCACCGAGGAGCTCATCGAGGTCGGCAAGGCCGCAGCGCGCCGCGGCGGGATCTACGCGAGCCACATCCGTGACGAGGGGAAGGGGCTCGTGGGCGCGGTGAAGGAGGCGATCGAGGTGGGCGAGAAGTCGGGGATGCCGGTGGAGATCTTCCACCTCAAGGCGGCGTATCGCCCGGGGTGGGGAGTGCTGATGGATTCCGTGAAGCATGTAGTGGACGCGGCCCGTGCGCGGGGCGTCGACGTCGCCGCCGACATGTACGTCTACACCGCTGGCGGCACGGGACTCGAGGCGGTCATCCCGAGCTGGGCGTTCGACGGCGGGATGGATTCGCTCCGTGCACGCCTCGCCGATCCGGCGATCCGCGCTCGCCTGAAGCGGGAGATCCAGACCGGATCACCGGGCTGGTGGAACATCGTCGAGGCCGCGGGCGGGTGGAACGGGATAGTTCTCGTCAACGCGCGCAACGAGGAGAACGCGAAGTACGAGAACAAGTCGCTCGCCGAGATCGCGAAGATGATGGGGAAGGATCCCGCCGACGCCGCGTTCGACCTCGTGGCCGCGGGGAAGGGGCGCGTGATGGCGCTCTACTACATGATGGGCGAGCCGGACATCGAGACGGCGCTGCGCTTCCCCTGGACCAGCATCGGGAGCGATGCCGGCGCGGCACTGAAACCGGGCGAGCAGGATGGGCTCGGACTCCCGCATCCGAGGAGCTACGGCAACGCGGTTCGTGTCATCGCGCACTACGTGAAGGAGCGCAACGTCATCACGCTCCCCGAAGCGATCCGCAAGATGACGTCGTGGCCAGCCACCCGGATGCGACTCGCCAACCGCGGTATGATCAAGGAAGGCAATTGGGCCGACGTCACCATCTTCGACCTCGACTCGCTCCAGGATCGCGCGACGTACGATGAGCCGACGCTCTTTCCCACGGGTATCGACTGGGTACTCGTGAACGGCGTCGTCGTGATCGACCACGGCAAGCACACGGGTGCGAGGCCGGGGCAGGTGCTGTACGGGCCGGGGAGGGTGCTGGAGGAAAAGCAGACAGCAGACAGCAGAAAGCAGTGAACGGCGAGGGTTCAGGAGGCAGGGTTCAGGGTTCAGAACCGGCTCTGAAGTCGCTCGACTTACCGGAGGCGGCAATCGCTGCCGGAGCGGCGAGCCACGTCCGGCCTTGCCGGAGATCTTAAGCGGAGCGTAATCTCGGCGTCACGATAGCCCAATTACTGTGCTGCATATTGGAGTCGACTCTTGGACTCCGGGGTGGGATATGTCGGCGCGCCGTGCTGCACTCCAGCTTCTCGCTGTCGTCCTGGTCTTCGCCTGCACCACCGATCTCCCGTTTGGCCCCGACGGGGCTGGACGCCCCGCGCTCGACGAGCGCGTCGGTGACGATGAGTGCGCGCTCATGGTGATGGCCCTGGATACGTTTGCGTTGAATGGGGAGGCGTCGTCGTTGGTGCTCGATGACTCGACGACGGGTGACGTCCTTGTTCCATTTCCCGAGTACGCTGCCGGCTATCGAGAGATGCTCATCGACAGCCTCGGTCTCGACCCAGTCATCTGGGACGACTTCCTCCGTAGAAACGAGAGGAGTGTGCCCGTATGTGATGACGTTCCCACCCGTCTCACGGTGCCCACGATCCGCACGAGCGAATTGAGGGATGCCAAGGCCGACTCACTGAGCCAGCGGTGGGAGCTGGCCTATGATCCATGGGACTACCAGGGACTGCGCGAAGCCGGTTGGCCCTACACTGCTGCTGTCTCTCGCGTGGGAATGAGTAGCGATGGTCGCCAGGCGCTCGTTGCGGTTGGCGGTATGTGCGGTGGGTTGTGCGGATCAGGGTGGCTGGTCGTTCTGGAGCGCGACAACGACGGCTGGCGTGTGCGATGGATGCACATGACCTGGGTCTCGTAGCAGGATCCTCTTCCGGCCGGGGTGCGAACAGGCGCCGCAGCGTCCGGTGACAAACACCTGTGCCCTCGCGTCGGCGTTTGTCGTCTTCAATGCATGCCATACTTCCACCGCTCCCACTCGGCCGTCCGTGCGGAAACGCCGCACTGGATGACTTGGATGACCGCGCTCGCTACGCTTGCGGTACTCGCATCTCCTGGCCGCGCTTCGGCACAGGACGAGCGACGCCCCCCTTCCGAGATTCGCACTTCCGGAACGGCTCGGCGCTTCGTGCAGCCCGATCTCGCGATCGTGAAGCTCTCCTTCAGCGCCAAGGGAGATACGCCTGAAGCGGCGGGCAAGGCGCTCGCAGCGCGAGCCGATAGTCTGCGTCGAGCACTCGGACGGATAGGAATCCCGAAGGATTCCATGATCACGGCGGGCCGCTGGTATTGGCGGAGAGGGCGCATGGAGACCGTCAACGGAAAACGTTGCATCCAACTCCCGGAACGGACCCCCGATGGCCGCAGCTGCATCATGGTGAACGACACCACGTATCGCGCGCACGATGCGATCGAACTGCATGTCCACGGTCTGCGCGCGCTGGCCGCGGCGCTGGACACGGCCATGGCGCATCAGGTAACGGACATCTCCGAAATTCAGTTTCGCGCGACCGACATGAGCGCCGCATACGAAGACGCGCTGAGGGAGGCGACGACCACCGCGCGGCGGCAGGCGGACGCCATGGCGGCGGCGAGCGGCGCTCGCCTGGGACGCATCATCTCACTCAGCACCTATTCGGAGTCGTCCCCTCCCGAGCTGCGCTTCCGGCCGGCTGGGCCGACTGCCATGACCATGGATGCACCCGGACCGGGGACCACCGTCGTCCAACCGTCCATTCCGGTGGTTGCGACGGTCTACGCCCGCTGGGAGCTGGTCGAGCAGCCGCGAGCGAGGGACCTCTAACGCAATCGAGTCCTTGAAAGTCGAGCCGGAAGAGCACTGCTCTTCCGGCTCGACTTTCAAGGACTCGATTGCGTGCTGCCGGCCACCTCCCGCATCCATGCTTCGGACACGCTCCTCCCACGCTCCAGGTCATCCACCACCAGAATGAGCTGGTTGGCGTGATCGCTGTACATAACCTCGATGTTCACGCCCGCCTCCGCCATCCGGCGTGCGATGGCCCCCAGCTGCCCGGGCTGCTCCTGCTTCAGACGCTGAATCAGTACCTCTCGATCAGCTATGACTACGATGCCCGCTCCCTCGAGAGCCCGGCGCGCCGCCTCGCCATCCTCGAAGAGGAAGTGTGCTACACCGCGGCCGTCCACTACGAAAACCCCGCCGCCCTCCACGCTCACTCCCGCACGCCCGAGCGCCTCGCCCATCCCGGCGAGCGCCCCCGGTCGGTTGTCCAGCAGTATCGTCAGATCTCTCACGTCACTCGCTCCTGTGGGTCCCTGGTCACGGCGCGCGGTGCATCCAGCTCGCAGCCGCTCTCCCTATCCTTGTATCGTCAGTATCACCCGCGCAGCAGCGCGCTCGGCGCTTCACCCCCACAATCGTGATCGGGATGCCTACTGCCAGCGGTCCGTTCGACGTCAAGACGACGCACCAGCCCGAGGGGAGCGGCGGCTCCACCATCGGGCGACTCCTGCTGTCGAAGCAGTTCCGTGGTGACCTGGAAGCGGCGTCGGAAGGCCAGATGCTTACCGCCATGACCGGCGTCGAAGGATCGGCTGCATACGTCGCGATCGAGCGAGTGACCGGAACGCTGGATGGCCGGCGCGGTTCGTTCTCCCTGCAGCACACCGGTATCATGAACCGCGGGGCGCCCCAGCTGACGATAACGGTGGTCCCGGACTCCGGGACAGACGACCTGATGGGACTCAGCGGTACCATGGCCATCGACATCGCCCCCGACGGCAAGCACTCCTACCGCTTCGACTACTCGCTGAACCGCTGAACGCTGAACCGCTGAACGACGGCGTCAGGCCACCGTCGCGCTCACCACTTTCGCCTCGTGCCTTATGGGGACGCTGCACGATGCGGCGATGAAGCAGAGCTCGTTCGCCTGCTCGTGCAATGACTCCGCCAGCTCCGCATCATCGCCATCGGCAATGGTCACCGCGGGATGCAGCACGACCTCCTCGAACTTCCCGCCGCCGCGACCGTCGAACTTCAGCGTTCCCTGGACGTCGTCCTCGTACGCGAGCACCCGGATGTGGTTCCGTGCGCAGAGTGCGAGGTAGGAGAGCATGTGGCACCCCGATATCGCCGCCAGGAAGTGCTCCTCCGGATTGTGCCTGCTCGGATCGCCCTTGAACTTCGGGTCCGCGGTTCCCTCCAGCTCCGGCTTCCCGTCCACGAGGAAGCGGTACTCCCTCCCGTAGCCGGCGTAGGTTGCAGTGCCCGTCCCCTTGTTGCCATCCCATACGAGCCGCGCGCTGTACTCGTGCACGTCTTTCGCCATGTATCAGCTCTCCCTGTCGTAGTGGCCGGACTGAACGCTGGATCAACGCGCTGAACGGTGGCCACGTTCCACGGGGCTCGGATCTCGCACGCCGTAGCGCGCGGCCACCCCGGTAGCAGCCACCCCACGCAACCCTTCCCAGCCATCCCGTGTCTCACGGGCAGTCGATTCGAATGCCCTGGGAACACCGAGGTCCGGTGGACGAGTCACAGCTACTGACGAGAGCGAGAGCCGGCGATCCGGCGGCCGAGCGTGCGTTGTACGACGCGCACGTCGACCGCGTCTACAGACTCGCCTATCGCCTCGCCGGCAGCGACGACCTCGCGCAGGACTTCACGCAGGACACGTTCATCCGGGCGTTCGAGCGGCTGAAGGACTTTCGCGGCGACTCGAGCTTCGCCACCTGGCTGCACAGCATTGCGGTGTCGGTGTCGCTCAACGGTCTGCGAAAGGTGAAGCGGCTGCGGACGCGCGAGGCCGATCTCGCCGACGCGGACCACCACGAGTGGTCGGGGCGTCGTGCCGAACCGGATCTCAAGCTGCGGCTCGCCCAGGCGATCGATGCACTTCCACCGGGATACAGGACGGTGTTCGTGATGCACGACGTGGAAGGGTTCACGCACGAGGAGATCGCCGGCGCGCTGGGACTGCAGCCGGGAACGTCGAAGGCGCAGCTGTCGAGGGCGCGAGCCAAGCTCCGCACCGCGCTCGCCGATTTCGCGGGAGAGTGGACGGCATGACAGAAGACAAGTTCGAAGACTTCCTGCAGCGCACGGCGCGCGACTACAACTCGCCGCCGCCCACGCCTCGCGATGCGATGTGGGCGCGTATCGAAGCCGAGCGGCGTGCCAGAAGCGCGAGCGCCACGACTCACGAATCGCGCGCCCGCCGCTGGCTCGTGCTCGGCGCCGCCATCGCCGCGATGCTCTTCGTCGGCATCGCCATCGGCTACCTCTGGCGCGGGACGATGGACTCGCGCCTGGTAGCGGTGAGCTCCGGCAACACGCCGGACTCCACTCACCGCGAGCTCGCCGGGGTCGGAAGCGAGTCCACGAACGCGTCCACGCAGCGCGACGTTTCACGCGGCGGAAGCGAGGACTCCGCGGGCACGAGGGGAAGCGCCGCGCCCCCGGAGCGATCACCCATTGCACCGGAGACTCGCTTCGCGCTCGTACCTCCCGCATCGGAAGGCAGCTCGCGCGGTGCGCCGGGATCGTCGGAGTCGCGGTCCACGCCGGAGCAGACACAGGGGGCCCAGGGGGCGACAGCTGCCGCTCGTCGCGAGAACGCCGCGTACACCGCCCTCACCGCCGAGCACCTGGGTCGCGTGGAGATGCTGCTCACTAGCTACCGCGCGGAGTCCGAGCGCGGAAGCGTGGATCCACAGATCACTTCCTGGGCCGGCGACCTGCTCGGCACCACGCGGCTCCTGCTCGATTCGCCCGGCGCCGGCGATCCGCGGCTTCGCAAGCTGCTCGGCGACCTGGAGATAGTACTGACGCAGATCACCCAGCTCGACGCGGAGAGGGGCTCGAGGAAGGATGAGCTGCAGCTCATCGACCAGTCGCTTCGCTCGCACGACGTGATGACGCGCATTCGCGGCGCGACCCCGGCGGGTGCCGGCGCGCTGCTGATCGGGACCTGAGGAGAATACCACAATGTTCAAGCTCACATCGATGATGGCAGTAGCGGTCGCCGCCAGCGTGGGCGGCAGCTGGAGCGGCGCGCCGTTCGGCTCGCTTTACGAGACGACTCGCGCCGTGGAAGCGGCGGAGTCGTTCCGCACCGTTCCGCCTGTCGCTCTCTTCCCCGGCGATTCCGCCGACTCGCTCTATCGCGTAGCACGCAAGGCGCTGAACGACGGCGACTACGGGCGCGCCGCGCGCATCTTCGAGCAGATCGCCGACGATTACGCCAGCTCCGCCTACGCCGGCGACGCGCTCTACTGGCGGGCCTTCTCGCTCTACCGGCGCGGCGGGACCGACGACCTGCACGACGCGCTCGCGAGCCTGGACGATCAGCGCTCGCGCTTCCCGAAGGCCGCTACCCGTGGCGACGCGTCGGCTCTCGAGACGCGCATCCGCGGCGAGCTGGCCAAGCGGGGCGAGGCGCAGGCGGCGGAGGAGATCCATAGGGCAGCGGACTCGGCCACGGAGGGCTGTCCCTCCGATGACGATGACATGCGCGCCGCCGCGCTCAACGCGCTCATGCAGATGGATGCGGATCAGGCGCTCCCGATCCTGAAGAAGGTCCTCGCGCGTCGCGATGCCTGCTCCGAGGCGCTGCGCCGGAAGGCGGTCTTCCTGGTTTCCCAGAAGAACGACGAGGAGAGCTCGAAGATCCTGCTGGATGTTGCTCGTAACGACCCGTCGTCCGAGGTGAGGGGACAGGCGGTCTTCTGGCTCGGTCAGGTTTCGGGCGACCAGTCGGTGACGCTGCTCGATTCCATACTGCGCACCACCAAGGATGAGGAGCTGCAGCGCAAGGCGATCTTCGCGCTCTCGCAGCACCCCGGCGAGCGCGCCGGCCGGCTCCTGCGCGACATGGCTACCAGGAAGGATCTCTCAGAGGAGATGCGCGGGCGCGTGATCCTCGCGCTGGGTCAGATGCGCGGCGACTCGGGAGACGTGAGCTATCTCCGTCAGATCTTCCCCACTCTCGAGAGCGAGCGGCTCAAGGAGCGGGTCATAATGGGTGTCGCGCAGCGGGGAGGCGCCGAGAACCAGCGCTGGCTGCTGGACATCGTCACCGACTCGAAGCAGGACATCGATGTTCGCAAGCGGGCACTCTTCTGGGCCGGCCAGAACGGACTTCCCATCGCCGATCTCTCGTCGATGTACGGACGTCTCCCCGACCAGGAGCTCAAGGAGCAGGTGATCTTCGTCCTCTCCCAGCGCAGTGAGAGTGCGGCGACCGACAAGCTGATCGACATCGCGAGACACGATTCGAACGTCGAGCTGCGCAAGAAGGCGATCTTCTGGCTCGGTCAGCGTAACGACCCGCGCGTGCGGCAACTGCTCGAGGAGCTGATCACCAATGACTCGCTCTGACACGTACGCGCCGTGCGCGCGCGGCAGGCGGCAGCGCTCGTCGCTCGCCGTCGGGATGATGCTCTCGCTCCTCGTACCGGCAGCGGTGAGAGCGCAGCAGTCGCTGGCGCAGCGCATAGCGAGCGTCCGGGGTGAGGCGGAGCTCCGCTTCGCCTCGCGCCCCGGAGTCTGCGGGAATGGCGAGGGGAGCATCTCCTTCACATCGAAGGACCGGGGCTCGACCGGAGTGCGTGGCGAAAGGTGGAATTACGATTGCGAGCCCGGTCCGGTGCGGGTGCGGCTCGCGGTCTCGAACGGCTCGGTGACCAGAGTGCGCAGCTACGTGGGCCAACCCCGCGATGTTACCAGCGGAGTGACCAACCTCGGTACGGTCGGCGCGCGCGAAGCCGCCGACTACTTCCTGGGGCTCGCGCGCACGGCGAGCGGCGATGTAGCTCAAAAAGCGATCGCCCCCGCCGCGCTGGCGGACAGCGTGACCGTGTGGCCCGCACTCATCGAGATCGCGCGTGACCGCAACCGGCCGGTCGATGTCCGCAAGCCAGCGCTCTTCTGGGCGGGACAGCTTGGCGAGGGTGAAGTGCTCGAGCCGGTAGGTGCGATCGCGAAGGATGCATCGGAGAACCAGACGATTCGGAAGCACGCCATCTTCGTGCTTTCGCAGCTTCCCGACGGTGCGGGGATCCCCGCACTGATGAGCATCGCGCGCGGCGATGGAGAGATCTCCGTCCGGAAGCAGGCGCTCTTCTGGATCGGTCAGGGTGAGACGCCCACCTCGGAGCTGATCCAGCTCTACCGGCAGTTCCCGGAGAGGGAGCTGAAGGAGCGGATGATCTTCGTACTCTCGCAGCGCGACGACTCCGCGGCGGTGGATGGGCTGATAGATATCGCGCGCAGCGATCCCGATCATTCGCTCAGGAAGCGCGCCTTCTTCTGGCTCGGCCAGAAGGACGATCCGCGCGTGGTTCAGCTGCTGACTTCCATCCTCGAGAAGTGAGGAGGTGGTGATGCGACCAATCGCAATACGAGCGAGCGATTTGCTCGCGCGGCGCGCTGCGTCACTCGCGGTAGCGTGTGCGTTCACTCTGGCCGCCGCGCCGCTCGAGGCGCAGTCGCTGGCGGCTCGCGTGACGAGCGTTCGTGACGGCACGGTCCAGCTACGCTTCGCATCGCGTCCCGGTGTGTGCGGGGACGGACGCGGTAGCATCGGCACCAATGGCAACACCTTCATGCGTCGCAACTACTCGAACTACGGGTACGACACCGGATGGTGTGCGCCGGGGCCTGTACGCGTCGTGCTCGACGTGCGTGGCGGAGAGGTGAATCGCGCGAGGGTGTACGTCGGCGGAAACGACTCGTCGGCCGCGGTGAACGATCTGAGCATGGTGGGAGCGCGCGAGGCGGCCGACTATTTCCTCTCCCTCGCGCGCGACGCGAGGCGGAGCGTAGGCGACGACGCGATCCTCGCGGCCGTGCTCGCAGACAGCGTGACTCCCTGGCCGGCCCTCTTCGGCATCGCGCGCGACGAGAGCGTGCGCGAGGGAACGCGCTCGAGCGCCCTCTTCTGGCTGAGCCGCGCGGCCGCCGCGAGCGTGAATCATCGGGAGCTGTTCGCCGGTCGTGACGGGGAGGAGTCCGATCGCGACGAGGTACGCAACGCCGCGATCTTCGCGCTCTCGCAGCAGCCGCACGACGAGGGAGTACCCGCGCTCATTCGCGTGGCGCGCAGTAACGGCTCGCCTGCGGCGCGCGACAGGGCGCTCTTCTGGCTCGGCCAGTCGGGCGACCCGCGTGCACTCGACCTCTTCGCCGAGATCCTCGGGGAGAAGTGACGGGAACGACGGGGTCAGGTCTTTAATTTCGAGCCGTATGGGCTACCGCCCATACGGCTC
>JBIQMO010000020.1:0-35514 GCA_044463245.1 Gemmatimonas aurantiaca
GGTCTTTAATTTCGAGCCGCATGAGCGACCGCTCATGCGGCTCGAAATTAAAGACCTGACCCCGTCGGCACCCTTCCTCCTGAACCCTGTTGTTCCAGCGCCTCCTCCGCGTACGTCACCCACCCCGTTCCTTCATCGGCGAAGATCTCGACTTCCGTCCCCAGGGGGACGGTGATGTTGGGGACCTCGTGGCCGGCGGGGAAGTCGGTGAGGATCGGGACGTGCAGGTCGGAGAGCAGGTCCAGGAGGAAGTCCTCGAACTCGTCTTCCTCGGATCGGTCGATCGAGAGTTGGCCAAAGACGATGCCGCGCAATCCGCGCAGCAGGCCGGCGGCGCGGAGGTGGACCAGCCTCTCATCGAGGACGCTCATCGGGTCGCGAGTCTCCTCGAGGAAGAGGATCGCGCCGCGCGTGTCGATCTCGTACGGCGTGCCGATGGTCTGTTGTACCAGTGACAGGTTGCCGCCGATGAGTCGACCGACCGCGCGGCCGGGGCGCACGGCCCGGGCGATCCCGCGCCCCAGCTTCGTGGCCGGGCGCGGAACGGTGAGCGCCTGGAGCAGTGAAGCCATCGTGGGATCGCGGACCGACGGGATCAAGTCGTCCACCGTGGGCCCGTGGAAGACGCGCAACCCGGAGCGGCGCATCAGCCAGAGGTGGAGCGCGGTGATGTCGGAGTATCCGACGAAGGGCTTGGGATTGCGACGGAAGATCTCCGGCTCCAGGTAGGGGAGCATTCGCACGGCGCCGTAGCCGCCGGTCCCGCCGATTACCGCCTTGACGCGCGGGTCGAGCCAGACGCCCATGAAGTTCTCGGCGCGCCGCTCATCTTCCGCGCGAGTGAAGTGCCGGCTCTCGGAGATCTCGGGGTCGAGGATGACGGGGAAGCCGGCGCGCTCGAGCGACTTTATACCGCGCAGCAACCAACCAGGGCGCGGTGCATACGACGGTGCGACGACGCCTATCGCGTCGCCCTTCACGAGCGCGGGTGGTCGCAGAAGCGGCTGGGGTCCTTCGAGATCGCTGGGTTCCGGCACGCGGTGAAGCTAGTCGCGCGTGTGTGCCGTTGCCAGAGATTCGTGCGGGGTGGTGGCGGCAGTGCGGGGGACGCTACAGCTTTACCAGCAGCTCGCCATGGGCGGCTCCGTGCGAGCAGGCATCTCTCGAGTAGCACACAGGCAGCCGATCGCGATGCTTCCCGCCCATGCGCGACGGTGCGCACGACTCACCACCCACCCGACGATCATTTCATGCTCCGTATTCCTGCCTTCGTACTCGCATCGGCGATCACACTCGGCGGCGTGCAGGGGTGCGCGCGCGGTGCCGCCAGTGACGATACGGGGGAGCGCTCCGCATCGGCCGTTCGAGCCGCCGCCGCGGACTCCGTGCTTCCCGGCGTGGAGGTGCTCCTCCGCGACTCGCTGCATCTCCTCGAGGGGAAGCGCGTGGGCCTCATCACGAATCCTTCCGGGCGAGACCGCACGGGACGGAGCACGATCGATCTCCTCTACCACGCGCCAGGTGTGAAGCTCGTAGCGCTCTTCGGTCCCGAGCACGGTCTGCGCGGGACTGCGGAGGCGGGCGCGAAGGTGGCGTCGAGCGTGGACTCCGCTACGGGGATCCCGATCTACTCGCTCTACGGCGACATCAGGGTGCCGACTCCCGAGATGCTCGACAAGATCGACGTTCTCGTGTACGACATCCAGGACGTCGGCGCGCGCGTGTACACCTTCCAGTGGACGATGGTGCTCTCCGCTGTGGCGGCGGCGAAGGTGGGTAAGCCGTTCGTGGTTCTCGATCGTCCAGACCCGATACGTGGCGATCGTTTCGGCGGTGGTGTGCTCGATACCGCGCAGCGCTCGTTCGTCGGACAGTATCCCGTGGCACTGCGCTACGGCCTCACTCCGGGCGAACTGCTGCGCTACCTCGTGGGCACCGGCCAGGTGCAGGCCAACGTCACGGTCGTGCCGATGGACGGGTACCGCAGATCCATGTGGTTCGACGAGACTGGAATTCCATGGGTCAACCCCTCGCCGAATCTCCGCGATCTGGATGCCACGCTCCTGTACACCGGGACGGTGTTCTTCGAGGGGACCAACCTGAGCGAAGGACGCGGCACCGACCGCCCCTTCAGAGTGGTAGGCGCTGGCTGGTTGAATGACGCCGGTGCGATCGCCGCCGCTCTCAACGCCGAGCAGCTCCCCGGCGTGCACTTCGACTCGACGTCGCGCACCGTCGCCGCGGGTCAGAAGTGGGGCGGCCAGACGATCCCGATGATCGAGATCCAGGTCACCGACCGCGACAGGCTCGAGCCCGTGAGCGTGGGCGTGCATCTCCTCCAGGCGATCTACTCCCGCCATACGAAGGAGTGGGAGTGGCGCACCTCTCACTTCGACCGACTGGCCGGGACCACCGCCCTCCGCGAAGCCCTCCTCGCCGACACGACGGGAACGAAATCGATCGACTCCCTCCTCTCCCGCTGGGACCGCGAGGCGAAGGAGTGGGGGGAGAGGGTGGGAGCCTACTTCATCTACCGGTAGGGAGAGACGGGGTCAGGTCTTTAATTTCGAGCCGTATGAGCGGTCGCTCATACGGCTCGAAATTAAAGACCTGACCCCGTCGGCCACTGCTTTCTTTCCCCCTCCCTCCCCTTAAATTCCGTCTCATGTCTGATCCCATCACCTACTACCGCAAGGGGCTAGGACTCAAGGCCGAGGTGCAGGGGACGCTGGATGCGGACTACTCGGGGCGTCTGGTGGATCTCATGCGCGAGCGGGAGTTCGAGCTGACAGTGGGCGATACCACCGTGCGGCTGGCTCGCGAGTTCGGTTTCTGCTACGGCGTGGAGCGCGCGGTGGACTACGCGTACCAGGCGAGGGCCAAGTTCCCGGGGCGGCGCGTGGTGCTCGTGGGCGAGATCATCCACAACCCGCACGTGAATGCCAAGCTGCGCGCGATGGGGGTGGAGATCCTCATGCCAGTGACCGACGCGCCGCGTGCGAACGGCGTCGATGGGGCGGTGCCCGGGAAGGACAACGGGAAGGTGATTCCGCGCTTCGACTACTCGCGCATCGAGCCGGACGATGTGGTGATCATCCCCGCTTTCGGTGTGGCCATCCGTGACTTCGAGACGCTGCGCAAGATCGGCTGCGTGCTGGTGGACACTACCTGTGGCTCGGTGCTCAACGTGTGGAAGCGCGTCGAGCGGTACGCGAAGGACGGGTTCACGGCGCTGATCCATGGAAAGCACTACCACGAGGAGACGCGCGCCACGGCGTCACAGGTGGAGAAGTACGAAGGTGGATCCTTCCTAGTAGTGCGCGACATGTCCGAGGCCAGGCTCGTTTGCGACTACATCGAGGGGCGTGGCGACCGCGAGGGCTTCCTCGCGCGCTTCGCGCACGCCGCATCGCCGGGCTTCGATCCGGATGTGCATCTGCGTCGCGTGGGCGTGGCGAACCAGACAACGATGCTGGCCAGCGAATCGCTGGCGATCGCCGCCGAAGTGGGCGCGGCCATGGAGCGTGCTCACGGCGCCGCGTATCGCGAGGCGAACTTCCGCTCGTTCGATACCATCTGCAGCGCGACGCAGGAGAGACAGGATGCCGTGAAGGAGCTGCTCGAGGAGCCGCTCGACGTGATAGTAGTGGTGGGCGGCTACAACTCCAGCAACACGATGTCGCTCGCGGCAATCTGCGCGGAACGCGTGAGCACCTACCACGTGGAGGATGCTACCTGCCTCGATCCCGAGCGCGGCACCATCCGCCACAAGCTGGCTGGAAAGTCTGCGAGCGATGAGGTGGAGACGGCCGACTGGCTGCCGGCGGAGGGACCGGTGCGAGTGGGGATCACCGCTGGAGCGAGCACGCCGAACAACAAGATCGGCGAGGCCGTAGCACGGATCTTCGCGACCCGCGGAATCGATCCAGCCACGGTAGAATGACGGCGAGCGCTCCGGCTTCCAGCGCTCCGTTCGGAACGGCCGAGCTGCGCGCCGGCAGCACGAAGGCGGTCATCGTCCCGGCGCTCGGCGGGAAGATCGTCTCGCTCGAGTTCGCGGGGCGAGAGTGGCTGTGGGGCGGGGAGCTCGCTGGACGCAGCGCCCCGGTTGATGGCGCAGCGTACGATGAGCGCGTGGACGGCGGCGGCTACGACGAGCTCTTTCCCACCATCGCGCCATGCACGCTTCCGTCGCACGTCACGCGCTACGGAGGGCTCTCGCTCCCCGACCATGGTGAGCTCTGGTCGCAGCCGGCGACCTTCTCGCTCGAGACCCGGGCCGAGGGGATGTTCGCCTCCACGAGCTGGCAGGGGCGACGGATGCCGTACCGCTTCGTGCGCGGCGTCTTCGTGAGCAACTCGGGCTCGGTCGAGATGCAATACGCGGCGAGCAACGACGGCGATGCGCGACTGCCGTTCGTATGGTCGGCTCAGGTGGTGCTCCCGCTCACGAAGAGCACGCGACTCGTTCTCCCCGAGGGGTCACGCGCGCGCGTCTGGTCGCAGGAGGGCGTGGAGTTGGGTGGGCCGGGCGCGTACCTGCACTGGCCGCGCGCGGTGGTCGGAGGGAAGCTGGTGGACCTCACGCGGCCGGACGACGTGGCGCGCGCCTATTCGTGCCGCATCTACTTCGATCCCGGCGTTGGCCGCGCGGCGGTGGAGTCGGAAGGCGCCCGGCTCGAGGTGTCCTTCGACATCGAACGGGTCCGACATGTGGCGCTCTCCATCGGCAAGCCAGGTTGGAGCGCGTTCGGGAAGCGACGCTCGGCGAGAACCATCGCGCTCGCGCCATCCATCGGATCGCCGGATTCGCTGAGCGAAGCGCTGGGTGGCTGGCGCGACGCGGCGTGGCTCGAGCCGGGTGAGACGCGCGAGTGGCGGTTGACGTGGCGCGGCAGCGCTGCGGAATCGCCGACGGCGGAGAGTGAGGAGCGCACCGAGGAGCGGTGAGTACCGGCTCGCGGCGATGAATACCAGCTCGCCGTTCAGCTCCTGATGTACTTCCAGTTGCGCGTCTTTCCTTCGGCGATCCACTCGATGGCGGTGTCGAGGCGTCGCTGCCTGGTATCCTCGCGCTTCGCTTCGCTGAGCCACTCGATGTAGTCGCGCTGCTGGCTCGGTGTGAACCTGGCGAAGGCGGCACGCGCGGCGGCGTTGCGGCGAAGGGCGCTCTGGAGGTCGTCGGGTACGGCGAGCGGTTTTCTCTTTCCTCTCTTCACTCCCTTCGCGCTCGATTTCGGCTTCGAAATACGCTCCTCGTTCAGGCGCATCGCCTTGCGTATGTAGCCGGCGAGGATCGCTTTCGAAGGAAGATCGTCGAGCGACTCGATGCGCCCGAACTGACCCATCGCATTGTCGGAGGGATGCACGTTGTCGCCGAGCACGAGATCGCCCTTCCAGAAGCCGAAGGAGCAGTGCTTCTTGAAGGCGGCCATGCTGCACAGCATCCCGTGATACGTGAAGTTGGGGAAGCGCCACTTGATCGTCTCCTCGACATCCGGGCAGGTGTCGTGGACGATTTCGCGGATGCGCGTGAGGATCGGCCGGGCGAACGGCGCTGCTGTCTCGATGTACGTGTCGACTCGCGGATCTCGAGTTCCCATCTGCTGCTCCGTTGATGTTGGTGGGGCGCTCGGTGGGGCGTGTATCGTAAGCCGAACTAGCCGGGTGGCCAGCAGCCGAGCTGGACGCGCACTCCCACCAGCTGGCCGAGGTGGTACGAGTTGTGGTCGATCACCAGCAGGAGCTCGCGCAGGTAGGTCTGGCCTGTACCATGCGGGATGGCGGCGAAAAGCTCGATGGAGGGATCGAGCGCGAGGCGCTTGAGGTCCTCTCTGTCGCGACGGAACGCATCGGCACTTCTCTCCCAGGCGCCATCATCGGGCGGTTCGGGCGAGGGCGGCCAGTACTCGTCGGGCCAGTTGCGCTCCCAATACCCCGGATTGCGGCAGAAGTCGAGGATGTCTTCCTGGGCGATGCGAAGGTGCTCGAGGAGCTCCCAGGGAGTGTGAGCCGCGTTCTCCGGTTTGGTGCCGCGCAGGTTGGCCGGCATGTTCGAGATCGCGGTGTCGAAGTCCACGTGAGCATCGGCCCAGTCGAGCGCCCGCGAGATGTGGGCGCGCAGTATCGATTCGTTCACGTCGGCCTCCGGTGCTGTCGGGGAGAGACTGATTCGTAAGATAGAGAGGGTGGGGGAGGGGTGGGGAAGGGTTTCGGGCGGGAACCTGAGGGTCGCGAGGTCACGATCCCGCGCGGACGTGTCGGCCGAACTTCCGATGCTCTGCTGAGATCGCCGATTACCCGATGAGCTCTCCTCTGCGTCCGAGCCGCCACTGCGTCGCGATGTCGATCCGCGGAGTGCTGGTTCGTCGTGATGGTGTAACCCACACGTACGCAGCCTCTAGCCCTCGAAAGGAGCGAGCAATGTGGAAGGTCGTCGCTATCATGTCCGTGTAACTCCACATGCGACCTCTTCGATATTCCATAAACGTCACGTTGGATGGGTGCTGCGATCATCGTGCGATGATCGCGGACGAAGAACTTCATCTCGAAATGGAGGGCGGGACGGTCTTCCACTTCGTTACCGATGGGATCCATGCCGCGCTCGAGCGTGCACGGGCCGCGGCAGGTGGCCAGGACATTCGCCTCCTTGGCGGCGCTGCGACGATTCGCCAGTATCTGCAAGCCGGCCTGGTCGATGAGATGCACTTCGCGGTGTCACCGATCCTGCTCGGCTCCGGCGAGCATCTACTGACTGGACTCGACCTGCCGGCGCTCGGCTACACCACGTCGGAGTGCGTCGCCAGTGAGAAGGCGATGCATTACGTCATCGCCCGGGCGTAGTCCCACGCCACGGCGCCGGAGTCATCGATCGAAGGAGGCTCTATGAGCTACAACGCCGTCAGCCTTCGAGACAAGCTCGAACTACTCCACGAGCACTGGTCGCCCAGGGTGATCGCGGAGATGAACGACTATCAGTTCAAGCTCGTGAAGGTGAAGGGTGATTTCATCTGGCACGATCACCCTGAGACGGACGAGACGTTCTTCAGCGCGATAAGGGCGGCGTGATCCTCGACCAGTATCTCTACGCCGTAGTGCGCGCCTGAAGCGCTACCCCTCCCGAATTGTACTTACCGGGTCCACTGATGCAGCCTGACGGGCCGGGATGACGCTCGCCACGATCGCGGCACCAGCAAGAAGCACGGCGACTATCGCGTAGATGCCGGGGTCGATCGCACTCACCTCGTAGAGCAGTCCGCGCATCAGGCGGGTGAGCGCGAAGGCGCCGAGCAGTCCCGCGGCGAGCCCGACCGCGACGACGCCGCCCGCCTCGCGGAGCACCATGCCGAGCACCGTTCCAGGCCGCGCGCCGAGTGCCATGCGGATGCCGATCTCCTTGCGTCGCTGTGTCACTCCGTAGGAGAGTACGCCATAGGTACCCACCACCGCGAGAACGAGCGCGAGCGCGGCGAAGAGCGAGAGAAGCGCGGCGCTGAACCGGCTCCGCGCCATCGAGTCGTTCAGCGCCTGTTCCATCGTCTGCACGTCGTCCACGGCCAGGTTCGGGTCGAGCGAGGCCACGGCGGCGCGGACACTCGGCGCGAGCGACTCTGGAGGGAGCGAGGTGCGGACCGCGATGACCATGCTGTGCCAGAGGCTCTGCGGGAGTGGCACGTAGACGAGTGGGCGGAGCGAGTCGCCGGCACTGAAGTAGCGCACATCCCCGGCGACGCCGACGATCTCGCGATAGACGTTCTCGTCGCGCCAGGAGCGAACGCGCTTCCCCAGTGCATTCCCATCGGGGAACATCCTCCGCACGAATTCGCGGTTGACGATCATCACGGGCGTGGAAGCCGAATCGTCGGTAGCCGTGAAGGTGCGACCAGCGAGAAGCGGGATGCCGAGCGTGCCGAAGAGGTCGGGCGATACGACTACCCACTGAGCGGCGAGGTCCTTACCTGCAGGCGGCTCGGGGCGCCCTTCGGCGAGGAAGGAGCGTCCGAGATAGAAACCGCCGCCCCCGACGGGGAGCGAAGAGGTGATCGCGGCGTGTTCGACGCCCGGTAGCGCGCGCAGGCGTTCGAGCAGCGTCCGGAATGCTCCCTCGCTGACTGCGTCGCTCTCGTATTTCTCGCCCTGGAGCGAGAGTGAGAAGGTGAGGACGTGGTCGGTGCGCAGCCCCGGATCGGTGGCGCGGAGTTGGTCGAAGCTGCGCAGCAGCAACCCGGCTCCCACGAGGAGCACCATCGAGAGAGCCAGCTCCGTTGCTACCAGGAGCTGGCGCCTGTGTCGGCCGTGCACACCGCTCGTGGTCCGGCGGTCCGATTCGTTGAGCACTGCGGCGGCGTCCTCACGCGAGCCGCGCAGCGCTGGCAGCAGCCCGAACATCACTGCGGCAACGAGTGAAGCACCTGCCGCGAAGAGTAGCACCAGTGGGTCCACGCCGATCTCCGCGGAGCGCGGAAGGTCCGCGGGCGCGAGCGCGATCAGCACGCGCACTCCGAGCCAAGCTATCCCGATGCCGAGCGCGCCACCGGAGAGCGCGAGCACCAGGCTTTCCGTCAACAACTGCCGCACGAGGCGCTCGCGCGTGGCGCCGATCGAGGCGCGCACGGCGAGCTCGCGCCCACGCGTCGCCGAGCGGCTCATCAGCAGGTTAGCCACGTTGACGCAGGCGATCAGAAGGACGAAGAGCACCGAGCCGAAAAAGATCCAGACCGCGCGAGTCATCGTCTCACCTACCATCCAGGCGACGAGCGGCGTGGCGGTCACTGAGACGTTCGCTCTGGTTGCAGGGAGCTCACGCGCGACGCGTGCGGCCATCGTCGCGAGACGCGAGCGCGTCTCGTCGATCGTGCGCCCCGGTGCCAGGCGCGCGATTCCCGCGAACACGTAGTTGTCGCGTCGCTCGAAGTCCGCGACGTTTTCCGGCGCGATCTTGATGGGGAACCAGATCTCGGACGGGGACGGAAAGCTCCTGTCGCGCGGCATGACTCCGACCACTTCGACCGGCACTCCCGTCACGCGGATCGACTTGCCGACGATGCTCGGATCGGCGCCGAAACGCCGCTGCCACAATCCGTAGGAGATCACCGCGCGCCGCGGAGAGCCGACCTCGAACTCGTCCGGTCGCAGCGTCCGCCCGAGCGCAGGTGCTACGCCGAGCGTGGCGAAGAAGTCCTCCGTCACACGCGTGCCCTCGACGCGCTCCGGCGGGCCTTCCCCACCCAGATTCACGTTGGTGGGCTGGTAGAGCGCCACGTGCGAAAAGACGCCGGCTGAGCGCCAGTCCTGATAATCGGCGTACGTCACGCTCCATTGATCGCCGCTCGCCAGGTCGACAGAGATCGGTACTACCAGCCGCTCCGCTGCGGGATACGGCAGTGGTCGCAGGAGCACGCCTCGTACGACCGAGAAGATGGCCGTCGTCGCTCCGATCCCGAGTCCGAGTGTGAGGATTGCGACCGCGGCGAATCCGGGAGCGCGGCGCAGCTGCCGTGCTCCGTATCGCAAGTCGTTCCAGAGCTCAGAGAGGTATTCCGTTCGTCTCATGTCACGCTCCCGTTCCTCGCCCAGACGCCGGCACTCCGCTGCGACGCCCGGCAGATCTCCAAAGCGGCCGGCCGCCTCCGCTCGCGCGGCTGTCTCGTCCATACCACCGCGCATCAGCTCGCGCGTGCGCATCTCCAGGTGGAACGCCAGCTCCTCCGATACTTCGTCGCGCACGCGTGGTCGCAACACGCGATCACGCGGGTGACGACGCCCCTCGTCGCTCAACGCGTCACCTCACGAGGCCGGCAGGAGCACGCGCGACACCGCGTCCGCGAAGCGTGCCCACTCCGCCGTCCGCTTCCGCAGCTCGGCCCGACCGTGCGGTGTGAGCGCGTAGAACTTCGCGCGCCGCCCCAACTCGGACGTTCCCCACTCGGCTTCGATCACGCGCCGCTTCTCCAGCCGGTAGAGCGCCGGGTAGAGCGATCCTTCCTCGATCGCCAGCGCGCCGTCCGTCGTCTCCTCGAGCCAGCGCGCGATCGCATAACCGTGTCGCGGTCCCCACGACAGGGTCTTGAGGATGAGGGCGTCAAGCGTCCCGTGCAGGTGCTCGTTCTTCTCGGGCATCGGTGGTTTCCTTAGATAGTCTAGGTACGCGCAGAGAATGCAACGTCGTTACCTAGATTGTCAAGGTCTTCCATCGGCCCTGCGGCCCCGGCGCGGCGTGTGCGCGATGGAACCCGCCCGTCGGCGCGTGCATTGGGCGACCGTGGCCGGTGGAGATTCAGTCGAGGTACACATGGGTGCGGGGCGACGCCCTTCGTCAGGCCGCGTTCCGACAGGTAATGCGGGAGATCCACGCAGGGAGCTCTTCTCCGGAGAGAGCGGGATCTCGTCGATGAACCCGAATTCGCGCGAAGCTCTCGTTCGGCGGAGGGAGGCGGGAACGCTGGCCTGGCGCGACCCGGCGCTGATGCTGCTTGCACGAGCCGCCCTTGCCGTGGGAGCACAATCTGTCGTGGCGGCCGTCCTCCTCCTCGAGGCGTCGCAGACTCCCTGGCATGACGCCGAGCCATGGTTTCCGGTTTACGCGACGTTGATCGACGTCGGATGCCTCACGCTGCTCTGGCGGTTCACGCGTCGTGAGGGGATCGGCCTGTTCGATCTGGTGGGCTTCGCGCGCTCGCGACTCATCCGCGACGTGCTGCTCGGTCTGGCGCTCATCCCGGTGAGCCTCCTGTTCATTTTCGGCGGTACCTACGCGGCAGGGTGGATCGTGTACGGCGCAGTTCAGCAGCCGTACTTTCTGAGTGGCCTGCCATTGTGGGCTTCGCTCTACGGTGTGCTGGTGTTTCCCTTCCTCTGGGGGCTCACCGAACAGATGACCTACAACGGCTATTTGCTGCCCCGTTTCCAGGTTCTCTCTCGGAGCACGACCGTGGCTGTCGCGGTCGTAGCGTTCGCCTGGTCGATGCAACATTCGTTCATGCCGTTGACATTCGACGCGAAGTTCATGGAATATCGGCTGTTGGCATCGGTGCCCAACTCGTTGTTCGATACGCTCCTGTATCTGCGACTTCGCCGGGTGGTTCCGTTCGCGGTCGCGCACGCACTGATGGATGGTGCGACTGTGCTCATCCCGTTGTTGAGGGGATGAGGGGCACGCCACCTCGCTCTACCAGCCCGAGGTCGATCATGCGGGTCGCGGCGCTGTACGACATTCACGGAAATCTGCCTGCGCTGGAAGCGGTTCTCGAGGAGATTCGAAAGGCAGACGTCGATGAGGTCGTCGTCGGCGGCGACGTGGTTCCCGGCCCGATGCCAGAGGAATCGCTGCGCCGGCTGCTGGAGCTCGACCGGCCGGCACACTTCATCCACGGCAACGGTGAACTGGCCGTGCTGACCCACATGACGGCACCCACCGAGGACGCCGTGACCTGCTGGGGCACCACGTCCGGAGCTCGGCCCCCTGAGCCGGTTCGCGAGATATACAGCTGGACTGCGCAGCAGCTCCGGCCGGACGATGAGCGTGGCTCGTGTAGTGAATGCGGGTATTGTGGGAATGCCCTTCGGAACGACCGCCGCCTGCTGGGTAATGTTGGGAGCCCGGGTCCAGCTGCAGCAGACGTCCTACGACCTCGCGCGAGCGGCGGAGCGCATTTAGGCCACGTCGTATCCCCAGGCACGGGAGTTCGCGGCCCAGCACGTACTGAGCACTCCATCCGAGACGGAGATGCAGGAGGCGTTCAGGCGGGTCGAATTGTAGATTGGGACGCGGCGAGCACAGCGCGTAACCCGGCTTTGCACCAGGCGTCCGACCTACAACTCGACGAACAGGGTAACAATCATGGACAGACTGCCGAAGTGGTTCGTGGCTGCCGCAGTAGTTGCACTCCTCTGGAACCTGCTCGGTTGCTTCGCCTTTGTCGCTGACCTTCGACTCTCCCCGGAGGACATCGCCAGGATGCCCGAAGCGCAGCGGGCTCTCTACGACGCTCGTCCCGGCTGGGCAGTCGCGAGTACCGCACTGGCGGTCTTCGGTGGGCTGCTGGGATGCGTCGGGCTTCTGATGCGGAAGCGGTGGGCACTCCCCCTCTTCGTCGCATCTCTCGTCGGCATCCTGGTACAGGATTTCGGCCTGTTCGTCCTTGCCGGCGGTGCAACGCTCGCCGGCCCCACTGCGGTCGTGTTGCAGGGAATCGTCCTGCTGGTGGGAATCGGGTTGATACTGCTGAGCAGACGAGGCATCGCTCGCGGATGGCTGCGATAGTTCTCGAGACTTCATACAACGGCTACATGGTCTCCTTCGGGGGCGCCCTCCCGCGGACTGGTTCGAATCGAATGCCATGCACCCCCGCGCCGCGGAGCTGATCGACATCCTGGAGCTGAAGCCACATCCGGAGGGTGGCTTCTATCGCGAAATCTTTCGGTCGACTCGCGAGGTCGCTCCGGCGGATGGGCGCAGTGCGCGTGCCGCCCTCACCACGATCTACTTTCTGCTGCCGTGCGGGAGCGTCAGCAGGTGGCATCGTGTGATGTCGGACGAGGTGTGGCATCTGTACGAGGGTGGGCCGCTGGAGCTCCTCGAGCTGAACGAGCTCACGAGGGAGCTCACTCGTCATCGCCTCGGTCCAGCCGATGGCCACGCGCATGCACCGGTGCACACTATCCCGGCAGGACACTGGCAGGCGGCAAGGCCACTCACGGATTATGCGCTCGTGGGCTGCACGGTCGGGCCCGGATTCGACTTCTCCGATTTCCGCATGCTATCCGACGAACCAGAGCTGGCCGCATTTGTTCTGAGAGCGTGGCCGCAATTGGCTGACCTGATCGAGGGCAGATGAACGTCCGGCGGAACGATCGCTCGACGTAGCGCGCTGCGGTGCGTACCCGTGCCGTCATCATGTCGATTCGCCGACGCGGGCGAGCATGCGCCGGCGGCCATGTGCGAGCCATCGCAGCACCGATGTGCTCGCCTTCCGATTTTGTGCCGGTCGACGTAGTGCCTTGAATGCGGCGAAGCGATCGATTTATGTAGAGGCTTCGGGCGAGGTCGAGCATCCGTGGATCCACTATCGACTCGCGCTCGGAGCAGCCACCACGCTCGAACGCTCGGCCGCCGACCTTCACATACGCAATCGCCTTGGCTCGCGCCCGCCGACGTCTCGGGCAGCGCGTGTCGGACGGATCGACTCGGGAGCAGAATTGAGCACAGCACTCCTCATCATCGATGTCCAGCGCGCCATCTGCACGGGAGACGAGCAGGTATTCGGCATCGATGCCGTCATCGACCGGATCAACGCGCTGAGTTGCCGCGCGCGAGCTGCGTCCGTGCCGGTGATCTTCGTGCAGCATGAGGAGGACGAGGGGCCCTTCAGATCCGGCACGCAGGGTTGGGAGCTCGCCGATGGTCTGGTTGCCGTGAAGGGCGATCTCCGCGTGAGGAAGACCACTCCCAACTCGTTCCACAGGACGGAGCTGCAGAAGCTCCTGCACGAGAGGGGAGTAGAGCGACTGGTGATCTGCGGGCTGCAGACGGAATACTGTGTCGACACCACCCTCAGACAGGCGCTCTCACTCGGCTACCGCGTCGTCCTCGCCTCCGACGCGCACTCCACCGTCGATGGAGTGCTGATGGCCGCCCAGATCATCGCGCATCACAACCACACCTTCCGGAACATGAACAGCTTCGGCCCGCTGATCGAGGTGAAGCCGACGGCCGAGGTGGCGTTCGACGCATGAAAACCCAGTACTACACCGCCGCCACACTCGATGGATTCATCGCCGATCCGAACGACTCGCTCGACTGGCTCTTTCCACTCGGTGACATCGAGGAGACGAGCTATCCGACTTTCATCAAGGAAGTGGGCGCGCTCGCCATGGGTTCCACGACCTACGAGTGGGTCCTCCGCAACCACGTCTTCAAGGACGCGAGCAATCCGCAGGCGTGGCCGTACGAACAGCCCGCGTGGGTGTTCACCTCGCGCGAGCTGCAGGTCGTTCCCGGTGCCGACATTCGCTTCGTGCGCGGCGATGTCCGGCCGGTTCATGCAGAGATGGCGAAAGTGGGCGCGGGGAAGAATATCTGGCTCGTGGGCGGCGGCGATCTCGTGGGGCAGTTCCACGATCATGGCCTGCTCGATGAGATCCACGTGCAGATTGGCTCCGTGACGCTCGGTGCAGGGAAGCCGCTTCTACCTCGCAAGATCACCTCGCCGCCACTCCGACTGCGATCGGTGCGCGCGATCGGGACTGGCTTCGCCGAGCTGGTATACGAGGTGCCGCACTCCGGTCGATCCGAAGAGCAAGCTCCATGACGGCTCTCAATTGCGGTGCTGCCTCGCTCATGCTCGCCGGCGTTGCAGCGGTGGTGGGGTGTCACAACAGGCAGGAGCCGGCCGCGGCGCGCGCGCCTGGCGCGGACAGTCTCGTGCTCGAGCGCATGATCTGCTTCGGCACCTGCCCTGCTTATCGACTGAAGATCGGCGGCGACGGGGCCGTGACCTTCATCTCGCGCAACCCGGGCGATACGTCCGGTACGAAGACGGATTCGATAACGCCGAGCCAGGTGGAGTGGCTCGTGGGCGAGGCCAAGCGGCTCGGCTTCTACTCTCTGCCGACGGTGATCGCGGATGACAGCACGCTCTGCCCGCTCCGCGCCACCGACCATCCCACTGCCACCCTAACGATCTTTCGCAGGGACAGCACTCACACGGTGGTGGACTACCACGGCTGCTACGCAGGTCACGATCTCGGAACCGCACCACGGATCGAGCGGCTTCGTCGTCTCGAAGCCGCGGTGGACAGCGTTGCTGGGTCGAGCCGCTGGGTGAGGCCGGCGTCGCGCTGAATCGCCCGCGCTGAGGGGATAGCGCCGGCGCTCGCCTCACGGTTGCTTCACCCTCCCCAGCGACCGGTAATACTCCTCCACCAGTGCCTTGAACCGCTCCGGCACCTGCGGATCGGCACCGAGCACCGGTGGCGTGGGCTCGTCGGCGTTCATCGCTCGCCGCAACGCGAACTCGAACGCCTTCACGCTTTCGGTGACCGCCGACTGCAGCTGGTTCACCTCTCCCTGATCCTCGTACGTGCTCTCCATGCCCAGCGCGCGCATGCGTTGAATGGCACGATCGAGCTCGCCGGTATTCATTCCCTGTCCCCGCAGCTCGCGGCGCAGCTCCTCCGCGTCTCGCTGGCGCTCGCGGTACTCGCGCGTGAGCTGGCGGACGTCATCGCTGCCCATCCCTCCACCGGTACCGATCCCGCCGCCGCCTCCGCCGCGAGAACCCGCTGGAGTCTGACCAGAGGCTCCCTGTTGGCCAGGCTGGCCCTGCAGCCGTCGGCCCGACTGTCCGCGCGCATCCCGCTTGCGCTCCTCGAGCGATTCGAGACCGCGTACGAGATCGCGTGCCTGCTCCAGCGTGCGATTGGCCTGCCGCTGCTCGCGCCCCCCACTGCGCAGCGCGTCCGCCGCGCGACTCACGCGTTCTCCGAGAGAATCGGTCTGGCGGGTGAGCTGCTCCGAGAATGCGCGCGCATATTCCGATGCAGGGTCGCGTGCGAGACCCTTGGAGTAACGCACCTGATCCGACAGGCGGCTCTGACGGATGTCGTCGGCGGCGCCCTCCAACTGGCGCGCTGCCTCTGGCTGGTCGCGCCTCGATTCGCGGGAAAGCTTGCCGAGTCGCGATTCCAGAGTGTCGATCGCGCTCGCGAGCGAGTCCTGCCGCTCCATCAGCCGTTGTACGCGCGCGCCGTTGCTGCCGGCCGATCCTGCGCTCGCACCGTTGGCGCCCAGCTGTCGCATCTCCTCGGCGATGGCGCGCTGCTCACGTGCGATGCCCTTTCCCTGCTGCTCGACATCGTTCGCGTCGCGCGCTGTGCGACCTTCCCTGTTCTTGTCCAGAAGCTGCCGTGCGTCGTTCAACCGTTGCAGCGCGGACGCCGACTGTGAGACGCCGCCGTCGTTCGCGCCTGTCGCCGCGCGGCGCATGGCCTTCGCGGCCTCCTCGAGCCGGCGCGCGCTCTCCTGCAGCTCGCGATTACCGGGCTGCTCGCGAGCGAGACGCTCGAGCTGGCGTGCGGCCTTCTCTGTCTCCTCGGCGAGCTGACGCTGGGCGCCCCCGCTAGCGCCGCCACTCGGCGACTGCGCGCCGGCGCTGAGCCGGTTGCGCAGCCGCTCGTTCTCCTGCTGCTGGCGCGCCGCGAGCTGCTTGAGCTTCTCCGCGGTCTCGTCCACGACGTCGTCGGACGACCTCGATGATGCTCGCTGCTCGGTCTCGTACTGGTTACGCAGCTGGTCCTGCTGCAGCTCGAAGAGATCGGCCAGATCCTCGGCGCGCGGGTCGTCGGCACTGTTGCCGCCCCCTCCGCCACCGGCGCTCCCAAACTGCACCTGGATATCGCGAAAGGCCGCTTCGGCGCGCTGCAGGTGCTGGAGCGCGCGCTGCTCGGGTCCCAGAGCTTCGCGAGCGCGACGCGTGCCGAGCCGCTGCTCGGCGGCCCGCATCTCCGCGCCCGCCTTCGGCAGCTCCTCGGCGATGATTCGGAAGGTCGAGTCGCGGCTCACGATGCCGCGTCCTACCAGGCGCTGCACGAGCGTGTCCACCTGCGCGCGCAGGCGGCTCTGCGACAATAGTAGAGTCGCGAAGTTGTCGCGCAGGTCGTTCGAGGTCATCTGCGCGCTGTCCCGGTCGACCTTGAACGTCGCAGCGATGATCTCGCGCTGCCGCTGCGACAGCTCGCCCGGGCTGCTCGACTGCCCCTCACCCTGCCCGGCGCGCTGCGCCTCCTGTGACTGCGAGTAGTTCTGGTCGAAGGGGCGGACGGTCATGAAGTAGATGTCCGTCTTCGCCACGCTTCCGCCGGTGGCGCTGTCGTTGTCGGTCGCGCGCGCGTAGTACGAAACGAGGTCGCCGGGCTGGAGGCCGAGCTCCTCGAGGAAGAAGGTGTGGCCGGCGGTGACGTTCGTGCGCTGCTTGCCCTTCGAGTAGAGCGGGACGACGCGCTCGGGACCACCGTTCACGGAGTAGCGCAGATCCACCGACGCGAGGCCGTAGTCATCCGTCGCCTGCACCTCCGTGTATACCTCCTCCACCGCTGTCACGCGCGAATCGCGTCCCGGCTTCGTGAAGGCGATCGCCGGACCGTTGTCGGCGAGCACGTCGATCACGTAATCGAGCGAGCCCCGGACCGTTCGCCCCGTGGTCATCTCGAGGTCGATCCGATAGAAGCCGGGCTTCGTTATCGACATGGTGGCCACCAGCACTCCATCGGCGCCGAGTGTCATCGGAATCGGTGGCTCGCCTTCGACTACTATCTGACCGCCCTTCACAGGCATGGTGGTGCTGGCATGCACGATGACCGACGTCCCTCTGGGCGCCGCAATGTCGCCGCCGTCGTCGACGGTCTCGGCCGGGAGGCCGGTGTAGGCCGGGTAGTGATACTCGAGGCGCAGCGCCTGAACGTAGGGGAGATCGAGCACGTCGAGGTGGTAGACCGGCGACCGCACGCCGTTGGCCTCTACGTAGTAGGAGGTACGCTGGACGAGATCGAAGAGCCGGATCTCGAACCCCGCCGAGTCGCGCGACGCTATCAGCGGGATGTGCGTCCAAGCGCTGTCCGCGCCACGCTGCACTGCGATCTGCGCTTCATCCGCGTCGAAGCCGTGGAGCTGTGCGCGGATGAGCTGCCCACCCCCGCGCGCCACCTCGGCGTTTCCGGGATCCACCACGATGTAGTACGGCCGGGCCTCCTCGGCGTTCGTCCACGGTGCTGCGATGAAACGCGCACCTGAGCGCAGGAACGAGGGCCCGATGCCGAGCGTGAGCGCCGCGACGACGATGATCGCCGCGATCGCCGCGAGCGAGAAGGTGATGCTCCGTCCTTCGAGTCCAACACCTGTGCCGATCGCTCTGGTACGCGCGACCGCGCGGTCCACCAGGCGCGCGACGAGATGCTGTGACTGCGTCGAGGCCGGTGTGCCGGGGGCGGTGGATTCGACGGCGCTGAGCACCATGGCCTCGAGCGTCGGATCGTGCTCCTCGAGGTACAGCGCGACCTGCGTGTCGCTCGCGCGGCGCAGGAGGGGAAGCACGAGAAAGCGCACGGTGAACGCGGCGATCACGAGCCAGCTGCCGATGCGCACGGCGGTGACCGAGGATGGCGAGAAGCGGAAGTGCTGCATCACCCACGCGCCCGCGAGGAGCGTGAGCAGGGCGGCTGCGAGCACGATCGTTAGCCCGGAAAGGAAGAGCCTGAGCCGCCACCGGTTGCGAACAGTCCGGATGGCGGAGTCCAGGCTCCTGCGGGACACTGACATGTCGAGTGTGCTGGCCATGTGCTCCCCGTGTACGTGATTAGCCGCTCAGCGTACCTGGTGCGGTAATCTGTTCGACAAAACCGTCTCGGCGGCGAATAGCAGGAGCGCGAGGAGGATCAGGTACCACCAGGTGCGCTGCCTGCGCTCCAGCTCGGTCGGTGAGATCGTCTCGTCGGAATGCGGTGACCCGCTCGCGGCCGCGCGCGGTGCGACGGCCGCGGCGAAGAGGCCCGTGTCGAACGGCGCGAGGTCCGACTCCTCCAGGTTCACGTTCACGGCGACGAGGCGCGTGGAGTCGCTCGCGCCGCGATCGGGTCGAATTTCGTAGAAACCCTGCTCCGTGAGCTGCAATGGGGCGGGCTCGCCCGCTGTACCGAGGTGCAGACGTACCCCCGATGGTGCGACGACCACCGCCGGCGTGGAGCTTTCCGCGACGGGCGTGACATCGCCGACCAGTGCCCAGGGGCGCGTCTCGCTGTATCCGGCGGCGTACGTAGCGGCCTCGCGAAGCACGGGGAGAAAAACCGGCTGCAATGGGAAGTCGCTCCATACGCCGTCCAGCGCCGACGTGAGCACGAGCACCCGTCCGCGTCCAACGCGTCGCTCGAGCAGGGCGACGCGGCCATCGTCGAAGCGCGCCAGCTGCCGGTCGCCGGGTGCGGGCGTGACGTTCCAGTAGCGATAGAAGCGCGCCGCCGAGAAGTCGCCGCTGTGCGGCGTGGAGAAGACGTCGAATATCGGGTGCGTGCGATCGAGAAAGCCGAGCGTGGCACCGTGTGTGTCGAGGCGATCGACGGGCTCGGTGGGGCGCGGGAGGAGCTGGTCGGCGAGCTCGGGCCAATCGCCGGGGCGGCTGTGCGCACCGAGCGCGATCAGGAGTCCGCCGCCGCCACTGACGTAGTCGAGGAGCCGGCGCCCGCCATCGCCCCCCGGCACCGGCGCATCATCGAGGATGACGAGCCGAGCACTTCGCAGCGCCTCGCGCGTGAGCCCCGGGCCGCGCGCCGTGGTCACATCGAAGGATGGGCGATCGCCGATACCCAGCGCGCGCCTGACGAACAGCCCCACGCCCGGTGCCGTGCCCGGCGACTCGAGGACGATGACCGGGAGCGATGGCGTGCGCGTGAGAGTGAAGTGGAAGATGTTGTCCGGCTCGAGCGCATCGGCGCCGGCACGCACCGTACCGCGCGAGACGCCGTCGGGGAGGGGAATGGCATCGAAGCGGGCCAACGCCCTGCCGTTAGGCGAAATGTCGGTCGTTACAGTCTGCTGGACGCGCCCGTTCAGCTCGAGCGTGACGGCGCGCGCCGGTACGGAGTCGGCGCTCCGGTTGGCGAGCGAGGCGATGACCGACGCGCGGTGCAACTTCGCGCCCACACTATCAACCGCGTGGCGCACCTCCACGCCGGTGACAGCGACGTCGGAGGTCGCGCTGTCGCCGACGTTCACCTGCATCAACCTGACACCGGCGGGGAGCGGCGGAAGCTCGCGCCTGCTCCAGCCAGCGCGTTGTGCATCGGAGATGAGCACGACTTCGCGACGCTCACGCGCCGTGTCGCCGAGGATCCGTCCGGCCACGCGGAGCGCGGCATCGTAGCGCGTACCGCCGGCGGTCGGGCGCGCGCTGTCGATCGCCGCGAGGAGCGCCGATCTGTCGCTGGTGAGCGAGCCGGTGGTCGTGGCTGCGTCGTCGAAATAGACGACTGCGCCGCGATCGTTACCGCTCAGCCCCTCCACCACGCGTCTCGCCGCGGCGCGCGCTCGCGTCCAGCGATCCCCGTACGCCATGCTGTACGAGCGGTCGAGCAGGACGACCACATCCCGCGCTCCGGCGGTGGGACCGAGGAGCGCCGAGCGCCGCGCGAGAAATGGCCGCGCGAAGGCGAGCACGAGGAGCGCGATCGCCGCGCAGCGGAGCGCGAAGAGGAGCAGGTCGCGGATCCGCTGTCGCTTCACCGACTGATACGGGACCCGCTCGATAAACATGAGCGAAGGAAAGCGCAGCACCGCCTTTCGCTCCCGATGCGTGAGGTGGACGAGCACCGGTATCGCGAGGGCTGCGAGCCCGAACAGGAACGCGGGGGCGAGGAGGCTCGGCATCAGCGCACACGTATGAGCCGCTCGCGCCGGCTCAGGAAATCGAAGAGTGCGTAGTCGAGCGGGAGCGAAGTGTCGAACATCGCATAGTCCATCCCCTGCTCACCGATGCGCTTTCGCAATTCGTCGATGTGCCCGTGGATCAGCGCGCGGTACTGTTCGCGCAGCCGGCGGGGGGCGAGCGGGATGCGCTCGCCTGTCTCGAGGTCCTCGAAGGTCCCAGCCGCGTCGAAGGGGAACTCCAGCTCGGCGGGGTCGAGAATGTGCATGACCATGACGTCGTTTCCGCGCTGGCGGAGGTGCTGGAGCGCGTCCAGTATCTCATCCGGCTCGGCGTAGAGATCGGAGATGAGGAGGATCATGCTCCGCCTGCGGACGTGCTCGGACAGCTTGACCAGCGGCTCTCGCAGCTCCCCGGAGCGCTCGGCCCTCGCCCGCGCGATCGCGTGCAGCACGGCGGACAGGTGCTTCGCCGATGGAGGTACGAGCTCCACGATATCCGCATCGAAGGTGACGAGCCCCACGCGATCGCGCTGGCCGTGCGCGAGGTAGGCCAGGCACGCCGCCAGGTATTTCGCGTAATCGAGCTTGGTCAGCGCACCGCTTCGGTAGCTCATGGAAGCCGACACATCGAGCAGGATCGAGAAGTTCGTGTTCGTGTCGGCCTCGAACTCCTTGATGTAGTAGCGATCGGTGCGCGCCCAGAGGCGCCAGTCGATGCGGCGGGTGTCATCGCCGGGCATGTACGCGCGATGCTCGGCGAAGTCGAGCGACATGCCGAGGTGCGGCGAGCGGTGAAGCCCGTTGATGAATCCTTCGACCACCGTGCGCGCCAGCAGCTCGAGGTTACCGATGCGGCTCAGCGTGGCGGGGTCGAGAAAGGTAGTGGCGTCCGCGGGCGCGGTGCCGGTCTCCGCCTCGCCCGGCCGCGCGCCGTCTGAGCGGGCGCGAATGGAGTCGCCCCTCACATTCCGCTCCTCGGGACCGGCACCTGCTCGAGCAGGTGCTCCACCACCTGGTCGCTCGTCACGCGCTCGGACTGTGCGTGGAAGTTGAGGAGCACGCGGTGGCGCAGGACGGGGTGCGCGAGGGCTCGGATGTCGTCGAAGCTCACGTGGTAGCGGCCGCGCATGAGAGCGCGCGCCTTCCCACCGAGGACGAGGTACTGCGCGGCGCGCGTACTGGCGCCGTACGAGACCCACTTTCTCACGAGATCCGACGCGCCAGGAGACGTGGGGCGCGACGCGCGCGCGAGCGCGACCGCGTACTGCGCGACAGTGTCGGAGATCGGGACGCGCCGCACCAGCTCCTGGAAGGCGACGATGTCGCTCCCCGTCACGGCATGCGCGAACTCGGGGCGCTGCACGGCCGTGGTGGCGCGTACGACGTCCACTTCCTGCGCCTCGTCGAGGTAGTCGATGATCACCTGGAACATGAATCGGTCGAGCTGCGCCTCGGGGAGCGGGTAGGTGCCCTCGAGCTCGATCGGGTTCTGAGTGGCGAAGACGGCAAAGGGCTCCTCGAGCTCGTACGTCGTCCCCTGCACGGTGACTCGATGCTCCTGCATGGCCTCGAGGAGAGCGGCCTGCGTCTTGGGCGGCGTACGGTTGATCTCATCGGCCAGGACGATGTTGGCGAAGATGGGGCCGGCGGTGAAGGCCATCTTCCGCTGCCCGGTGGCCGGGTCTTCCTGGATGATGTCGGTGCCAGTGATGTCCGACGGCATGAGGTCGGGCGTGAACTGGATGCGTGAGAAGCGCAGGTCGAGCACGCGGGCCATCGTGTGGATGAGGAGCGTCTTGGCGAGGCCCGGAACGCCGACGATGAGACAGTTGCCGCCGGCGAAGAGTGCTATGAGCGCCTGGTCGATGACGTCATCCTGGCCGACGATGAGCTTGCGCATCTCGCGCACGATCTCGCTGGTGCCGCTGCGCAGCCGATCGGCGAGCGCGATGTCGTCGGCCGCTTCGAGCACGGCGTTCTCTCCAGTCACTATTCCCATGGGAATCCCTCGTCGTCGGGGTGGATGCCTTCAAAATCGATGGATCACTGGAGTCTGATCCCATTGGTCAATTGGATCAGACTCCAGTGATCTCAGTGAACGAATCCGTACATGATGTAGTTGACGCCGATCTTGTAAGCCTCGTTGGTGAGCGGTATGGGGAGGAATCCTTCCGCCGACCACTGCCAGTAGTCGCCGATGTCGTTGTCATAGTTGGCCACGACCATGAGTCGTCTGGTCGGATCGTTGTTCTCGTAGATCCCGTAGAACTGCGCGCCGCCGCGGTATCCCATCATCTCCAGCGACTGGATCCCGAAGAACGACTGGAATACGGGGTTCGACACATCGAGCGGGACGAGCCGGCCATCGGGGAGCACGCGGCGCATCTGCTCCTCGAAGTTGTACCAATGGCGGCCGTTGAAGTCATCCACGATCAGGAAGCCGCCCTTCTGCAGGTACGCCCGTAGCCCCTGTACCTCGGCGTCCGACTGCTGCCAGCATCCGGGCTCGGAGAGGTAGGCGATCGGGTATCTGAAGAGCTCGGGATCGCTCGCGTCGAGTACTACACTGCTGTCCACTCGCGCATCGAGCGTGGTGAGCTCGGTGACGATCTTCATCAGGTTGCGATCGGCCACAGGGTAGTCGTGGTGCCAACCGGGGCCCTCGTTGCTCCAGCAGCGGAAGTCCTCGCCGCCGTAGCGGAGGCGCACGAAGGCGTAACGTCCGTCGTACGTGGGGTTGGGCTCCACCGTCGCATCGCCCCGCATCCGGAAGCGTTGCGCGGCTGCCGCGGTGGTAACCAGCATCATGCCCGCCACCACGTAGCGCATTCTCACCCTCATGGAACCCTCCCCGCGCCCGCTGGCGCGCTCTGGTGCAGCTCGAGCAGTAGCTTCTGTGCACGCTCGAAGTCGGGAGCCGCCTCGAGCGCCCGCAGCACCGCATGTCGCGCACCGGCGTCGTCGCCCGCCCCGTGCAGCGCGAGGGCGAGCTGGTAGAACGCCTCGGCCCGGTCCACCGGCGAGAGGGCCACCACTGCCCGCCGCTCGCGCACCGCCTTCGGCCACTCACCGAGCGTCGCGTACATCGCGGCCAGCCGCTCGTGTGTGGCGGCCGTGCCGGGCGCTATATACATCGCCCGCTCCAACACGCCGGCAGCGCCCGCGATGTCGCGCCTGCTCTCGAGAAGCCTGGCGAGCAGGAGGTGCGCCTCGTACTGGGTGTCGTTGGACTCCACGATGGACTTCAGCTCGGCGATCGCAGTCGTCGTGTCGGCTCGCTTCAGGGCGAGCTGGCCCAGATACCAGTACGCGCTCTCGCCGGCGGTGTACTCGGGGAACATCGCTTTCGCCTCCTGGAAGCGCCGCGTCGCCTCAGTCTCGCGCCCCGCGCGCAGCGCGGCAATACCGTCTCGCATCGTGCTCGCGAACTTTCCGTCACCCGCGCGCGCGGCCGCGTTCGCGTCCGCTGGATCGCCGCGGAGCCGGAGCGGCTCGACTACAGCCAGCCGGCCTCCGAAGCGCTGACGCATATAGGCATCGAAGGCGGAGTCGAACTGTTCGGGCGTGGTGCCGAGCACACTCCGGAAGACCTCCGGCGTGCTCATTCCCTCCTTGTACGCGCGGAGCATTCGCACGAGCGCCTGGGTGCCGTGGTCGCGCGCGATGAGCTCGCACACGAGCGACGCCTCGTAGTAGGCGTGGATGACCTGCTGTGGATACGCGGGGCGCGTGAAACCGTCGTTGAGCCGGCTCGGCGGTGGGAGCGCGCCGCCCTTGAAGGCCGCGAGGAAGTCGGGCGTCACGCGCGCGCCCCAGCCGGGTCGGGCGCGCCGCTCCTCGAACACCGAGAGCCCCTCGGAATACCAGCGCGGCACGCGGTGATCGCTCGAGCCGAGCGTGAACGCGTGCGCGAGCTCGTGCCAGAAGGTGGAGCCCCAGTTGAAGTCGCCCACCTTTCGGCCGAAGGGCGAATCCATGGCCAGCACGTTGCCGAAGCTGACACCCAGCGCCCCGATCCCCGGCAGACCCATCGTGCGCACCGAGAAGTCCGCGTGGCTGCGGTAGATCTCCACGCGAACGGGGTCGGCGGGACGATATCCGTAGCGCGCCGCGAGCGAGTCGTAGGCCTCGGCCGCAAGGTCGCGAAGGTAGAGCGAGAGCAGGTCGGCATCCTTCCGATCGATCATGAACACGAAGTGCGGTGCGCGCACTTCCGTGTAGTCCTTGAAGGTGTCGAGGAGGTCGAGTGTGTTCTTGATCTGCACGTCGTACGGGTCGCCCGCGAAGGCGCGCTCGAGCTCTCGCCGCCCGTCGGCAACCTGACCGGTGCGCAGGAGGTTGAGTCCGAGGACGCCGCGTGCTCGCCACGACTTTGGGTCTCGCTCCACCCCCTGGCGAGCGAACGCCGCGGCGCGGGAGTAGAAGCGGTTGCGTGCCATCACCTCGCCGAGCGTCGCGTAGAACTCGCCGTCGTGCGGGTTGCGTGCGAGGGCGCGCCGCTCGGCGCCGGCGAATCCGGTACTGTCATCGGCCAGGAGGCGCGCGGCGGCCAGCGCGGCCAGTGCGGGGCCGTACGCCGAATCGACGGCCAGGGCGCGGTTCGCCGCGTCGGTGGCGGCTTTCAGGTCTTCCGCATCCAGCCGGATCCGCGCCATGAAGACGTGCGCGTCCACCAGGTTCGGCTCCACCTTCAGAGCGCGGCCGAGCGCGTCCATCGCGCCCGGCTCGCCGTCGTTCGCCAGGCGCCGTGCCAGCGCGAGCAGCGCGCGTGGCTCGTTGGGATCGCGCGCGAGCACGTCCGCGATCGCCTTCTGCGCATCGGCGTCGTTGTACTTGTCGAGGAAGAGCTCGGCTTCGAGGATGCGCGGTTCCATGTCGGTGGTGTCGCGCGCAATCGCTTCGTCGAACGCCTTCAGTGCGTCCTTGAAGAGCTCCGGGTTGTCTTCGCCGAGGTAGCGGCATGCGATCCCGATCGCTGTGAGCTCGCGCGAGGTGAGGCGCTCGCCGCGCTGGTTGTAGACGTCGATGAAGTGGTCGAACTCGCGCATGGCAGCCGCACGCTCGCCGCGCATCCAGTGGATCTCGCCGAGTCGCACCCGCGCCGTGAGGCTGTCGCGCGCCGAGCCGCGCACCGCTGCGGTGAAGGCCCGCGCGGCTTCATCGAGGCGGCCGCGTGCCATGAGGGCCTCGCCCAGCGACGTCTGCTTCTCGATCGTCGCACGATCCTGTGCGCGGAGCGGTGTCCACACGGCGCTCGCCGCGGCCAGGCAGACCGCGAGCTGGCCGATAGCGCCCACCATCGTGAGCCTTCGCAACACCGCTCCGTCCAGTCTCACGGCGTCCCTCCGGTCAGTTGCCTGAGAGTCTGGTTGGTGGTAGCGAGATCGACGAGCAGAGTCTCCAGTGCGCGCTCGTACGCCGTGGAGTCCATGCTCGCCTTGCGCCGCCTGAGCGCGTCGATCTTCGCGTCCAGAGAGTCCTTGTGGTGCAGCAGCGCAGCGACGCGCGGATCGTCCGACTTCGGCGTGGCGCCCGCGACGACATCGGCCGCGGCCGCACCCTCACGCAGAAAGAGCCGCGATGCGAGCGCGCCATCGCCCGAGTGAGCGCCGGGCTCGGCCGTCCCTCTCCCGTCGCCGTCGTCGTCGAGCATGGCGTGCTCGCTCTGCAACTGGTTCGCCGACTCGTACTCACGCGCTACCTCGCGCCGCGCGTAGTTGTACGCCTCGAGCAGCGAGAGGCGGCCGTCCTTGTCCGCATCCGCCACGTCCTGCGCATACGCGTCGACGAAGTGCCGGGCGAAGCGCGTCGCGTTCCGCTCCATCACCGAGCTGGTGGCGGTGATGATCGCGCGGTTCTTCGCCGAGAGTACCGGGATGAACTCCGCGCTCGCGCTGGCAGTGTTGACGATGGCCAGGCGCTGGGCGGAGAGGGGCTTCAGCGCTCGCGCGAAGTCCGCGGCCGACATGTCCGGCCCCGGCAGGTTGAGGAGCGAGTGCCCGTCGCGCGTACTACCGTGGCCGATGAGGAGAACGAATACCAGTTCGCCCGGACGCGCCGCCTTCGCGATGCGCGCGATCGCGCGATCTACTTCGACTTTCGTGGAGCGCCCTGCAATGCGCCGCGGGTCGCGCTCCGGCCGCTCGGTGAGTACGGTGATGGCGCTGTCGGGTATGCCGCTGCCGGAGCGCGCGGCTTCGGCCATCTTCATCGCGCCTTCGTAGAACGCCTGCTCGTACTCCGGTGCGCCGCCCACGCCCGCCACGATCAGGACGTGCGTGGCCGGCGTGGGCACCTGCCGTGCGAGCGCCGGCCCCGCGCCGGGAGCCGGCGCCGGCTCCCGCCCCGTGTCCCGATACTGCGCCCGCGGCTGCGCAGCCGACATCGCGCCGAGCATCAAGGAGAGTAGCACGAAGCGCATCACGCCAACCCCCGCGAGCGTCTGTACGCCCATTCGCCGCCCGCGAGCGCGAGCAGCACGACGAACACAATTGGCATGTCCCAGAGGTCCAGCCGCTGCACTACGGTGTTCCCACTGTTCGAGTACACGAGATCGTTCGCGACGTTCGTCGCCTGGGCGGCCGTGTAGTAGCGTCCGCCGGTCTCCTCGGCGATGCGCTTCAACAGCGCCGAGTGCTGCTCCGCGCCGAACGACTCGACGGTAGGATCGGCGACGGAGACGAACGCCGTGTCGCTCGCGATCGTATCGGCCGCCGAGAGGGCGGTGACCTGAACGCGGTAGACGCCACGCTCGGCGGGCGTGAGCGCGCCCTGGTACTGGCCATCACGCGCGCCAGACCATCCGAGCGGAATCCGCTGCTCCGCACCGGAAGGAGCGATTACCGTCGCCGTCGCGTTCATACCGTTCACGCCGTGATATCCCCGGTCCATCACTTCCGCGTTCAGCGGCAGTGGTTCGTTCACTCCCGCGTGGTCGGTGGCCATGGCGATCGTCGCGCGCTCCGGCACGTCGCTCACCAGCCAGCGCAGAGTCTGACGCCAGAAAGTCTTGTAAGTCGCGTCACCCACCGGCATGCTCGCATCCATCTGCCAGAGCCAGGAGTCCTGGATCGGGAACGCTATCGCCTTCCCGCGGCCGTATCGCTGGTAGGCCATCACGATACTTGCGTCGCCGCCGTCCGGCGCCGAGCCGGTGAGCAGAGTAGTCGCCCCGGGCTTCGCGCGGGCGATGCGGTTCACACTCGTCACGACCGGCATCGTCTTCCATCGTGCCGCGGATGCGCTGTCGCTGGCCGCGATCTGAGTAGCGGGCTGGATGGCGCCGGCCGGGGTGAGCGCGACCTTCACCTCGTGAGATACCGGCTTCCCCTCGTCTGCCGAGGGGAGCGCGACGGGGAGGACGTCGGCCACCGGTGTCCCCGCGTAGCCGCCCTCGGCGAACGCCTTGCGGCCGCCGAGCATCAGGAGACCGCCGCCGCGCTCGCTCACGAAGTCCGCGAGCATACGCAGCTGGTCGAGCGTGAAGGCACTCGCCTCGATGCTTCCCAGCACGATCCCACGGTAGGCGAAGAGCTCCTCGCGCGTCTTCGGGAATCCGGTCACCAGCTCGAGGCTGTCGTCGATGCTCATGCGGAAGAAGCGGTCCTTCGCCGTACGCACGAGTGTCACGAGCTGCAGGTTGCGGTCGTCGTCCACGGCCATGTGCAGGAACTTGACGTCGAAGCGCGGCTCTCCTTCAATGTAGAGAATCCTGGCCCGCGCGTCGCGCACCGCGACGAGCGCTGTCTGCGAGTTGTTCTCGGTCACCATCTCGCCCGGCTGCGGGGCGATGCGGACGGTGAAGAGCCGTGCACCCGGCGCGGCGGCGGGGATGCGCACGCGCACCGTAGTCGCATCGCCATCCGGCGGGAGCGTCACCTCCTGGGTGCCGACGATGCGACCGCTGTCCTCGACCACGAGCGACACCGTACGTCCGCCGAACCCGCGCTGTGCGACATCGACGTTGACCATGAGCGTCGCACCCTGAAGAACGCTACGCGGGGCGTCCACGCGGCTTACCTCGATGTCCTTCGCGAACCGCACACGCCCCACACCGATCGTCGAGACGCTCACGCCACGCGCGCGCAGCGAGCGCAGCGTCTCATCGAGTGTGCCGGCCGATCCGTTGTCGGCTCCGTCGCTCACAAGGACGAGCCCGGCGAGCGGGATTCCCTCGAGCTCCTGGCGCGTGCCTTCGAGCGCGGGCGCTAGGCGCGTCGAAGATCCGTCGAAGGAGAGGTCGCCAATACTCGCGACCTGTCCACCGTCTCCGCTCGTGCGGAAGATGCGAACTATGAACTTCTCGGCGAGGGCCCGGGCGAGCGCGCCGTCCTCGCCATCGAGGAGCGAGCGGGCGATATCGGCGCGGGTGCGGCCATCGACGTCCGCCACCTGCATGCTGCGCGAGTCATCGACCAGTACTCCGACCACGTTGCGCTGCGGTACCGCGGAGGCCACGAGCAGCGCCGGGTCGAGGAGCGCGAGCAGGAGGAGCGCGAGGATGAGCGCGCGCATGGTAGCAAGAATCACGCGGTCGCGCCCAGTGCCGCGGACCCGTGCGCGCGTGTAGCTGGCAACCGCGATGATGGCCGCGATTCCGAGCGCGATCGCCAGGGCGCGAGCTGCCCCCGACGCACCGAAGACGACATGCCCGCGCTCGAACACCACGGGGCGATACTTGAAGAGGAGCTCGATCAGTCCATCCACGTCCGATCCTCATCCCCGCGTTCGAGGCGACGGCAGTGCGGGCGTCCGGCGAGTGTCCGGCCGGATATGCAGTATACGCTACGTGAAAGCCAAGCGCTGGGGTCGGAGCCGGCGTGCACGGCGAACCTGGTCACTCGGCTGGCGGCGACGTGGTCTCGGGCGGTTCGAGTCGTCTTGCGAACCACGGTGGGGAATCGCCGACGAATCACGGCGCGAACGCGACGCCGTGACGAGGCCTGAGTTTGCCTGACGACAGATTCCGATCTGCGTTAGCACAGCATCGGCCCGAAGCTCAGCGGCCAGATGTCCGGGATCACCCACTGCCACGAGGAGGCGCGTATGAGTCGCGCACGTTGGTTCGCTGGTCCGTTCCTGGCTCTCGCCTTTCTGGCACCCACCGCCGCGCACGCACAGTCGGGCGCGATTCGCGGACAGGTAACGGACGCCGCGACGCACCAGCCAATCGCGGGTGCCACGATCGCCGTCGGAACTCGAGGTACGCTGGTAAGAGATGACGGAGCCTACTTCATCGCCGACGTCCCGGTTGGCTCCCGGACCATCATCGCCAGGATGCTCGGTTACGCCGAGGGGACGCGCACCGTGACCGTCGCCGCGGGCGACACCGTGGTGGTGGAGGGGAAGGCGCCCCCGTCGATCCCCGCTGCGCGCCAGGGATCGCGTCGCGTTTCGTGCTCGCCGAGCGCTCGCTCCCGCTACGGTCGCTTCGCCTCGAGCGGCGCAACCTCGTTCGCGGTGGGGAAGGGAGGAGCCGGATAGCGTCCGATTTTCTCCACCGTGTACGCGCTCACCCAGAAGTCGGGCGGACCCTCGCTGTCGGGCACCTTGTTGCGCACGGGCTTGAGGCCGTGTTTCAGGTACGCCGCGATGGCCATGAGATCCTGGTCGGGCATGTGCCGCCACGCCGGCCACGGCATCGGCGGCGCGATGTAGTGTGGATGAGCGGGGAAGTTGCCGGTGCCCGGTGTGGACGAGGTGATTTCCACGTCGGGAGTGTCCTCGGGGCGGAGCCCGTAGCGCAGCGCATTGAAGATCTGGCGCTCGGTGAAGCGCCCCAGGCCGGTCATGTTGTCGGGCGTGAGGTTGCGCGGAAAGGTGTGGAAGCAGGGAGTAGCACCCGGCCTGTACGCGCAGGGACCGATCAGAAACGCATCCTCCGGCTTCCGCGCTCCAGCCAGCCATCCATCGCTGCCCGGGTCGGCACCTCCATGGCATCCGGCACAGTCGTGCGAGATGATGAGATAGCGGCCGCGGACTACCAGCTCTTCCATGCTTTTCCCGCTAGTCGATGCACGTGCTGACTTCTCGGTGTTGCGGGCGTATGGCCTGGCCAGGAAAGCTGCCGAAAGCAGCGCCGCCAGACCCAGCACCAATGCCGAAGCACTTCCCGTTCTAATAGACATCGTGACTTTGCCTCATTCGAGTAGAAGCACACCCATCATCCCCATGTCCTCGTGCTCCATGATGTGGCAGTGGAACATCCACTTCCCCGGAAAGTCATTGAAGCGCACGACGATCCGTGCGGATTCGTGGCCTGGTATGTCGATGGTGTCCTCCCAGCGCGGAACCTTTTCAGGCACTCCATTGCGGTCGAGTACCTGGAAGCGGAATCCGTGCAGATGAAAGGGGTGATGCATGGACACCAGATTCTCGATGTCCCAGATCTCGGTAGTGCCGATGCGCCCGGTGAAGTCGATGCGATTCATGTCCATCATCTTCCCGTTGATCATCCCCTGCGTGAGTACCAGCGTTCTCTGCGCGGCCACGTGGGTGGTGTCGAGCCACGCCACCGCTCGCAGCGAGGAGGGGATGTGAACCGGCGCCATCGGCGGCGCATCGGAGTAGTCGAGCGAGAGGAGGTCGTGCTCACGCTGCCAGTCCGTCGGGCGCGTGTGGGGGTCGTAGCGATCGTAAGGGAGCGCGCTGAGCGCAGTGCGCGTTCCGGGGGCGGCATCGCCGCGCACCAGGATCTCGACGCGATCCGAGTTGGCGAGCACGACTTCCCGTACCTTCTCGGGTCGCTCGAAGAGCCCGCCGTCGTCGGCAACATGGAGAATGCTCGCGCCCTCCAGCGAGAGCCGGTAAACGCGTGCGGCGGATGCGTTGATGATACGCCAGCGCTGCACCTCGCCGCTCCTGATGGCGATCGACGGCATGACGTGGCCGTTGACGAAGAGTACATCTCCCTCGCGTCCGTTCTCGGCGTCGACCAGCGCCGCCTCCGAGCCGGAGTCTGCGAAGGACAGCGCGCCATCCGGATGGAAGCGATTGTCGGAGAGTATGAGCAGCTTCTCGTGTACCGCGGCGGGAATGGGATCGTGCCTGGAGCGAACGATGATCGCGCCGTAGAGACCCATCGCCACCTGGTAGCCGGCGCGACGATCGGGGTGCGGGTGATACCAGTACGTGCCGGCGGTGCCCGGTGCGATCCGGAAGATGAAATCGTGTCGTTCGCCGGGCATGACCGGCTGGAAGGGACTGCCATCCTCGCTCGCCGGAATGTGCAGACCGTGCCAGTGTACGGTGGTCGGCTCGGGGAGACGGTTCTCGAAATGGACTATGACACTATCCCCTTCGTAGACGTCGAGCGTGGGACCGGGGACGTGCCCGTTGTAAGCGAAAACGGGTGTCGTTTTTCCAACTATCAGCGCGATCCACGCGGGCGCGGCGACGAGCGACACCTCCACCACGTGCGGCCGGCGCGAGACGTTCTGGAGGGTCGGTGGCTCGAAGGCGCGCGAAGCTGTCGTGACGCTCGCTGGCGTGGGAGGAAAAGCACCCGGAGCACGCTGGTGCTTCACATCAACCAGCAGGATCAGGCACGCTGCGACCAGAGATGACAACGATACATGGCCCATGTGGCCCCCGATCTCACGAGGTACGGGAGGTGAACGAGCTCACTGCCACTATGGGGGGGTCGCAAGAGCGATCGCTGCTGCGCGAGGACGGTCGCCTCCAGCGTGGGCGCCAATGTAGGAGCGCCGGATGGGAAGTCAATAGCCGCGCGTTGCGCGCATTGGCGCTCGCGGCGGTGCTCACGATGTTTGCTTCAGCTACGCATGCGCAGCGTCCAGGGGTGGACACGATGAGCAATGCCGGCCGCACCGTGTACCTCGACAGCTCGGGCGTGATTCGCTGGAGCGATGACAGCAGCGAGGTCGCTCTGTTCGGCGCGAACTACGTTCTCCCGACGGCGTCCGACTATCGCGCAGCCGGATACCTGCACGCCGACCGCAAGAAGATGATCGGCGAGGACATGGCGCACTTCACGCGGATGGGGTGGGACTGGATCCGACTCACCTTCTGGGGCGACTGGGAAGCGTCCGACAGCGCTGGGAATCTCAGCGCCAATGATCACCTCGACCTGCTCGACTACCTGATCGCCCGCGCACGCGAGCGGGGGATCCATATGCTCTTCAGCCCCATCCAGCTCTGCGGCTCCAACTGGCCCGACGCACTCGGCGACACCACCGCCCCCGGCGTCGGCAGGCACTTTGGTAAGGCGCGAATGGGCACCGACTCGGCCGCTATCGCACTGAGCGACGCGGTGCGTTCCACCGGCTGTGCGAAGCTGATCTTCTACAACGTGAGTCAGGACTTTCGTATCGCGAAGGCGATCCGGGAGTCGAAGGCAGCGGGCGTGACTTTCGGATGGTGCCCCACCGGACTCAACGCGGGACACGAGCTGGAGGGCAACTACCTGCGCACGGTAGATGCCTACCCGGACATGCTCCGCGCCGAGCTCGCGAAGATGCCGAGGATAGTCTACGAGTTCGACACGCCTGATCTGCGAACCGGATACATGTATCCAGCCGTCGCGCGCACGTTTCGTTCGGTGGGCACCCAGTTCGCCGCCATGTTCGCGTACGACATGCTGGAGACGGCCTCGCGCAACCTGGCTTGGCAGACGCACTACCTGAATCTGGTGTATACGCCGCGCAAGGCCATGAGCGCTATCATCGCGGCGGAGGCGATGTGGCGACTCCCGCGGCTGAAGAGCTACGGCGGATACCCCATCAATACGAGATTCGGCGACTTCCATGTCTCGTACGAGGAGAACCTGGGCGAGCTCGCGTCGCGGGATGCGTTCCTCTACGCTGGGTCGACGCGCGCAACACAGCCCGATCCGGCGGCGCTCCGGCGAGTCTCCGGCTACGGTTCGTCATCGAGAGTCCGCTACGAGGGGAAGGGGATCTACTTTCTCGATCGCGTGCGGGAGGGCATCTGGCGGCTGGAGGTATATCCGGACGCTGTGCCCATTTCCTCGGGCGCGGTAGCGCGCTTCCGCCGCTCGCCGCGGATGCCGTAAAGGAGCATGACCAGCCCGAATACCAGCAGTACCAGTCCCCACCAGAGATTCACGTTGATCCCCAGCGAGCGCTGGTAGATCGAGCGGTCGGAGACCAGCCCGAAGATCGAGAGCAGCACGCCGAAGGCGCTGAACATCAGTCCGATGGGGAGTCGCAGATCCAGGTTCATCGAGCGATCACCAGAAGATGAGGTTCAGGATGAGCGTGCACCCCAGCACGATTATACCGAGCGTGGCGGGGCGCTTCCAGAGCGGCAGATCGTGGTCTGTGACGCGGGGCGTGAGCGCCCATACGAGACCTCTCAAGTCGTCATCGCTCTTCTCGCGCGTGGTGGCGAGCGAGATGAGGATGGTGGCTACGAAGCACGAGCTCCAGGCGAAGATCGCGGTCCAGAAGTTCTGCGCCATCTCGCTCGGGTAAACGTGCAGCACCGCGCCGAGGTAGCCGCCCTTGATTCCGACCCCGGAGCCGGCAGGCAGCACGAGACCGTGGTGGATAGCCGCCACCAGCGTGCCGATCACGAGTCCGAAGAAGGCGCCGTGACCGGTGGTGCGGCGCCAGAACATCCCCAGCACGAACGTCGCGAATAGCGGCGCGTTCACGAACGCGAACACGAGCTGGAGCATGTCCATGATGTTGTTGAAGCGCGTCGTCGCGTAAGCGGCGATCACGCTCAGGGCGATGCCGAATACGGTGGCGGCGTGGCCCATCCAGAGATAGTGACGGTCGGAGCGACCGGGCTGGATGTACGACTGGTATATGTCGTAGGTCCACACGGTATTGAATGCCGTGACGTTGCCCGCCATCCCAGACATGAACGACGCCATGAGCGCGGTCAGTCCGAGTCCCAGCATCCCGGAGGGAAGGTAGTGGGCGAGCATGACGGGGACGGCGAGGTTGTAGTTGGGCGTCCCGTCGGTACCCACCGGTAGCAGCCCGCCGCGCGTGACGTCGAGCGCTATGGCGATCATCCCCGGAAGAATCACCAGGGCGGGGAAGAGCATCTTCGGGAAGGCGGCGAAGAGCGGCGTGCGGCGTGCCGCCGACATCGACTCGGCGGCCATCGCCCGCTGTACCACGAGAAAGTCGGTGCACCAGTAGCCGAAGGAGAGCACGAAGCCGAGTCCCATCACCATGCTGAACCAATCGACGCCCATCGGGTTGGCGCTGGCGGAACCGAGGTGGGACCACGAATCGGACCAGGCACCCGGAGCGTAGCCCGCGTTGGTGGAAACCACCTGGAGCTTGGCGGTGAGGCCGCTCCACCCGCCCACGTCCTTCAGCCCGAGGAGCACGAGCGGGAGGAAGCCGAGCACGATGAGGAAGAACTGCAGCACCTCGTTGTAGATGGCCGAGGTGAGTCCGCCGAGGAAGATGTAGACCAGGACGATCGCCGCGGAGACGAGCACGCTCGCGTGGAAGCTCCAGCCGAGGATGAGCTCCAGAAGCTTGGCGAGCGCGTACATCGATATTCCGGAGGAGAAGATCGTCATCACCGCGAAGGTGATTGCGTTGAAGCCGCGCGTCTTCTCGTCGAAGCGGAGCTTCAGGTATTCGGGAACGGAGCGCGCGCGCGAGCCGTAGTAGAAGGGCATCATGAAGATGCCGACGAAGACCATCGCCGGAATGGCGCCGAGCCAGTAGAAGTGGCTCGTCATGATCCCGTACTTGGCACCGGAAGCACCCATCCCTATGACTTCCTGGGCGCCGAGGTTGGCCGAGATGAAAGCGAGGCCGGCGATCCACGTTGGGATCGAACGGCCCGAGAGAAAGAAGTCGTTGCTGCTTCTGATGAACCGTCGCAGTGCCCATCCGATGCCGAGCACGAAGGCGAAGTAGACGATCAGTATCGCGTAATCGATCGCGCCAAGATTGATGTGTTCCACGGATGGTGCTCTCGGAGAACGGATGGAATCGGGCACGCGGCAGCGCAGCATCGGCGTCCCGGGCGGGCGGTGAGCGTCCCTCGCCCTCGCTGATCTTCCAGAATGGCGAACCGGTGCGCAAGAGTGAGAGACGGGGTCAGGTCTTGAATTTCGAGCGGGCTGAGCATTCGCTCAGCCCGCT